>JAJUGV010000161.1 GCA_029265795.1 Alcaligenaceae bacterium
ATGCCGATCCAGCCGTTGTCGGCATCGCGGGTGAAGTTGCTGCGACCCTTGTCGAGATCAGAGAAGTCGATCTTCTGGTACTTGTCTTCAGCCGAGTACAACGCCGGGCCGGTGAAGGTGCTGTAGAAAGCCGAGCCGTCGGGCTCGTTACCGTCACGTTCCAGCTGCAGGTAGACCGACGGCTGGATTGGGTTGTCACCCAGGTTGTGAATCTCGTGGCGGACGGCAATTTCGTAGCTGCCCGGGGCCAGCACAAACGACTTCACGACCCGCACGTCATCCGAGGTGGCCTCGAAGCTCACGACGGTCTGCCCGTCTTGCTGTTGCTGACCGAGGTAGCGGAACGGCGTCAGGTGAGTGGGGAAGCTTTGCCCGGCGGCTGCACCCACCACACCGCTTTGCGCAACATAGATGTAGCCTGGGCGGCGGTCCAGCAGCGTGAACGGCTGATCGCTGTCGTTGGAAATGGTGAAGCGGGGAAGCTCCGCACGGACCAGTTGTGCCCCTTGCGTATCGAACGTCAGACGCAGGACATCGGTGCTGACCTGTATCTGTTCCGATTGCGTGGCCGCAGGTGCCTGTTCTCCGGGTACGGCGGCGGTGGACGCCTGGGCCGTAACGGGAGCTGCCGAGGGAATGCTGGCATCAGCCTGCGCCTGTTGCGCTTGTTGCGCCTGTACGGCGGGATCGACCGTCTGCGACGTAAGGCTGGAGCCGAAAAGCGACGGCTTGCCGTTATAGGTCTGCCAGTTGTTCCACAACAGTAGCAGGGAGAAGGTCAGAATCATCCAGAGGATGGTGCGTCGGATATCCATAGCGCCTTTACAGAACGAAACGAGGCAAATTCGTGAAAGTGTAGCGGAGCTTGCCCGGGAATGTGGCGGAGCGAAGCGCAGGCATTGTAGTCAAGCGGCCGAGCCGCCGTTCGAGCCGGCGTGCGTCGGGGGAACCGGATCGTGGCCGCCTTCGCACCATGGGTGGCAGCGCAGGAGGCGGCGAGTGGTGAGCCAGCTTCCACGCATTGCACCGTGGGTCTCGATGGCTTCTATTGCGTAGACGGAACAGGTGGGCGTGAATCGGCAACCATGCCCCGTCCACGGGCTGATCACGTAGCGATAGAACCGAATGGGTGCAATCAGCAGTTGCCGGATCATCGGAGACTTTTCTCCAGTAGCGCCTCGACATCAATGCGCACTCGCTTCTTCAGCTCGCGCAGTGAGCAGGGCTCGATGCGTTTGTGCAAGCGGAAGACGAGATCCCGGGACGGCAATTCATGGCGCCGTTGCCGGAATGCATCGCGAATGACGCGTTTGATGGTGTTGCGCGTGACGGCCAACGGGGCCATGCGCTTGGCGATCACCAATCCGAGGCGTGCGCCCGAAGGTTCTTCACGGCGTGGGCCCCGAGGCGTGGAGACAACAAAAAGCTCGCCTTTTGCCAGATGCTTGCCCTTGAGGGCGGATGCAAATTCAGAAGGGCGATGCAGGCGGGCCGCAGGAGGGAAAGAGGCTCGCATCAGCACGTTGGCGCCGTGGCAAGCCGGCGGCGCTGCGTGGCTGCGACTCAGACGGACAGGCGCTTGCGACCCTTGGAGCGACGCGCGTTGATGACGGCGCGGCCACCACGAGTCTTCATGCGTACGCGAAAGCCGTGAGTGCGCTTACGACGGGTGACGGAGGGTTGGAAAGTGCGTTTCATGACGGATCCGAATAATGAAAAGAGCAGGTGTTCTCGAAAAGCCCACCATTTCATCAAATTTCCATAGCTTAGTCAAACACTTGGGGCGAATACGCATGGCAGCGCGGGTCCCGCCTGTGGATAACTAGGCCCCCGACGGGGTAGAATCGAGGTTTACTGAAGTGGTCGACAATGAATGAATTCTGGCAGACCTGCGTCCAGAAACTGGAGCAGGAACTCCCTCCCCAACAGATCAGCGCGTGGATCCGCCCCCTGGTACCCCTGGCTTTCGATGAAGACCAGGGCGTGCTGCGTGTGTCTGCGCCCAATCGCTTCAAGCTGGACTGGGTGCGCAAGAATTTTTCTCATCAGATCGAATCGCTGGCCAGTGAGTGGTTCTCCCGCCCGGTAACCGTGGCTTTCGAACTCCCCTCCAGTACAGGTGGACGATCGGCAACAGCCATGCCCAGGCCGGCAGCCGCTGATGGCGCGGCGGTAAGCAACAGCACCCCAAGCCCGGCGGCGCCTGCTCAAACGGTGGCGGCCCAGACGGCTGCGGCCGCGTCTGCGCCCACCCCGGCTGCTGCGGCGGCATCCGCCACGGCCGAAGCGCTGCACGACCGTTCCCGGCTCAATGTTGAGTTGCGGTTTGACAATTTCGTGACCGGGAAGGCGAACCAGCTGGCACGCGCCGCCGCCTTGCAGGTGGCCGAGAACCCGGGCGTGTCGTACAACCCGCTATTTCTTTACGGTGGCGTGGGCCTGGGCAAGACCCACCTGATCCACGCGATTGGCAATTCGCTGCTTGCCAGCGGCAAGGGCACGCGTGTGCGCTACGTGCATGCCGACCAGTACGTATCTGACGTGGTGAAGGCATACCAGCGCAAGGCCTTTGACGAATTCAAGCGTTACTACCACTCGCTCGACCTGCTGCTGATCGACGATATCCAATTCTTCGCGGGCAAGAACCGCACGCAGGAAGAATTCTTTTACGCGTTCGAGGCCATGGTGGCCCAGCGCAAGCAGATCATCATCACTTCGGACACCTACCCGAAGGAGCTGGCCAATATCGATAGCCGGCTGATTTCGCGTTTCGACTCCGGCCTGACGGTGGCCATCGAGCCGCCCGAGCTGGAAATGCGGGTGGCGATTCTGCTGCGCAAGTCCGAGCACGAGGGCATTGCCATGCCCGAGGAAGTGGCCTTCTTCATTGCCAAGCATCTGCGCAGCAACGTGCGCGAACTCGAAGGCGCGCTGCGCAAGGTGTCCGCCTACGCACGTTTCCACGGCAAGGAAGTGCTTTCGGTCGATGTCTGCAAGGAAGCACTCAAGGACTTGCTGTCCGTGTCCAACGGGCAGATCACGGTCGAAAACATTCAGAAGACCGTGGCCGACTACTACAAGATCAAGGTGGCTGACATGTATTCCCGGCGTCGGCCGGCCAATATCGCCTTGCCCCGGCAGATCGCCATGTATCTGGCCAAGGAGCTGACTCAAAAGAGTCTTCCCGAGATCGGCGATCTCTTTGGTGGGCGAGATCACACGACGGTGCTGCATGCCGTTCGTAAAATTTCCGAGGCGCGGCTCAAACAGACCGAACTCAACCACGCCTTACACGTACTGGAACAAACCTTAAAAGGATAACCATGCAACTCGTACAAGCGACACGTGACGCCTTGCTAAAGCCATTGACGACCGTGGCCGGGATCGTCGAACGCCGAAACACGTTGCCGATCCTCGCGAACATCCTGATGCGCAAGGAAGGCGAAGGTGTAGCCTTCATCGCCACGGATCTCGAGGTGCAGATTACGACGCAGGCGGGCTTCGGTGTCGGTACCGATTCGTTTGCCACCACGGTGGCTGCGCGTAAGTTGCTGGATATCCTGCGTGCGTTGCCCGATACGGGCGACGTGAAGCTTGCCGTTCAAGGCGGGCGCATGGCGGTGCAGACCGGCAAGAGCCGATTCGCGCTGCAGACTCTCGATGCCGGCGAATACCCGGTGTTGGCCGTGCCGGAAGCCTGGGATGTTTCTTTCTCGTTGCCGCAAAAGCAGCTGAAGCACCTGTTCAATCAGGTCCACTTCGCCATGGCGCAGCAGGACATCCGCTACTACCTGAACGGGCTGCTGTTCGTGTTCGAGCCCGGCCTGGTGCGCACGGTCGCCACCGACGGCCACCGCCTGGCCCATAGCGCCACCGCTGCCGAAGGCATCGAAGCGCGCCACGACGTGATTGTGCCGCGCAAGACCGTTCTTGAAATGCAGCGCCTGCTGGCTGACTCCGACGAGCCGGTGCAGATTGATGTTTCTTCCACGCAGATCCGGTTCCGTTTCGATAACGTCGAGCTGATCTCCAAACTGGTCGAGGGCAAGTTCCCCGACTACACGCGCGTGATCCCCACCCAGTACACGCGCCATTTCCTGGTCAACCGCGAAGCACTGCAGGGCAGCCTCCAGCGTGCCGCCATCCTGACCACCGACAAGCTGAAAGGGGTCCGTATCCAGCTGTCGGAAAACCTGCTGCGTATCTCCTCCTCGAACGCGGAACAGGAAGAAGCGGTTGAAGAAATCGACATCGACTACGGCCACGAGCCGCTGGATGTCGGCTTCAACGTCAGCTATCTCCTCGACGTACTGGCCAATGTGAAAACGGAATCCGTACGCTGGTCGGTGCAGCCCGACGTCAATGCATCCGCTCTCCTCACCACGCCGGACGACGACGAGTTCAAGTATGTCGTCATGCCGATGCGTATCTGACCCGGAAAACTATGTCTGATCAAATCCAAACTCCTGTCGTGCCGGTCGTGCCGGAGTACGGCGCCGAATCCATCAAGATGCTCAAAGGCCTC
This sequence comes from Alcaligenaceae bacterium, assembly GCA_029265795.1. GTDB lineage: Bacteria > Pseudomonadota > Gammaproteobacteria > Burkholderiales > Burkholderiaceae_B > Yanghanlia. The sequence goes on from JAJUGV010000161.1 coordinate 4,526, forward strand.
GAGGCCGTGCGCAAGCGCCCGGGCATGTACATCGGCGACACCTCGGACGGCACCGGCCTGCATCACATGGTTTTCGAAGTGGTCGACAACGCCATCGACGAAGCGCTGGCAGGCCATTGCGATGACATCATCGTCACCATCCACTCCGACAACAGCATTTCGGTAAGCGATAACGGCCGGGGCATCCCGACCGACATCCACAAGGATGACGAACACCAGCGCAGTGCCGCGGAAATCGTCATGACCGAGCTGCACGCGGGCGGGAAGTTCGACCACAACTCGTACAAGGTCTCGGGCGGCCTGCACGGTGTGGGCGTATCCTGCGTGAACGCCTTGTCACAATGGCTGCGCCTTCGCATCTGCCGTGCGGGCAAAGTGCACGAAATGGAATTCCGCCGCGGCGAACGTGTGGCTCCGCTGGCGGTCACCGGTGAAACCGAAGAGACTGGCACCACGGTGCATTTCCTGGCCGACCCGGAGATCTTCGACGACATCGACTTCCACTACGACATCCTCGCCAAGCGCCTGCGCGAACTGTCCTTCCTGAATAACGGCGTCAAGATCCGTCTGATCGACGAGCGCCAGGCCAAGGAAGAAGACTTCGCGTTCCTGGGCGGTGTGCAGGGCTTCGTGCAGTACATCAACCGTTCCAAGACGGTACTTCACAGCAACATCTTTGCGGTGTCCACGTCTTCCACAGTGGGCGATGCCAACATCGGTGTGGACGTCGCCATGCAGTGGAACGACGGCTATTCCGAAACCGTGCTGTGCTTCACCAACAATATTCCGCAACGCGACGGTGGTACCCACCTGACCGGCCTGCGAGCCGCGATGACCCGGGTGCTGAATAAGTACAT
>JAJUGV010000170.1 GCA_029265795.1 Alcaligenaceae bacterium
ACCAGCCGGCATCCCACCACGCGCGGCAGCGCCATGGTGATGGGCTGCCCCAACATGGCAGCACCTCCTTCTATGCCCCCAACGCCCCATCCCATGATTCCCAGCGAATTGATCATGGGGGTGTGACTGTCCGTGCCCAGCAGTGTCTCTGGATAGACGAGGGTTTCCTCCCCACGCTGCTCCGTCCAGATGCAGCGCGCTAGAAACTCAACGTTCACCTGATGACAAATTCCCATTCCCGGGGGAACCACGCGGAAATTGTCAAAAGCTTGTTGTGCCCAGCGCAAAAACGTATAGCGCTCTTCATTGCGCTCGAACTCGATATCCAGGTTTCTTTCAAAAGCGTACTCGTCTCCACTGACGTCCACCATCACAGAGTGATCAACGACCATATCGGCAGGGATCTGGGGGTTGATGCGTTCGGCGTCTCCCCCTTTCCGGGCAACTGCCGCTCGCAGCGCCGCCAGATCTGCCATCAGTGGAATGCCTGCCGAATCATTCATCAATATGCGCGTCGGGTGAAAGAAGACTTCCCGATCGAAGCGCTTGCTACGCACCGCAGCGTTAAAAGTGCGAAGGTGTTCCGCAGTGACAGCTAGACCATCTTCATAACGCAACATGTTTTCGAAGAGTACCTTCAGCGAGCGGGGCAGTGTCGTGATGTCCCCGGCTCCGTTGCTGGCAGCGGCCTCCAGGCTGAAATAGCTGAATTCCCTATTTCCAGAACTGAATTTTCGCAGCGCCGACAGACTGTCATTTGATTCACCCATCTTTGTCTCCTGTGTATGTAATTGCTGCGTGGCGGGTCTAGCTGGCGTAGCGTGCTTCCCTTTCCAGATATTCGGCTGTCCCGATGCATGCTTCCCGGTCTTTGAAGCTGATCATTGCCTGATAGCCAGGATGATCTTCATTACCGGACTTGATCGCTTCCAGTGCAGTCTGCATCCCCTTGATCGCTGCGCGTTGCAGATCGCTCGGAACAATCACAATCTTGTACCCGAGCTCTGAAAGACGATCCGCGGGCATAAACGGTGTCTTTCCGCTCTTGAACATGTTGATGAGCTTGGGATAGGGAAGATCGCGCGCAACCGCCTCGATTTCCTCCACCGTCGTAGGGGCCTCGACGAAAATCACATCGGCTCCCGCCTCCATGTAATGGTGAGCACGTTCTATGGTGCGGTCATAGCCCTCCACCGCCAGCCCATCTGTTCTCGCGATAATCACGAAATCATCGTTACTGAGCGCATCACGCACTGCACGGAGCTTCTGTGTCATCTCACGCGTAGACACTATTGCCTTGTCGTCGTAATGGCCACAACGTTTGGGAAACTGCTGGTCTTCAAGGTGAAACGCAGCGACGCCAGCGCGCTCGAAGGCCCTCGCCATCCGCTGCGCATTCAGAGCGTTGCCATAACCGGTATCCGCGTCGGCAATAATAGGGATGCTGACCGCGTCCACCATGGTGGTGAGCCGTTCCACCACCTCCGACATGCTCAGCAGCCCGAGATCGGGAATGCCGGTACTTCGCGCGATAGCTCCTCCGCTGGCGTACACCGAGTCGAAACCAGCCTGCTCAACCAGACGCGCACTCAAGCCGTCAAAGGCTCCGGGTGCGACCAGCGCCTGGGGGCGCCCGATCAGATCTCTCAAAGTTTTTGACCTATTCATAACGCCCCCTCTTCCTTTAAGCTGATTCCATATGTCTATCTGCTGTTGATATGGCGTCCAACAGCAATCTGCGCGACGTCGCAAGATGGCGCTTCATCAGAAGCTGGGCCAGCTCACCATCACGCATGCTGATAGCCTCCACGATGGCACGGTGCTCTTTCAACGCTTGCTCTGCCCGCCCTTCGACCACCTTGTGCTGGTACCGGTACATACGGATGAGCGGGTACAAGTTCTGGCAAAGAATGTCTTCAATGATGGAGTTGTGTGCCCCCCTCACGATGCAGAAGTGAAGGTCGAGCGCATTCTCACGTCGATAATAGGTTTCGCCATTCGCAACCAGCGCCGAGTCTGACTCCACAATTTCGATCAGTTGTGCAATTTCGGCATCGCTCATGTTTTCCGCCGCGAGCCGGCATGCCGCACTTTCCAGTAATTCCCGCACCGTGGAAATCTCCTCCAGCACTTCAGGAGAGAGCTTCGTGACACGCGCCCCCTGACGAGCGGTCCTCACAATCAGACCCCTTTCCGCGAGCCGCCGCATTGCTTCGCGCAGAGGCCCCCGGCTGATGGAAAACCGCTCCGCCAGGTCCATTTCCACAAGGCGGGAACCGGGCGCGAATTCTCCCCGGATAATGGCGTCGGCCATCATCTCGTATACCTGGTCAGACAGAGTGGCATTGGATGCCAGCTCTGAGTATGAGAGGTCTGAATCGGACATTTTGCTGACAATATTGTAGAAAGTTAGCAGAAGCCCACAAGTCTACACGTACTAAAAATTGTAAAACTCCTTGGAATGTAAGGGTTTTCGATAAATACATTCCTGCACATCACGACCAATATTGTTGACAATATTTCCAGCGGTACTTATTGTTATCCACAGCAGCACACCAAAAAACCAGGAGGAAGACATGTCCCGGACGATTTCTCGTTTGCGGCGTCGTGTATTACTTGGCGCCGTCTGCGTTTTGGCTGTATCTCCGGTCGTACCGCATGCCACAGCAGTCGCCGCTGCGGATGACTGGCCAAGTCAACCCATGAACTTTGTAGTTGGCTTTGGTGTCGGTGGCAGTGCAGATCGCTTTTCCCGCCTGCTCGCCCAGTATCTGGGTGAAGAACTGGGCAAACCGGTGGTGGTGGTGAACCGCCCCGGGGCTGGCGGTCAACTCGCAGCGACTTACGTTCTTGCGCAGGGCGACGATGGTCACACCGTTCTGTCGACTTCCATTTCACCCTACCTCGCGAATTCCATCGTCCACACCAATGCGTCATTCACGCTTGACGACTTTGCCTTCGTCAACGGCCAGTGGTCAGACTACGACCTGATAGCAGTCAACAAAGATCGGCCATTCAAAACATTGCCAGAGCTGCTTGAATCGATAAAAGCCAACCCCGGCAAGTACAGCGTGAGTGTCGTGCCTAGCTCAGCGGGCCAGGTCACCACATACCTCCTGCTCGAAGCCGCCGGGATTCCCGCCAAGAACTTGAACGTCGTTACCTATGAAAGCGGAGGCCAGGCACGTTCTGCCGTGGCCGGTGGTCAGGTGGATTTCACAATTCTCGCGGCAGAAGGCAGTGAAGGCATACGCGACCGTGTGAGGCCTTTGGCCATTGTTCGAGACAAGCCCCTGGAAGGTTGGGATGACGTCCCCCCCGTCAATGAAGCTTTGAAGCCCATGGGCATACAGATTCCGCTGCTTGATGGCTCAATCCGCGGTGTCGCAACATCTGCCAAGTTCAGGCAGAAGTACCCGGAGCGTTTCAACAAGCTCGTCGAAGCCTATGAACGTACCTTGAAGAACGAAAAGTTCCTCGAACAACTCAAAAGTATGAAAATGGGTGCCGACTGGCTAGGCCCCGAAAAAACAACCGAAGTCATGAAGAGCAACTTCGAGATCATCAGCAAGTACCGTGATGTGATGAAGTAGCCTGAATCCGAAGTCACCATGGATGAAAAGCTATGGAAAACAGAAGCTGGATTCAGAGGGTGGATTGGGGGCACACCCTCCTTGTGGTGGGTATCGCTGTGGCCATCTGTCTCTACCTGTATGACACGGTCAGGGCATCCGCAAAGGTTGGCAATCTTGTCCTCATTCTGCCCGCCTCCATCCTGGGCCTTCTTCTGTGCGGGCTAACACTTGCGGGCATCGTGAATGATGCCCGCAAGCAAGTCACTGCAGCGCCCCGTGAGGCCCGTTCCGATGAAGAAGTCACCGCAACTTCGCTGGAAAGATTTCGTCCTGCCTACATGCTGGCGCTGTTTGGGGTGTACATATTGCTCATCCCAGTTGCGGGAATGGACGGCGCATCGGCATTGTTCTTGGCCGCAGCCCTCTATTTGAACGGAGAGCGCCGCATCTGGTTCGTGGTTCTGTATGCGGTCATCTTTGCCGCGGCAGCTACCTGGTTTTTCAAATCCATTCTGCCTTACCCCCTACACACGCTTTTTTTCTGACCGGGGTGGTGTGCCATGTTCGACTTCTCCTCGATTGCCGACGGCTTCACCCTCCTGTTTTCTGCCTGGGGGCCATGGTCACTCGTCATTCCCGGCCTCATAATCGGGCTGGTTTTCGGTGTGGTACCTGGTCTTCAAACCAGTATGGCCATGGCCATGTTTCTGCCCATGACCTTCACGCTGGACTTTCTCACAGCCATTCTTTTCCTGACTGCGATCTTCACTGGTGGAATGTTCGGCGGCGGAATTACAGCCATCCTTATGAACATTCCCGGCACCTCGTCCGCGGTGGCCAGTACATTTGACGGCTACCCCATGACACGCAAGGGGCTTCACAACGAGGCTCTGGGTATCGCTCTCGGTGCATCATGTGTGGGCTCCCTTATCGGGTACGCCGTACTGATGCTGCTCATTCAGCCCTTGACCGGCATAGTGCTCAGCCTAGGCCCAACGGAGATGTTTGTGATCATCCTCTGGGGCCTGACGCTCATCGCTACGCTCAGCGAAGGGTATATGGTACGCAGCCTGCTCATTGGCGTAGTGGGATTGTTGGTCGGCACGATCGGAATGAGCGCCAACGGCGTGATCCGGGGTACTTTCGGCAGCCCGCAGCTGCTGGACGGCGTTGCGGTAATTCCTGCAATGATCGGTATGTTTGCAGCTTCGGAACTGTTCAGCCTGCCACGAACGGATATCGCGG
>JAJUGV010000064.1 GCA_029265795.1 Alcaligenaceae bacterium
TACCCCATGGGAATCGTGAACCTGGTGGATGAGCCTCGCAATACAGTAGAGTACCGAGTCGGTACCCCCAACTTTTTTGCCTTGACTCAATACAACCGCAGTTATTTTTATGCCAGCTCAGTGGCTGACCTGGCACAGGAACTAGAGCGCCGCATGGCGGCGACTCCGGCGGTTAATTAAATACACCCGTGGAAAGATAGCGATCGCCACGATCGCACACGATGAAAACAATGGTGGAATTTTCCACGCGCTGAGCCACACGCAGCGCTGCCACAAGGGCACCGGCGGAAGAAATCCCGCCGAATATGCCCTCTTCGGCGGCCAGACGGCGGGCCATTTCCTCGGCCTCGGCCTGCGAAATGGATTCGAATGCATCGACCCTGGCCGGCTCATAGATGCGAGGCAGGTACTCTTCCGGCCACTTGCGTATACCCGGGATCTGCGAGCCTTCAGCGGGTTGCGCGCCCACCACCTGAATCTGTGGATTGCGCGATTTCAAATACTTACTGACTCCCATAATGGTGCCGGTAGTGCCCATGGCGCTTACGAAATGCGTCACACGGCCGTCAGTCTGTTCCCAGATTTCCGGACCGGTTCCCTGCACATGTGCTAGCGGGTTGTCAGCGTTGGCAAATTGATCGAGCACTTTGCCCTTGCCTTCAGCCTGCATCTTAGCGGCGAGGTCGCGCGCGTATTCCATGCCGCCTTGTTCGGCTTTAGTGAGGATGAGTTCGGCGCCATAGGCCGTCATGGAGGCGCGGCGCTCGAGCGAAAGGTTATCCGGCATGATGAGTATCATGCGATAGCCCCTTACCGCCGCGGCCATGGCCAACGCGATGCCGGTATTGCCGCTGGTAGCTTCGATGAGGGTATCGCCTGCTTTGATCTCGCCCCTGGCCTCGGCTTCGCGAATCATGGCAATGGCCGGGCGGTCTTTCACCGAGCCGGCCGGGTTGTTGCCTTCGAGCTTTGCCAGAATGACGTTGCCGCGTGGCTCGCCGGCGTCACCGGGCAGCCGCTGCAAGCGCACCAGTGGGGTCGAACCGATGATGTCTTCGATGGTGGGATAGGTTTTCATGTGCAAAATCATACACCGGCCCACGCTTGCTGAGTGAACACCCACGCCCGCGCAGGGCGTGGTGTGTCCGTGAGATGCAACGCCTGAGATCGTACTCGAGCGGTTGCCATACATCGCCGCCTAACGCCCTCGTCTGGCAGTCCGTGCAGGGGCAACACTTTCCTTGGAGGCGGCCGCCACTGTGGCGCCTACCGTCAAACCTGCAGCTTCCAGTGAAGCGGCCTTCTTGGGCCCAATTCCCTTAACTCGATCTGAGATATCAGAGAATGATTCAAAGCGCCCACCGCGCTCTCGTTCTTCTATGATGAGCCCTGCCGTCTTAGGTCCGATGCCCTTAATTTCCTGCAGCTGTTCCGCCGTCGCTGTATTGATATCCACCGCCATCGCGAGCCCTGGAATGAGCATGGCGGCGGCAAGCAGAAAGGCCCGTAAGTTTGAGCCGCTCGTAGACTGACGCTGACCCGGGCGCCGCGAAGGACGATGCCAGCCGGCCGACGGCTGCGGTGTGGCGACGGTGGGTTCGAGGAATGGATTCATGGATGGACTCCTTGAACTGGAGGCCCTGGACTGCAAGCAGGATGCGGGCAACCCGGGCCTCATCCTCATGATGGATCAGGCCCAGGCGCCTGAAAATGCTCTTATCAGGCAGAAGTCCATTGGTAGACATACGCAAGCGGCGGCGAGGCGCCGACCGCACACTCACCTAACTGAGCAGCCCGGTGATGTATTCGCTCACGCCTGTCTGGACGTCGCGAAACGGCTTGTCGTAACCGGCCGCTCGCAGCTGGGTCAGGTCGGCCTGAGTGTGACTTTGATATCTGCCCTTGAGATCATCCGGGAAAGGGATATAGCGCAACAAGCCCTGTCGCACCTGCTCTTCGAGGCTGAGGGTCGACTCACCCCGATGACTGCGGATGGCGTTTACGACGCTGGACGCGACATCATTGAACGGTTGCGCGCGGCCGGTTCCGCAATTGAAAATCCCCGACACCTCGGGGTGATCGATGAAATGCAGATTCACTTGCACGACATCGTCAACATGCACAAAGTCGCGCATCTGACCACCGTCGCCGTATCCATCCCAGCCGCCGAACAAACGCACGTGCCCCCCTTGCTGGAACTCGTTGAAGTTGTGGAAAGCCACAGAAGCCATACGCCCCTTATGCTGTTCTTGAGGGCCATACACATTGAAATAGCGCAGCCCCACTACCGGCGCCGCAAGGTCGCGCATACGACGGCGCAACACCTGGTCGAAAAGGTATTTGGAATAGCCGTAAACATTCAACGGCCTTTCATTGGCCGGGTCTTCGGCATAATGCGGCCCTGCCCCATATACAGCTGCCGACGACGCATAAATGAAGGGAATGCGTTGCGCCTGGCAAAGCTCGAAAAGCTCCAGGGTTACACGATAGTTATTGTCCATCATGTAGTGACCGTTACGCTCGGTAGTGTCGGAGCAAGCCCCCTGGTGCAACACCACTTCTACGCCGGACAAATCACCCTGGCGCACCCGCAGGCGAAAATCATCCTTGTGCTGATAATCGGAAATGTCGCAACCCACCAGATTGCGAAATTTATCGCCTTCAGTGAGATCGTCTACAGCAAGAATATCGGTGTAGCCACGGCGGTTGAGCCCACGAATCAGATTGCTGCCGATAAAACCGGCTGCTCCGGTAACCACGATCATGATAGTTCTCCTGCAGTAACGACCGACGTTCCGAGTTTGCCCACGACAATACCGCCGGCCCGATTGGCCCAATACACCGCCAACTCCCAATCCAGGCCTGCCGCCCGCGCCACGGCGAGCGTCGCCAGTACCGTATCGCCCGCACCTGACACATCGAAGACTTCGTGGGCCTGCGCGTCAATATGGTGGCGGCCCGCGTCCGAAAACAATGTCATTCCCTGTTCGGAACGCGTAATCAACAGGGCCTCCAGCTCGAGCTGCGTGCGTAAGTCTTGTGCGCGCTTTTCGAGATCGGCCTCGTCGACCCAGGCCCCAACTGCCTGCGACATCTCGAGGCGATTAGGGGTGATGATGGTCGCACCCTGATAACGCGTGTAGTTATGCCCTTTCGGGTCCACCAGTACAGGGACTCCAACACTGCGGCACAGCGCAATGAGTTTCTCAACGCGATCCAGACACCCCTTGGCATAGTCGGAAAGCACCACGACATCGTGGTTCTTCACCACTGCCCTCATGTTGTCGAATAATGCTTCGAGCCCCCCATCGGCGGGCGGTTCCTCGAAGTCCACCCGCAGCAACTGTTGTTGCCGCCCCATGACTCGCATTTTCAGCGTGGTGGGCATGGCGGAATCGACCACCAGCTTCGCATCTATGCCTTCTTCGCTCGCCAGCGTTGCTACTTTCCGGCCGGCTTCGTCATCACCAACCAACCCCATCAGCGTAGCGCGCGCGCCTAACGCCACGATATTACGTGCAACGTTGGCGGCGCCGCCAAGCCGATCTTCCCGACGCGCGACGCGCACGACAGGCACCGGCGCCTCCGGTGATATGCGGTCAACTTCACCAAACCAGTAGCGATCCAGCATTACATCGCCGATCACCAGTATCTTTGTAGCGCTAGCGCGCTCAACTGGAAAACTCATTACTTTATTTCTTCCAGGCGTCGGGGTTGATAGGTTTCCCAGGAATTACACCCCGGACATTGCCAATAGAAATGCCTGGCTTCGAAGCCGCACACCTGGCATGCATAGCGATCCAGACGCTGTGTATGGCGGTGAATAATGGATCGCAGCAAGCTGAAGTCGGCACCAGCAGCGATCTCGAGCACAGCAGATGAATTCGCCTGAGCCGCATTGTCGGGCTCTGTGGAAGCGGTGTAATCCAAGGGGCGCGTGACGCCTTCGGCTAGTTCCACCTCGAGCAGCCGGTCCAGGCCAAGCATGGAGGGCTGCGCACGTAATGCTTCGCGTGCAAACGCCCATGCAGGACGGTGGCCCTGCTGGCTGCGAATTTCTCGAAACACCACGTTGAATACATCCAGGGATGGGTGGCGTGCATAGTGATCGCGCAATAACTCCAGGCCTTCCGCAGCCTGACCCAGCTTACGGTAGGATTCGAGCACATCGCCTGCCACAAGGCTGGCGTAAGGCGGTGCAATATCCAGCACGGATGTCAGATACTTGCGCTCGCCTTCCGCATCACCCAGCAGCGCCGCCAGTTTTGCTCTCAGCATGGCAATACGCACCTCCGATGCGGCGCTGCCGTTATCCTTACGCAATTCACGCGCCGCGTTGTCCGCCGCGTCCAGTGCTTTCTCGGCTGCTGCCGCATCGGGCGGTTTAGCGGCCATGGCGGTTGCCGCCATTTCGCAGTGGTAATGCACCAGTTGCGGCACGGGCTCATCTACCAGCGCGCGCAGGCGCTTGACCGAGTCGATGGCTCGCGGCCAATCGTGCACGGATTCATAGATGCGAATCAAAGCGCGAATCGCAGGTACGGCGTAGCGCGTATCTAGTACGGCTTCAAACGCCTGTTCTGCGCGATCCAGCATGCCGGCCTTGAGAAAGTCCTGAGCAATCTCATGTTGTGCTGCCTCGCGGTCGGCTTGCGGCAGGTCGGAGCGTGCCAACAAACTTTGATGCACCCGAATGGCACGTTCCATTTCACCGCGGCGGCGAAACAAGCTGCCGAGCGCAAAATGGAGTTCTGTCGTTTCCGGGTCGAGCTTCGCGACTTCGACGAACGCGTCAATGGCCCGATCGGGCTCTTCGTTTAGCAGAAAATTGAGCCCCTTGAAGTAGGACTTTGGCAGCGAGCGCGATTCGGACAACATCTGCCGGAAGTCCACCCTGGCGGCAATCCACCCAAGGGCAAACAACAATGGCACAAAAATGAGCCACCATGGTTGAAAATCCACGTGTTTCCTCTCTTTGTGGCGGTGGATTTATAGGGGCGCGAGGGGCGCGACAGTTTCGGGTGCCACGGCGGGTTCTTGATGTGCCGCCGGCTGCTGCCGGTATTTTTCTTCGAGCCGAGCCAGTTCGCGGCGCAGTCTTGCTGCCTCCCGACGTCGGCGCATCACAACCGGCGCGGTAATGAGCAGACCAAATAGCGCGCCCAGCACGAAAACCGTAAGCATGACAACGATCAGCGGGACATCGGTGACAACGTGGTCGGCGAAAAAACGAACGTCGACGGGCCCGGTGTTCTTCAGTGCGAACAACAGGACGACGACAAACACGACCAGTCGCAGGATCCAGACCAGATACCGCATACGAAACTCCAGGAATGCAGAACGCCTCAATTGTACGGGGAAAAGAAAGCTCCCGGCCCTGAAACACACCGGATTGAACCGGCGCACTCAGGAGCGGGAGCTCTCAGACCAGGAGGAGGCCCTCCTGGGTACTATCAGCAATTGATGGTCTGACGGTCGAGATTGGACGATTCTGCAGTGGCTTCCTGAGCCTTCTGCTCGCGCCAGGCGGAATCCACCCTTTCACGTAATTCCTTGCCGGCCTTGAAATGAGGTACCTGTTTGCCAGGTACCATCACCTTTTCGCCCGACTTGGGATTGCGCCCGATACGCGGTGAACGCGTCGACAACGAAAAACTGCCGAAACCACGAATCTCGATACGCTGACCCGAGACGAGTGCCTGGGTCATGGCTTCGAGCATGGTCTTGACCGCTATGTCCGTGTCACGAACCGCAAGCTGTGGATAGCGGCTCGCGAGTATCGCAATCAGTTCAGACTTGGTCACGCCATCAACCGTCGTCGCGAGCCTGATCCAGCTTGGCCTTCAGCAGCGCACCCAGGTTGGTGGTACCGGAGGAGGCACTGGCTTCGGACATGCGCTGAATGGTGCTGGCAGTCTCGGCGTTTTCGCGAGCCTTGATCGACAGTTGGATCGAGCGCGTCTTGCGATCGATATTGATGATCATGGCTTCGATGTCTTCGCCGGCGTTCAGCACGGTGGTGGCGTCTTCTACGCGACCCGAGGAAATTTCGGAAGCGCGCAGATAGCCGTCGACATCGACCGAAAGCGTAATGACCGCGCCCTTGGGCTCGACCGATTTCACAACACCTTGCACCACGCTGCCCTTGTCATAGGTAGCCACGTAGTTGTTGAAGGGGTCGCCCTCGAGCTGCTTGATGCCCAGGGAGATGCGCTCCTTTTCGGTGTCGATGGCAAGCACCACGGCGTCGATTTCGTCGCCCTTCTTGTAGTTGCGCACGGCTTCCTCGCCGGCTTCGCTCCAGGACAGGTCGGACAGGTGTACCAGACCATCGATACCACCGGGCAGGCCAACGAACACGCCAAAGTCGGTGATCGACTTGATGGCGCCGCGAACCTTGTCGCCACGCTTGAAGTTGATGGCGAACTCTTCCCACGGGTTCGGGCGGCACTGCTTCATGCCAAGGGAAATGCGGCGACGGTCTTCGTCGATTTCCAGAACCATGACTTCGACTTCTTCGCCGAGAGTCACTACCTTGCGAGGATCGACGTTCTTGTTGGTCCAGTCCATTTCGGAAACGTGCACCAGACCTTCGATACCGTCTTCGACTTCAACAAAGGCACCGTAGTCGGTCAGGTTGGTAACGCGACCGAACAGGCGGGTGCCCTGCGGGTAACGACGGGAAAGGCCGATCCAGGGGTCTTCGCCCAGCTGCTTGACGCCCAGGGAGACGCGGACTTTTTCCTGGTCGAATTTGAGAACCTTGGCTTCGATGTCTTGACCCACTTGCAGGATCTCGGACGGGTGACGCACACGGCGCCATGCCATGTCGGTGATGTGCAGCAGGCCGTCGATGCCGCCCAGGTCGATAAACGCACCGTAGTCGGTGATGTTCTTGACCACGCCCTTGACGATTGCACCTTCGTGCAGTGTCTCGAGCAGCTTTTCGCGCTCTTCGCCCATGCTCTCTTCGAGTACTGCACGGCGCGACAGCACAACGTTGTTGCGCTTGCGATCGAGCTTGATCACCTTGAAATCGAGGGTCTTGCCTTCGTAAGGGGTCGTGTCCTTAACAGGACGCAGGTCCACCAACGAGCCGGGCAGGAACGCGCGAATGGCGTTAGTCATGACAGTCAGGCCGCCCTTGACCTTGCCGGTAATCGTGCCTTGGACCAGTTCGCCGGACTCGAGCGCTTGCTCAAGCTGCAGCCAGGCCGACAGGCGCTTGGCGCGGTCACGTGACAGGATGGTGTCGCCATAACCGTTCTCGAGAGAGTCGATAGCGACGGAAACAAAATCGCCTTCTTCGACTTCGAGTTCGCCCTGATCGTTCAGGAACTCTTCGATGGGAATCAGGGCCTCGGACTTGAGACCGGCGTTGACCACGACATAGTTATGGTCGATACGCACGACTTCAGCCGAAATCACCTCACCAGCCTTCATGTCCTGGTTTTGGATGGTTTCGTTGAAGAGATCGGCAAAGTTTTCGCCGCCCAGTGCGGCTTCAAGATTGATGGTGGACATTAGTGATCCATTGGCCGGGATGGCCGGTAAAAACACACCAGGTTACCCCAGTGGAGTTAATAAAAATCGTCTTGCATGCAAGACGCCGCGAAAAGCACCGGATTCAACCAGAGCCCTTCTTGCTCGACCACAGGTCTAGCACTGCCTGAACCGTCTGGTCGATATCCAGGCCTGATGAATCGATAGTGATGGCATCAGGCGCGGGCGCTAAAGGTGCACTTTGGCGCCCCGCATCGCGCGCATCGCGCGCGCGCATATCTTCCAAAAGGTCGGTTAGATTAACAGAAAAGCCCTTTGCCTTCAACTGTTTATATCGTCTTTCTGCACGTGTCTCCACCGCCGCCACCAGGAAGATCTTCAGAGCGGCGTCGGGGAAAACGATCGTCCCCATATCTCGCCCATCGGCGACTAAGCCCGGCGGTTGCCGAAAATCCCGCTGCCGCTGCAGGAGAGCTTCTCTAAGCGGTGGATAGGCGGCAATGCGAGAGGCTAGATTGCCGATATTCTCTTCCCGTATGGCGGCCGAGACGTCTTCATCTTCCAGGTAGATTTTGTCGCCATTGAACCGAACATTGAGGGTACGGGCGACCTGCGCCACATGATCGACATCGTCAGCGTTGACACCGGAACGAAGTACAGCCAGCGCGGTGAGCCGATACAACGCCCCACTATCCAGTGCCTGCCAGCCCAAGCTTTCTGCCACCTTGCTGGCTATCGTGCCCTTGCCCGAGGCCGTGGGCCCGTCAATCGTAATGACCGGCACCGCCTCTACGGTATTACTCACGTGTAAGGCCGGCGCACTTTCACTTTGCATGTCGGTCATGGCTGCACCATCTGCTGATAGATGCTGAAATACTCCGGGAAAGTCTTGGCGACACAGCCAGGGTCTAGAATATTCACGGGTACGCCACCAAAAGCGGCCAGTGAAAAGCACATCGCCATGCGATGATCGTCATAGGTTTCGATGTCAGCGCTACGCCACGCAGCGTCCGTCATCGGATAGACCTTGAGCCAATCGGGGCCGGACTCCACCTGTGCGCCCAGTTTCGACAGTTCGCTATGCATCGCGTCGATCCGATCTGTTTCTTTAACGCGCCAGCTCCCGATATTACGCAATAGACAGGGTCCGTCCGCATAAAGCGCCAAGACCGCCGCCGTCATGGCCGCATCGGGAATCAGGTTGAAATCCCGATCGAAGGCACGCAACTGCTCACCCTTTGCTACCCGCACCCCCGATACCTCGATGGCGTTCTCTTCAATTGTGACATTCGCGCCCATGGCCTGAACAACGTCTGCGAACGCCATGTCACCCTGAATGCTGGCAGCGCCCGCCCCTTCGATACGGACGGGCCCGCCTCCGATAGCCCCCAAAGCCATGAAATAGGAAGCGGACGAAGCGTCACCTTCTATATGGTATTTGCCGGGTGACTCATAGGCGGCATCCGCCGATACCGTGAATCGTTCCCACCCTTCCTGTTGCACGTGTACGCCGAAGCGTTCCATCAGATTCAAGGTGATCTGTATATAGGGCTTCGAAATAAGCTCGCCTTCGACTTCGATAACAACTTGCGAGCCCGTCTGGGCCGCCACTAGAGGCGCGGCCATGAGCAAAGCGGTAAGAAACTGACTCGACACATTACCCTTCACCCGGGCGGGACGACTTGCATCCGGTTTACCGCGGCCAATACGCATGGGCGGATAGCCCGGATTACCCAAGTAGTGAATATCGGCGCCCAGCATTCGCAGGGCATCGACCAGATCGCCGATGGGGCGCTCATGCATGCGCGGTACCCCCGACAGTACGTAGTCGCCACCCAATACCGCCAGCGCGGCAGTCAGAGGACGGATAGCCGTGCCCGCATTACCCATGAACAGCTCGGCACGGGGTTCCGGAAACCGCTGCGCACCCGTAACCGTTACAGAACCGGCGGTTTCCTCTAAGGTGATGCCGAGTGTGCGCAGAGCCCCGAGCATGACTCGGGTGTCATCCGAATCGAGCAGGCCATAAAGCTGCGTACGGCCTTTAGCCAACGCCGACAACAGCAACACTCGATTCGAAATGCTCTTGGAACCCGGCAAGACAACCGTACCTTGCGCCTGACTCACTGCAGGCAACTGCAGATTTTCCGGCCTATAGGTGAAGAGTTCTTTGGGATCGTTGGTCATTTGAGTCCGCTCCGACTGCCCCAGAAGCGCCGCGCAAGGGCTGCGCGCTCCAGGAAGTCATGAAGTTGTGCCCCGTCTGCCGTCAGCAGAGCCTGTTCCGCCGTGTCCAACGCTTTTCGGACTTCGCTGATCTCCGAGAGAATCGCGTCGCGATTCGCCAGAAAGATATCTCGCCACATTTCGGGAGAACCCGCGGCGATCCGCGTGAAGTCGCGAAAGCCGCTCCCAGCCAATTCCAGGCGTAAGTCTGCGTTATGTGCGGTCGCCACCTGCCACATGAATACCGAGGACAGAAAATGGGGAACATGGCTGACAGAAGCCAGCACGATGTCATGCGTTTCTGGTTCCATCACGATGACGCGGGCGCCGCAAGCTTCCCACAGGCGCGTGACACGCAGGCGTGCGTCCACGCTGTTCTCGTCCAGCGGAGTCAGCACAACGGTACGGCCGTGGTAGAGATCGGTCGTGGCCGCCTCCGGGCCGGATTTTTCCGCGCCGGCAATCGGGTGCCCTGGCACGAATTGACTTATGCGATCCCCCAGGGCGGCACGGGCGGCCTCGACCACACTCACCTTCGTGCTGCCTGCATCGGTAATGATGGTGTTATCTCTCAAGCCGGGCCGAAGGGCCTCAAGCACTGATTGAGTCATACCCACGGGCAGCGCCAGCATGATGATGTCGGCTTCCCAGCTTGCCTGCTCGAGCGACACAGCGGCATCTATCAATCCAAGGCTGATCGCCTGCTGCATGGACTGGCGATTGCGCCCAACGCCCAGAACCCGGCTGACTGCACGAGCCCGGCGCAGAGCGGCCGCAAACGAGCCGCCAATAAGCCCCACCCCCACTACGGCAAGCACGGGGAGCTGCACGCTCTGCCCCGGCTGCGGTTGTTCCTGCATGCCGCCCCCTTACTGCCGGGGATAGGAGCCCAGCTCCTTGAAGAAGGCGACCTCCTGCTTGAGCTCGTTGAGCGCTTTCGCCACTTTGGCGTCTTTGCGATGCCCGATCATGTCTACATAGAAGTAGTATTCCCATTGCCCGGTGCGCGCAGGACGCGACTCGAAACGCGTCATCGATACGCCGTTGTTGGCAAGGGGAGCGAGCATCGTGTAGACCGCGCCCGCACGGTTGGGGACCGCCAGAATGATGCTGGTCTGATCGTCGCCCGTAGGCAGCGTCTCGATCTTGCCGACCGCCAGAAACCGTGTGCGGTTCTGCGGGTCGTCCTGGATTCCGGACGATACCACCTGGAGATCCCAGGCATGAGCCGCGTAATCACCCGCGATGGCGGCAATGGTTGGATCTTCAGCGGCCATTCTGGCTGCTTCGCTGTTACTGGATGCGGCATCCAGAGGCATGGAGGGATAGTGTCGTACCAGCCAGTCGCGACACTGCGCCAGCGCCTGCGGATGTGCCACGATGCGCGTCACGCCATCCATGTCGCCCGACTTGGTAAGCAGGTTGTGATGAATTTTGATGGAACGCTCACCGATGATCTTGAGCGGTGAATTCAGCAACAGATCGAGGGTGCGATTCACTGCACCTTCGGTGGAATTTTCCACAGGTACCACGCCCACATCGGCCTGCCCCGCCTCGACAGCGCGGAAGACTTCATCAAAAGAGTCGCAACGAATGGGCTCAATGGCGTGACCAAAGTGCTCGAACGCAGCTTGCTCTGAAAACGAGCCTTGAGGCCCCAGATAAGCGACGTTGAGCACGCTCTCGAGACCGCGGCAGGTGGAAATAATCTGCGTCCACACGGCGTCGATTGCCTCTGCAGTGAATGGGCCGGGGTTACGAGCCTGCAATGCACGAATGATGGCGGCTTCGCGCTCCGGCTTTAGGACCGGACCGTCGACGTCGAACTCTTTCTTGATGTCGCCGATCTCTTGGGCGGCGCGGGCCCGCTCATTCAATAGCGTAAGGAGCTGTTCGTCGATGGCATCAATACGCTCACGAAATGGCTGCAAGCGGGCGAGCAAGGTGTTATCCATGTTGTCGTTCGAATTCCTGCAAGAAGGTGATCAATGCCTGCACCCCTTCGAAAGGCACGGCGTTGTAGATGGATGCACGCATGCCGCCTACGCTCTTGTGGCCCTTAAGCTGCAGCAACCCACGTGCGTCCGCCTCAGACAGAAAGCGGCTGTTGAGCGATTCGTCTTTGAGGAAAAAGGGCACGTTCATGCGTGAGCGCACGGATGGGTGAACTGCATTCTGATAGAACTCAGAGCGGTCCAGAAACCCATAAAGTGCTTCTGCCTTGCGGATGTTTTCCGCCTCGACCGCTGCGATGCCACCCCGACGCTTGAGCCATTTGAAGACCAGGCCCGCTATATAGATTGCATAAGTTGGAGGCGTGTTGAACATCGACCCCGCCTGCGCCACATTAGCGTAGTCGAAGGCAGAGGGACAAATAGGCAAGGCATGGCCGATGAGGTCCTTACGTACCACCACCACCGTGACGCCCGCCGGGCCCGCATTTTTCTGCGCGCCGGCGTAGATCATGCCCACTTTAGAAAAATCGATCGGTCGTGAGAGGAAATGCGACGACGCATCCACGACCAACGGCACATCGGGCGCCCCCAGGTCTGCGAGGTCGGGCCAATCGTTAAACTCCACGCCACCGATTGTCTCGTTGCTACATAGGTGCAGGTAGGCGGCGTCCGGCCTGACTTTCCATGTGTCGGGCGAGGGGAACCAAGTCCAGGGACTCTGCTGCAGGTCTTCGATACGCTCGTCGGACCCACTGCTGGCTGCTACGGCGATATCCCCGTAGCGTTGAGCTTCTTT
The DNA here is from genome assembly GCA_029265795.1 of Alcaligenaceae bacterium. Lineage (GTDB taxonomy): Bacteria > Pseudomonadota > Gammaproteobacteria > Burkholderiales > Burkholderiaceae_B > Yanghanlia. The sequence goes on from JAJUGV010000064.1 coordinate 12,481, forward strand.
GTAGGATTTGTTAGACCACGAGCCTGACAGGATATAGTCAGCCTTACCCGCATTATTGCGGCCGATCAGATTCATGGGCACGATGGCGTTCTCTGCCGTAGCCCCACCCTGCATGAACAGGATCTCAAAGTCTTGCGGCACCGACAGCAGCTCGCGCAAATCGGCCACGGCCTCGTCACGAATTTGAGTGAAATGTTTGCCGCGGTGGCTCATTTCCATGACTGACATGCCACTGCCTTGCCAGTCGGTCATTTCGGCTGCTGCCTGCTCAAGCACTTCCAGCGGCAGGGCCGAGGGCCCTGCCGAAAAATTCCAGGGACGCGTCATTCTACGTCTCCAGCCTGCTCGTCATTATTGGAATCACCTGCGGATTCATCATCGATCTGGGTGTCAGGCGACGCCGATTCTTCGGTGTCGGCACCGCCGGCAGGCTGTTCCGAAATCACCTCTATATCGGTAGGCCCGTCGTCGATATCCGTTTCCACCACACGCCGCACCCCCGACAGCACGCTGCCGTCGTCGACACTAATGAGCGTCACCCCTTGAGTTGCGCGGCCCATTTCACGGATCTCGGATACACGGGTGCGCACCAGAACGCCGCCTGTGGTGATGAGCATGATCTCGTCTTCCGGCTCGACTAGTACGGCTCCGACCACCTTGCCGTTACGCGGCGTGGTCTGGATGGCGATCATGCCCTTGGTGCCACGACCATGGCGCGTGTATTCGACAATGGGCGTACGCTTGCCAAAGCCGTTCTCTGTAGCGGTCAGCACCGATTGTGACTCGTCGCCCGCCACCAGCATGGCAATGACCGCCTGACCGTCTTCGAGGTTCATGCCGCGCACACCACGAGCGGGCCTGCCCATGGGCCGAACGTCGTTTTCGTCGAAACGCACTGCCTTGCCGGCGTCTGAAAACAACATGACATCGTGAGTGCCGTCGGTGAGGTCGGCCCCGATGAGGTAGTCGCCTTCATCGAGCGCCACGGCAATGATGCCGGCCTTGCGGGGATTCGAGAAATCCGACAGAGGCGTCTTTTTGACTACACCGCGCGATGTGGCCATGAAGATGTAGTGGTCGTCGCTGAATTCCTTAACGCTCAGGACCACTGTGATTTTTTCACCGTCGGCAAGCGGGAACATATTGACGATGGGGCGCCCCCGCGAATTGCGCGAACCGGACGGAACTTCCCAGACCTTCAGCCAATACACCCTGCCGCGGTCGGAGAAACACAGCAGGAAGTCATGGGTATTGGCAATGAAGAGCTGGTCGATCCAGTCGTCTTCCTTCATGGCGGTGGCTTGCTTGCCTCGCCCACCACGACGCTGGGCGCGATATTCAGAAAGAGGCTGGCTCTTTATATAGCCGGTATGCGAAAGCGTCACGACCATGTCCATGGGCGTGATGAGATCTTCCGTATCGATCTCGGCCGCATTGAACTCGATGATGGAACGGCGCTCGTCTTTAGTGCCGGTCGAGTATTCCGCCTTCAACGCCTGCAGCTCGTCGACGATGATTTGTGTAATACGCTCCGGGCGAGCCAGGATATCCAGCAGATCGGCAATGGTATCCATGATGTCGCGATACTCGCCGACGATCTTGTCTTGCTCAAGGCCGGTCAGGCGTTGCAAGCGCATGTTCAGGATTTCTTGTGCCTGCACATCGCTCAAACGGTATAAACCGTCTTCCTGCAGACCAAAGCCCGCCGGCAACGACTCTGGCCGGTAGGCGGCACGCCCGCCGACCGTATTGCTTTCGTCGGCACGTTGCAGCATTTCGCGGACGAGCGAAGAATCCCAGCTGCGGGCCATGAGCTCTTGACGAGCCACCGGCGGTGTAGGCGCCGCCTTGATGATGGCAATGAACTCATCGATATTGGCCAACGCAACCGCCAGCCCTTCCAGCACATGCCCACGTTCACGGGCCTTACGTAGCTGGAACACCGTGCGACGGGTGACGACCTCGCGGCGGTGCGAAAGGAAGTACTCGACCATCTGCTTCAGGTTCAGCAGACGCGGCTGGCCATCGACCAGCGCCACCAAGTTCATGCCGAAGGTGTCTTGAAGCTGCGTATTCTTATACAGGTTGTTGAGTACGACCTCCGGCACCTCGCCACGCTTGAGCTCGATCACGAGCCGCATGCCCTCTTTATCGGACTCATCGCGGATATCGGAAATACCTTCGATGCGCTTCTCGTTAACGAGATCGGCGATTTTCTCCTGCAGCGTCTTCTTATTGACCTGATAAGGAAGAGAATCCACAACGATGGCCTGGCGGTTGCCACGGTCGATATCTTCAAAGTGAGTGGTAGCCCGCATCACCACGCGACCGCGGCCGGTACGATAACCCTCGCGCACGCCGGACATGCCGTAGATAATCCCGCCCGTCGGAAAGTCCGGAGCCGGGATGATCTCCATTAGTTCGTCGATGGAGCATTCCGGGTTACGTAATACATATAGGCAGCCATCCACCACTTCTGCGAGATTGTGCGGCGGAATGTTCGTGGCCATGCCCACCGCAATACCCGAGCTGCCGTTCACTAATAGGTTAGGCAAACGGGACGGAAGAAGCAGGGGCTCCTGTTCACTGCCGTCGTAGTTGGGCCCGAAGTCGACCGTTTCCTGGTCGATATCCGCCAGGATTTCGTGGGCGATCTTTGCCAACCGGACTTCGGTATAACGCATAGCGGCGGCACTATCGCCGTCTACCGAACCAAAGTTACCTTGGCCGTCTACTAACATGTAGCGCAACGAAAAATCCTGCGCCATGCGCACGATCGTGTCGTAGACGGCGGAGTCTCCGTGCGGGTGGTATTTACCGATGACATCGCCTACGATGCGGGCCGACTTCTTATATGGCCGATTCCAGTCATTGTTCAGCTCGTGCATGGCGAACAGCACCCGCCGGTGAACGGGTTTCAGGCCGTCGCGAACATCTGGCAACGCGCGCCCCACAATTACACTCATTGCGTAATCGAGGTAGCTGCGCCGCATTTCCTCTTCGAGCGATATCGGAAGCGTTTCCTTGGCGAAGGAATCCATGGAGCTTGTGTCTCTTTCTCTTGAAAAAGTGAAAACGGCCGCACGCGGGCGAATAGTAGATTCTAGCACTCGAGGGGCTTTCCCCTCACATGGAGCGCTTGCTTACCCCTCTTTCCCGGCAATCCCGAGCCATCTCAATGAGTCTGCTTATGGCTTTGCCTCTGTGGTCTAAAACCAACAAGTAAGGCCGAGTTCCTGGATAAATCAGTCCTTATGGCCCTTATCCACAGGCAACTCTGAAACAAGGCGGACGAAATGCCGTAAGATTCGGCCTAACACGCATGAAACCCAGCGCAATTCTGTGATCCCATCATCGCGTTGCTATACTGGCTCCGTTTTCTTGATATGCGGCGGGGGTTCGCTGCGGTCACTTACCAGCATTAAGCTCAAACGAGGAGAAACATGAACAAACCCTCCAAAATCGCA
>JAJUGV010000063.1 GCA_029265795.1 Alcaligenaceae bacterium
GCTATACGACCCAGCATGGAATACCCTCCTAATCAGGCAGTTAAGTATCTGAATGTTACACCAGCACGGGCGCGCAGCCGATATGCGGTGCCGACCAGCGCTAAACTGTGTGTTTCCGATGCTGTATAACTTTTCTTTTATTGTTGCCTCTGAGTGTAGTGTATGCGCGCCGAAAAATACCTGGCGAATATTAACGAGCTGGATTCAGCCGCGCTGGCGGAAATAGACGCGCTTGGAATGAATGCGGCACTCGAGATGGCGGACGCCGCCGTAAAGGCGGGGGAAGTGCCGGTCGGCGCGGCGGTGCTGGACGCGGCGGGACGAGTCCTGGGGCGCGGCTACAACCGTTGCATTTCTGATCATGACCCCACCGGACACGCTGAGATCGTCGCCTTACGCAACGCGGCATCTCAAGTCGGCAATTACCGGCTGCCGGGCCTGGCGCTGTATGTGACTCTGGAACCCTGCGTGATGTGCATGGGAGCGATGCTGCACGCCCGATTGTCACGGGTGGTTTATGGTGCAAGTGACCCCAAGACCGGCGCATGTGGCGGAGTGCTGAATGTGCCGGCGATCGATCAGCTCAACCATCACACCAAAGTGATCGGCGGGGTGATGGCCGACGAATGTGCCGGGCGTCTGCAGCAGTTCTTTCGCGAGCGCCGTCAAATGGCGCGAGCCGCACGACAGCAGCGTGCGGCAACCTTAAATTCCTCCCTCTGATCATGCACCTCAACGACACCCATCAATCGTCTTCTTCCAACAGCCAGACCGGTATGAAGCACACAGAGCACGATCATGCTCATGGCACACATGAGTGCACACACGACGAGCATGAGCATCTGCACCCGCACAGGCAGGCTGACGGCATCTATTTGTTTTCGCCCTCGAGTGCCGTGACCGACCCCGCGGCCGTGGAACTGGCACGGGAACGCCTCAAATCCCTGGGGTTTCGCAGTGCAGTGGACCGTACGGCGCTGGCGGTGCATGAGCGGTTCGCAGGCACCGACCGTCAGCGTCTCGCAGCATTGCAACGGGCACTGAAACAGAAATATCCGATCGTGATGGCTACGCGCGGCGGCTATGGTCTGAGCCGCCTGCTTGGCCAAATCGACTGGCATGCAGTAGCGGATAGCGGCAAGATTTTCGTGGGTCATAGCGACTTCACCGCTTTCAATCTGGCATTATTGGCCCAGACCGGGGCTGTAAGTTATACCGGGCCGGCAGCCGTTCCTGATTTTGGTCAGAAGAGCATGGATGAGCTCACCGCCGACCTCTTCGCGGAAACCATGCGGGAAGAGCTTGAAGTGCTCAGTTTCGAATCACCCAATTCCGATGCTGTTGATGCGCGGGGCACGCTCTGGGGCGGGAACCTCGCCATGATGGCGTCCTTGGTAGGAACACCGTACTTTCCAAAAATTGAGGGGGGTGTCCTGTTCCTGGAAGATGTGGGTGAGCACCCTTACCGTATTGAGCGCATGCTGACTCAACTGCTGCATGCTGGTGTGCTGGCTGCTCAGAAGGCCATTGTGCTTGGGCGGTTCACTGAATATCGTCTTGCCGCTCACGATAACGGCTACAACATGGATTCCGTGGTGGACTGGCTACGAAAAACATGCCGTGTACCCGTCGTGACGGGCCTGCCATATGGGCACGTTAAGCTTAAGGCGACATTGCCGGTGGGCGCGCAGGTGGGCATCGCTACGGAAGACGGGATGGCCTATCTTTTGCTTCGCGAGCATCACTAACACCTGACGGGTAAAATAGAAGGTTTTACCCCTTTATTTCGGCAAGAGTCCTACATCCAGTGATCACCACTTCCAACCTCACCATCCAGTTTGGTGCCAAACCTTTGTTCGAGAACGTCAGCGTCAAGTTTGGCGAAGGCAACCGTTATGGCCTTATCGGCGCCAACGGCTCGGGCAAGTCCACCTTCATGAAAATCATTGGCGGTGATTTGGAGCCCACCTCCGGCAATGTGGCGCTTGACCCCGGTGTACGGCTGGGAAAGCTGCGCCAGGATCAATTTGCTTACGAGGACGTGCGTGTACTGGACGTCGTAATGATGGGCCACGAAGAAATGTGGGCCGTGATGTCCGAGCGGGACGCCATCTATGCTGATCTGGAATCGACGGAAGACGACTACATGCGCGCCGCCGAGCTTGAAGCGAAGTTTGCGGAGTACGACGGTTATACAGCCGAGGCTCGTGCCGGAGAGCTTTTGCTCGGCCTCGAGATCCCCGTTGAGCAGCACGACGCCCCCATGCGGGAAATTGCTCCGGGCTGGAAGCTTCGGGTACTGCTCGCGCAAGCATTGTTCTCCAACCCCGATGTGTTGCTGCTGGATGAGCCCACCAATAACCTGGACATCAACACGATCCGCTGGCTAGAGGGCGTGCTCAATAGTTATCAGAGCACGATGATCATCATCAGCCACGACCGCCACTTTCTGAACCAGGTCTGCACCCACATGGCTGACCTAGATTACCGCGAGCTGCGCGTGTATCCCGGCAATTATGACGACTACATGCTGGCCGCAGCTGAGGCGCGGGCACGTATCTCGGCAGCTAACACGCGCGCCAAGGAGCGGGTGGCGGAACTGCAGGACTTCGTACGCCGCTTCGCCGCCAATAAATCGAAGTCGCGTCAGGCTACATCGCGTCTGAAGCAAATTGACCGCATCAAGGCCTCTACGGTGGAAGTTAAACCTTCCTCACGTGTTCATCCATATATCCGTTTCGAGCAGAACAAGGTCCTGCACCGACTTGCAGTAACCGTAGAAGACCTTTGCAAGTCTTACGACGGCAAGAAGGTAATAGACGGCTTTTCCATGACTCTGGAAGCGGGACAAAAGGTCGCCATCATTGGTGCCAACGGGGTGGGGAAGACGACCCTGCTACGCATGCTGGCCGGTGACTTGAAACCGGATTCCGGCAGCGTGAAGTGGTCCGACGCCGCCGATCTTGGCTACATGGCTCAAGATGTCTCCGATCAGTTCGAGTCGAACGTGAATTTATTCGATTGGCTGGGTGAGTATCGTCAGCCGGGAGACGACGACCAGGCGCTGCGGTCAGTGCTGGGGCGTTTGTTATTCTCGGGCGACGATATCGGCAAGTCGGTCTCGGTGCTCTCGGGCGGTGAAAAGAACCGCATGAGTTTCGGGCGCTTGATGCTCGGTCGCCACAACGTCATGTTGCTGGACGAACCTACCAACCACCTGGATATGGAGTCTATCGAGTCGCTACAGTACGCCCTGGACCTCTACAAAGGCACGCTGTTTTTTGTCTCGCACGACCGTGAATTCGTTTCCGGACTTGCGGACCGGGTAATCGAGATCATGCCTGACGGCCAGATTGTGGATTATCTGGGCGGCTATGAAGACTATCTCGGTTCGCGAGGCATCGCCGCCTAGTCGAACACCCTGGCAATGACATACACACTCACTGGAATAGCCCGCTACGAAGAGCTCATCAAAAAAAGCCGCTTTCTTGCGTTGGCTGCGCCCGTAGAAAGCGCGGCCGATGCCCTCGCATTCTTTGCCGAGCACCAGGTGCCCGAAGCAACCCATAATTGCTGGGCTTATCGTATAGGTCAGGAATACCGCTTCAATGATGACGGTGAACCGGGCGGCACGGCAGGGCGTCCCATATTGCAGGCCATCGAAGGTCAGCAATGTGATCGTGTTGCCGTGCTGGTGATTCGCTGGTTCGGGGGAATCAAATTGGGTTCCGGGGGCTTGGTGCGCGCCTATGGCGGTGTTGCGGCCCAATGTCTGCGGCTGGCAGACAAACAGGAAATCGTGGAAGAGGCTCTATTGCAGTGCGCATGTCCTTTTTCCGACGTTGCGCTGTTGCAGTCGCGCTTTGCCGCAAACGGGGTAAGAGTCGTCGAAGAATCGTTCGACTCAGAAGGGGCCAACTGGCTGTTGGCTGTCGCGCAAGAGCGTGCCACCGACGTGGTGGCACTTATTACGGATCTTACTCGGGGTCAGGCTCGTTGTTTTGTGCAGCCATCTCAGCATGGATCTTCTCCATGTCGAGATTCTTGAGTTCTGTGACCAACTCCGCCAACTGCGGGCGAGCCAGAGCGCCGGCCTGACGATACAACAACACGCGCTCGCGGAAAGCCATTAGGGTCGGAATGGAACGGATACCCAGGGCTTCGGCGATCTCCGGCTGATCTTCCGTGTTGATCTTGGCGAAAGTGACGTCTGGGTGTTCAGCGGACTCGGCTTCGAATATCGGCGCGAATGTCTTACACGGCCCACACCACGGTGCCCAGAAATCGACGATCAACGGCTTGTCGGCGTCGATCGCTTCCTGAAAGGTTTCCTTGTTCAGTTCGATAGTACTCATGGGCGGTCCTTATAAAAATGGGCGGCTTTTAATATGCCGCCCGTGTATGTCACCCGTCAGTGTATACGTTTATAAGACTCATGCCATTTCGGAAGTATGCGTCACGCAACAGGTCTTGTCCGGCGACTCAGCTGAGCCCGTACCCAGCGCTCGAATTCGTCGACCGGTAAAGGACGGCTGATCAGATAGCCTTGCATCGCATCACATCCGTGTGATTGCAGGAAGGCTTGCTGAGCTGGAGTTTCAACCCCTTCAGCCAGCGCACTCATGCCGAGGTTGTGGGCCAGCTTGATGATGGTACGGATAATGGTGGCACCGCTGTGCTGGTCGGAAATGTCCGCCACGAAAGACCTATCGATCTTCAAGATATCCAAAGGAAAGCGCTTGAGCTGCGCCAGGCTGGAGTAGCCCGTGCCGAAGTCGTCCAAGGAAAGCATGACGCCCAGCTTCTTGAGGCGGTGCAGGATGGCATTGGCGGCTTCTACATCATCCGCCAATAGAGATTCCGTGAGTTCGAGCTCGAGACAGGCCGGCTCGAGCTTAGAACTCTGCAAGATACGTTGAATCATCGCAGGCAACTCATGGTCGTTGAATTGCCTGGCGGAGATATTCACCGCCACCCGCATGGGCGGCAGTCCTGCTTCTCGCCAGTGTGCCACCTGTTCGCAGGCGGTACGAAGTATCCACTCCCCCAGAGGAATAATGAGGCCCGTTTCTTCCGCCAGAGGAATGAACTGGGCGGGGGAAAGCAGGCCGCGTTCAGGGTGACGCCAGCGCACCAGGGCTTCCATACTGGCAAAGCGCTCATCGCTCAGCTGTAGCTGAGGCTGGTAATGAAGCTCGAACTCCGCGCCGCCTGCCGCTAAAGCCGAACGCAGGTCGTCTTCCAGCTGAACGCGCTCTGTAGCGCGCTCTTGAAGCGCTTCACTGTAGAACTGGTAGTTGTTGCGGCCTTGTCGCTTGGCTTGATACATCGCCATGTCTGCATGTTTGATGAGCGTTTCCGGGTCATCACCGTCCTTGGGATGCACAGCAACACCTACACTGCAGGAGGGGTAGAAGCGATGGGCGTCTAGCTGCATGGGCCGCTCAATCGCGAGCATGATGCGATTGAGCGTGGCCATTGCGTTGCGAGGCGCTGGGTTGTCGAAGATGATGAAGACGAATTCGTCGCCCCCACGGCGGGCCACCATATCCGTATCGTGCAACGCCTCTTGCAAGCGCTCGGCAATCTGCTGCAACGCGAGGTCGCCCAAAGTATGCCCGAGCGAGTCATTCATGAGCTTGAAGTTATCGAGGTCGAGAAAGGCCACCCAGAAAGAAGGCCCCCCCGCCTTCGCGGCGAGTATTGCGTCAGTCAGTCGGGCGCGCAGCGCCTGTCGGTTGGGCAAGCGGGTCAGTTCGTCGTGCCAGGCCTGGTATTCCAGCATTTCCTGGTAGCGCCGGGTCTTGGTGATGTCGTACTTTGCTGCAACGAAATGCGTAATCTCACCCGTTTCGTCGAGGACCGGTGCAATATGCACGCGCGTCCAGTAGAGCTCGCCGTTTTTCCGGTAGTTGCGCAGCGTCGTTTGACCTTCTCGACGTTCCGCCAGAATGCGCTGTAGCTTTTGCAGGCCTTCCTGCTGCCTGTCGGTGCCGTGCATGATGCGCAGGCTCTGTCCGATCATCTCTTCTGCGGAATACCCCGTCATGCGTTCAAAGGCTGGGTTTACGTACTCCACCGGGTATCCGGGCTTGGTGGCGCTGGCAATCACAATAGCGTTGGCACTGGCCTCAATCGCACGCTGACGCAAGTGCAGGGCGGTTTCGGCCTCCCGACGTAGGCTCCGGTCTTCGGTAGCACGGCGCAGACTCTGCTCGCGTGAGCGCTGCAGGACCATGACAGCCACAGCACTGAGTAGGCTTAACAGCGTTCCCACTGCGAGTATGCTCCAGGGCAACCAGCGCTGTGAACGCGCTCGAGTGGTTGGGGCGCTGATTTCCAAGGCCCAGCGAGTACCGGCCAAAGCCAACGGTATCCGTGTGTGCGTCAGGCTGACTTCCGCCTCCGGTCGGCCCCGACTTTCATAGAGCGTCGCGGGCGAAGTCTGCAGCCCGATGTCCCCGGCGTAGCCTTCGAAAACGAGCCGAATATGAGACTGCGGGTCTGTATCACCGGGGAATACAGAATCGAGTAGGCGTTGCGGTTGCATGGCGGCGAATACCGCCCCTGCAAAATTTTGGCGCCGAATCTCCTGAGTGTCCGGTACCACGCCATCCCTATAAAGAGGCAGAAAAACGATAAAAATAGGAGGGCGCTCCGGGGTCAGCAGTGAGCGCACAGGGCCGGTGGCGGCGATGTTGCCGGTGTCCCGGGCGCGAGCGATGGCCTCAAGCCGCATGGCATCCGGTTGCATGAGCTCACCGTCAACCGAGAAGTGAGGTGGGTTTCCGTGCAGATAAACATGGTGCGCAATGATGGAGTCCGGCGCAGCGTCCGCCGTAGCGGGGGGCCTGACATAACCGATGGCGTCAATACCTGGCAGCCGTTCGTCCAGTTTCAGTGCCTTGGCCATGCGCTCGAAGGTGACTTCTGAGAAAGAGGGGTGAGCGGCGAATTCCGCCTGATAGGCCCGCAGCACATCGACGTGCCGAAACGTATGCAGGGCAAGGTCGTTGCGCATACGCGAAGCCAGCGCATCGAAGTCAGCCTGTTGCTCTTGGAGGATGAGGCGCTGTGTCTGATGCACGGCGGCTGCCGTGATGAGCAGGCCGAACACCAGGAATAGTAGGGGCAGCCAGAGACCCTTACGGTCCCTGCCGGCGGGGAAGGGTTCTGGTGGCACGGTCGAGCTGAGCGTTACGCTTCCGAACGTTTAAATGTGTAGCACATTATATCTAAACCGATGCACCGTCATTCGGGAAAGAAGGCGAACTTGATAATGAACAACGCAGCCACAATCACGCTGGCCGGATGCAGCTCACGCCAGCGACCGGTAATAACTTTGAGCACGACGTAGCTGATAAAGCCAAATGCCAGACCGTTGGCGATGGAATAGGTAAACGGCATGACCAATGCCGTGAGGGCGGCCGGCGTGGCCTCAGAGATGTCATCCCAAACGATTTCCGTGAATTCACGCAACATCAGGCCGGCCACATAAAGCAATGCGGGTGCGGTCGCATAGGCAGGTACCGAGCCGGCGAGCGGAGAAAAGAACAAGGCCAACAGGAAGAGGATCGCAACGGTGAGTGCGGTGAGCCCCGTACGTCCCCCCGCCTGAACGCCGGCAGCACTTTCAGCGTAGGCGGTGGTGCTACTGGTACCCAGCATCGAGCCTGCGACGATGGCCGTGCTGTCGGCAAACAGCGCTCGATCCAGTCGGCCGGGGCGGCCTTCCGACACCAGTCCGGCACGCTTGGCCACACCGATCATCGTGCCGGTGGCATCGAAAACTTCCACCAATACCAGCACCAGAATGACATGCACAATGCCGGTGTGCAGGGCACCCATGATGTCCAGCTGCATAAAGGTGGGTGCAAGACTGGGCGGGGCGGCCATCAACCCGGTGAAGCTGTTGTGTCCTAATGCCATGGACAACAGTGTGACGGCCAGAATGCCCAACAAAATGGCGCCTCTGACACGTAAGGCGTCAAGGGCCGCAATGATGAAAAAGCCAAGTATCGTGTAGAGCGCGTTCGGTAGGGTGAGGTCCCCCAAGGTGATATGAGTGGCCGGGTGAGCGACTACGATCCCCGAGCTGCTCAGCGCAATGATGGCAAGAAAGAGCCCAATACCGGCGGTAATGGCAGAACGCAAGGACGGTGGGATGCCGGCAATCAGCCAGCGGCGGATGCCGGTGATGGTGATGAAGATAAATATCACCCCGGAAATGAACACCGCGCCCAAGGCCTGCTGCCACGTGTAGCCCAATGCACCGACCACGGTGAACGCAAAGAAGGCGTTCAGGCCCATGCCAGGGGCCATGCCGATAGGCCAGTTCGCTACAAAGGCCATAATGAGTGAGCCCAGTGCCGCCGCCAGACAGGTGGCGACAAAGACGGCGTCCTTGTCCATGCCTGTGCTGGACAGGATTTCGGGGTTCACAAATATGATGTAGGCCATGGTCAGGAAAGTGGTGACACCGGCCAGCAATTCGGTACGGGCATTGGTGCCATGCTCACTCAGCCTGAAGAGTCGTTCGAACATTAAAAGGGCTCCGGAAAACGGATCACAAGCTAAACGGTAAAATGCAGACTGAATTCTACGGCCTTCTGTGGCCCGTCTGCACATCATCATGATCATCCTCGGATTTGAAAGCTCTTGCGACGAGACCGGCGTTGCTCTGGTCTGCACGCAAAGAGGCCTTCTTGCACATGCCCTGCATAGCCAGATTGACATGCATAGGGAATACGGCGGTGTGGTGCCGGAACTCGCTTCGCGCGACCATATTCGACGCGTCATTCCGCTTACCCGGCAGACGTTGAAGCAAGCCGGTCTCAGTATGGAAGACGTTGGCGCAGTGGCCTACACCGCCGGCCCCGGCCTGGCCGGCGCGCTTTTGGTGGGCGCCAGTGTTGCGCAATCCATCGCCTGGGCCCAGCAGTTACCGGCCATTCCTATTCATCACTTAGAAGGGCATTTGTTATCACCCCTGCTGGCGCAGCCACGGCCCGAGTTCCCATTTGTGGCATTGCTGGTGTCCGGCGGCCATACGCAGCTGATGCAGGTCAATGCAGTAGGGCAATACAGCCTCTTGGGTGAAACATTAGACGACGCCGCAGGTGAGGCCTTCGACAAAAGTGCAAAGCTCATGGGGCTGGGTTATCCAGGCGGTCCGGCCCTGTCGAAGCTGGCAGAGCAGGGCGACGCTGCGCTGCACGAGCTGCCGCGGCCCATGCTGCACAGTGGCGACCTGGATTTCAGCTTTAGCGGGCTGAAGACGGCGGTCTTGACACGGGTGCGGGCCCTGGAGCGGGAACACGGCGCGCTGTCTAAACAACATCTGGCCGATTTGGCGGCGGCGACGGAGGCCGCCATTGTGGATGTTTTGGCGGCCAAGTCATTGAAAGCAGTGAAGCAAAGCGGCGTTAAGCGTTTAGTTGTGGCGGGTGGCGTGGGCGCTAACAGGCATCTGCGTGAACGCCTGACCCACGCGATGCAGCGCCTGGGCGGTGAGGTCTATTTCCCACCCTTAGAATTTTGTACCGATAACGGCGCCATGATCGCTTTCGCCGCCGCCCAGCGGGTCAATGCCGGTCTGGTTGATCTACGAGACCCTAGCCACGCTTTCACTATACGGCCACGGTGGAATCTGGAAGAGGTCTGTGTGCAAGACTCGTGCGTCGATCTGGCAACAGACGGCTAGCCGCTGGGCCTTACTGAGATCAGCGTCGGCGCCGTTTTCCGGCAGCGGTGGCGGGGGGTTGCGGCTTGTCGCCTCCGATACGGCTTTCTTTACCTTGCAGCAGCCGCGAAATATTCTGCTTATGGCGGTGCAGAACCACAACGGCAATGATCACGATGGCAATCGCCACCGAAGGGTATAAGGGCCAGAGTGTTTTGCCGCCCATAATGTAATACAGCGGTGCTAGCGTGGCAGCCACAATGGACGCTAGTGAAGAGTACCGGCTGGCGTAGGCGATGAACAGCCAAGTGACCACGACTGCCAGCGCGAGCCACGGCTCCAGCGCAAGCAGCACCCCTAGTGCGGTGGCTACGCCCTTGCCCCCCTTGAACTTGAGGAAGAACGAATAAACGTGGCCGAGGAATGCGGCAACGGCACACGTGGCCACGACGGCGATTGAGATCTCGAATCGTGCGCAGACATAGGCAGCGATGACTACAGCCGCCCAACCCTTGGCGGCATCCCCCAGCAGGGTGAATGCCGCCGCCTTTTTGTTGCCGGTACGCAGAACATTAGTCGCTCCCGGATTGCCCGACCCAAAGCTGCGCGGGTCTTTCAGACCCATGAGACGGCTGACGACCACGGCGAATGGGATGGAGCCCAACACGTAGGCCAACACGATCAGCACAGCGGAAATAGCAATGAGCAAGGCAACATCCATGGGTCATGGTCTCCAATTCTTTGATGGGCGATTCTACCGGCAGTCGCCGTGTAAGCCAAAATGAACAGGTACAATCAGCTACTTTCAGTCAGGGAAATCCGAGGGTGAAATGCGCATATTGGTGAGCAACGACGATGGTTACACCGCTCCTGGTGTAGAGGCGTTATTCGAAGCCTTGAAAGGTCTGGGAGAACTAACGGTGGTTGCTCCGGAAACCAATTGCAGTGGTGCCTCGAACTCATTGACGCTGAACAGGCCGTTATCAGTGCGTCAAGCGGCCAACGGTTTCTATTATGTGAACGGCACACCCTCCGATTGTGTGCACATAGCCCTCACAGGTTTGCTGGACTTCCGTCCAGACTTAGTCGTGTCGGGTATCAACAACGGTGCCAATATGGGTGATGACACCCTTTATTCCGGCACCGTGGCCGCAGCGACCGAGGGCTATCTCTTCGGCATCCCCTCTATCGCTTTCTCGCTTACCGAGAAGGGCTGGCATCACCTGGATACCGCGGCCCACGTCGCTCGGCAGGTGGTCGAACGGCAACTTGCCGAGCCACTGCGGCCTCCCGTTCTTCTCAACGTCAATGTTCCAGCCGTTCCCCTTGCTTCGCTCAGGGGGCTGAAGGTCACCCGCCTGGGCAAACGCCACCCGTCAGAACCGGTTGTGCGTAGCAGCACGCCTTATGGTGAGCCGGTATACTGGATTGGTCCCGCAGGCGGTGCTTCCGACTTTGCGGATGACACCGACTTTGGCGCCACCGAACAATCCATGGCTTCCATCACGCCGCTCAGGCTGGACTTGACCCATTACGATCAATTGCCTCAGATCGGGGCTTGGGCTGATCCGATATGCGAAAACCGCTGAATCCTTCGCCGTTCGCGGCTGGAACCGTTAACCGCTTTGGTCGTTCCAGTCTGGGAGGCGGTCCGTCGCCGGCCAATAGCAACACTCGAATTCTCGGAACGGGGCCGGCCGCTCGCAGCCCTGCAGCCCCGCCACGGCCGATGGCAAGCGTTGCCAACCGCGGCACCTCCCTTGTGCCGGCAGCTGTTCCGGGTCAGGCCACCGACAACCTGGGGCTGAATTCTGAACGCTCACGCGATCACATGGTCAGTCGTTTGCGCGATCAGGGGATCACCGACACTCGCGTACTCGCAGCCATGCGTGCCGTACCGCGGCATCTGTTCGTCGACGAAGGTCTGGCCAGTCATGCCTATGAAGACGCCGCCTTGCCGATCGGACATGAGCAGACGATCTCACAACCGTGGGTGGTGGCGCGCATGATTTCCGTCCTTGCACAGGGCCGCGAACTCGGCAAAGTGCTTGAGGTCGGCGCAGGCTGTGGCTATCAGGCAGCAGTCCTCGCGCACGTTGCCCGTGAAGTGCATACCATTGAACGTATCCACGGCCTGTACGAACTGGCACGACGTAATTTACGCAACGTCCGCGTGCCCGGTCGCCTGCGCGTCGTGTTTGGCGATGGAATGGCCGGTTTGCCCGGTAGTGCGCCATTCGACGCCATTACGATTGCTGCGGCAGGCCTTAAAATTCCCCAAGCGCTGCTGGAGCAGCTCGCACCGGGAGGGCGTCTGATCGCTCCCGAAGGCGGTGCTACGCAGCGGCTTGTCTTGATAGAGCGTACCGGCGCGTCCACCTGGAAGCGCCAGGAGATGGATGCGGTACGCTTTGTGCCCCTTCGGCCGGGCACACAGTATTAGATTAGGAGAGTCATATGCACGGAGGGTACAGAATTGCCCATCCAATCGCCGGATCTCTGGCCCGTTGCTCGCGGCATGCCCTGATCGCCCTGGGCGTCCTGGCTGTGCTTGCCGGTTGCGGCACGCGAGGCACGCGGGCGCCGGTGACGGACATGTCCGCCACCAGCCGGCAGCCGGCTGCTAGTGGTACGTATACCGTGCGTGCCGGCGACACGCTGTACAAGATTGCTCAAGCACACGGCACTGATGTCGCCGCGCTACAGCGGCTTAATAACATCTCCGATCCCACTCAGTTGCGCATTGGTCAGGTGCTGCGTCTCGACGGAGGCACGCCCATGCCGTCACAGCCCGCGGCAGTGGCCACGGCGCCGTCCTCCGCACCCGCCGCCAAACCGGTCACGCCTCCGCCACCGGCACCTGCGGCGCGCGCAGCCGATGCCAACGTGATCAGCTGGGGGTGGCCGGCATCGGGCAAGATCATTCAGGGTTTTAATGCCAATACCAAGGGCATCGATATCGAAGGGAATCCGGGCGACCCCATCGTGGCTGCAGCCGATGGCAAGGTCATGTACGCCGGCAACGGTGTGCGCGGGCTCGGCAACCTGGTGCTGCTGGGGCATTCCGACGGCTTTATTACCGCCTACGCACATAATCAACAACTGCTCGTGAAGACAGGCGACGAGGTAAAAAAAGGCGCACGCATTGCATTGCTGGGTCAAACCGATACCACTTCGCCACGGCTGCACTTCGAGATTCGCAGGCGCGGTACCCCGGTGAACCCACTTTCCTACCTTCCGGCGCGATGATTCCCAATTTGGTCTTCGACCTGGAAACCATTCCGGATGCCAAGGCGTTGCGCAGCTTGAATTCGGAGTGGCAGGCGCTCGACGATGACGCCCAGGTGATAGAACTTGCATTAGCGGCGCGGCGCGAATCGCACGGCACTGAATTCCTGCCGTTGCACCTGCACAAGGTGGTGGCGATAGGCTGCGTGTTTCGCGATATCAACGGGTTTAGGGTGCGCTGCCTGGGCAAAGAAGGCGATCCTGAACCGGTCTTGCTGAACAGTTTTTTCAAGACAATCGAGCGTTATACGCCGCGGTTGATCAGCTGGAACGGTTCCGGCTTCGATTTGCCGGTGCTGCACTATCGCTGCCTGATTCACGGTATACAGGCGGCGCGCTACTGGGACCTGGGCGATGATGACCGCGACTTCAAGTTCAATAATTACATCGGTCGCTACCATCTGAGGCACATTGATCTCATGGACTTGCTGGCCAAGTACAACCCCCGCGCCAACGCACCGCTAGACGATCTTGCCAAGCTATGCGGCTTTCCCGGCAAATTGGGAATGGACGGCAGTCAGGTCTGGAAGGCATGGTCGGAAGGGCGGCGTGCCGAAGTCCGGGCCTACTGTGAAACCGACGTGGTCAATACGTGGCTGGTGTACTCGCGCTTCCGGCTGATGCGTGGTGAACTGGACCCACAGGCCTACGACGACGAGATCGAACTGGTGCGCAGCTCGCTAGAACAGATAGAAGGCGAACAATGGCGCGAGTATCTCGACGCGTGGCAGGCCTGACTCGCGCTGCAATCTTGGCGCTCGCCGCGATCTGAAATCAACTGAAAAATTGAGCCCGCCATGCGTAACAGGCGGGTAACCGGCGGCGCCGCACAATGCAGTCTCCACGCTTAATAGCGCAACAAGAAGGAACTGTCATGAAGAAAGCGATCTCCGTCACCGGTATCAAACTGGCCATTCTGGGCACTGCTCTTACCGCCACCGCCGCGGCGTTCGCCGCGGAACCCAATACACATCGACCGTTTCACGACCGTGCCGGGCATCACACCGCTCATCATGGGTGCCATGGTGCACATAAAGCACATGGTTTTCATCATAGCGGAAAGGGCGTGCATGCGAAACGTGCTCATTTTCGTCAGGCCGGTCTAATTGTGCCGGGCTACGGAATGGTGAGCCGCGACTTTGTTGACGGCATGGGTTTGAGTGCAGAGCAGCAGAAGCTTATCGAAGAGGCTCGCAAGGCGTCGCGTGACCTTCGGGAAACGCGCAAGAAAGAGTTGAAATCGCACCGGCAGGCGCGTGCTGAACGATTCCAAGCAGACACGCTAGACCCTGCGCAGGCATTAAAACAGGCCGATCAACGCCGAAGCGAATGGCAGGCACAGCGTCGCCAGATTGACCAGAAGTGGCTGGCTGTGTGGAACTCCCTGGATACCTCACAGCAGGCCAGGATTTCCAGCCATCTGAAGGACCGTGCCGAGAAGGCGCAGAAGCGGGCGGAGAAATTCGAAGAGCGCAAAAAGCAGCGTGAAGCGGCTCGTGCGCAACAGCGCCGCGACAAGCCTGCTGCCTGAGTGTGGGGCACATGAATTGAGGGGAAGGTAAAATCCAGGCTGCATTCCAGATTTCCTTCCCCCATCATGACTTCAGAAGTATTGGATATCGAGTCGCTCGACCTTGAAGCGCGCGGCGTTGCCCATCGCGAGGGCAAGGTCGTTTTCGTTGAAGGCGCCCTGCCCGGCGAACGGGTCGAAGCGAATATTGTGCGGCGTAAACCTTCCTATGAAAAAGCCCGCACACAGCGAGTATTGCGAGCCTCGTCTCAGCGGGTGGAAGCCCGCTGTCCGCATTTTGGCGTGTGCGGTGGCTGCGCGATGCAGCATTTGCATGCACGGGCACAGGTCGCGGTCAAGCAGCGTGTGTTGGAAGATGCCTTCGGCCATATCGGCAAGCTGAAACCCGCCATCGTCCTGCCACCTATCTACGGTCCGGACTGGGGTTACCGCTACCGCGCGCGGCTTTCCGTGCGTCTGGTTCCACGCAAGGGCGGCGTACTCGTGGGATTTCGGGAGCGTCACAGCAGCTACGTGGCGGACATGACGGAATGCCACGTCATGCCCAAGCATGTATCGGACATGCTAGTGCCATTGCGTCGCATGGTAGAGTCATTGTCTATCCCCAACCGGGTGCCGCAAATCGAGGTGGCGGTTGGGGATCGCACCACTGCTTTAGTGTTGCGCCACATGGAGCCTCTGACAGAAGCTGATCTCTATATCTTGCGGGCCTTCGGCGCGCAGTGGAATGTGTCGTGGTGGCTGCAGCCAAAAGGCCCTGACAGTGTGCACCTGCTGGATCCGTCTCACGAGGGGCTGCTGGCTTACACGCTGCCTGAATTCGGCCTGCGCATGCAGTATCGTCCGACAGACTTCACTCAGGTCAATCCTTATATAAACCGTAGTCTGGTCAGTCGAGCCCTGTCTCTACTGGGAGTGCAAGAAGACGACCGGGTCGCAGACCTGTTTTGCGGTTTAGGCAATTTCACATTACCTCTTGCTACGCGAGTACGAGAGGTAGTGGGCGTCGAGGGCAGCAGTACGTTGACCGAGCGGGCACTCGAGTCAGCGCGGGCTCATGGCCTGCACGAGAAGACCCGCTTTTCAACTTTGAATCTGTTCGAAGTTGACGTGGAATGGCTGCGCAAACTGGGTCGCTTCGATCGAATGCTCATCGACCCGCCACGCGAGGGAGCCGAAGCGGTGGCTCGTGCGCTGGCTGCACTGTCAGACGAAGAGCGTCCCGTGCGGATTGTGTATGTGTCGTGCAACCCGGCCACGCTGGCGCGTGATGCGGCCATTCTCAAACACAAGGGCGGGTACGTGTTACAGGCCGCGGGCGTGGTCAATATGTTTCCACATACAGGCCACGTGGAGTCCATCGCCGTGTTCGAACCTGGCAGCGCTTCGGCGGGGCAGCCAGAGGAAGCTGAAATTCAAGAAGAACAGCCCGCGATACCCGCATGAATGGCGGGTTAACGATTATAAAAACTGCGAAAACGACAACGCCCCTAAAAGGTGAGTCTTAAGCAACTTTCAGGGGCGTTGTGTGTACGTTTCCGGCAGAAATACAGGCGTTCAGGCTGTTGTGCCGCTTTGCCCAATAATGCGTCGCGCTTCCTCGCGCACACGCTCAGGAGCGGTACCGCCGACATGATTGCGGGCCGCCACGCTGCCTTCGAGGGTCAGTACCTCATGAATGTCCGCTTCGATGGAGGCATGGA
>JAJUGV010000107.1 GCA_029265795.1 Alcaligenaceae bacterium
TGGCCACCACTCGCTTGATCTTTTTAAGCTCTTCCATAAGATGTAGCTGCGTCGGAAGACGCCCGGCGGTGTCCACCATTACCACACCGGCCTGGCGAGCCCGTCCGGCGTTGACCGCATCGAATGCCACTGCAGCGGGATCGCCGCCTTCTTGTGAAACGACAGTGACATTGTTTCGGGCGCCCCACTCCATTAACTGCTCACGCGCAGCGGCACGGAAAGTATCCGCCGCCGCCAGCAACACGCTGGCTCCCTGCCCCTGAAAGGCATGGGCCAGTTTGCCGATAGACGTGGTCTTGCCGGCCCCGTTGACACCCGCGATCATGACCACCAACGGCTTAGCCGCGTCCAGCGGGAACGCTTTTTCAAGCGGCGCGAGATGTTCCGCCAGAATGTCCCGTAAAGCCGCCTTTACCGCCTGGGCGTCGGTAAGCTTGTCCTTCTTGACGCGCGCGCGCAAAGCGGTAAGCAGCTTGTCGGTGGCCTCCATGCCGGCATCAGCCATGATCAGGGCGGTTTCAAGCTCTTCGAAGAGGTCTTCATCAACCTTGACACCGACAAATATGCCGCCGATGTTCTGCCCTGTACGCGCAAGACCTTGCTTGAGCCGGGACAGCCACGATTTCTTACCACCCGCCTCTGCCGACGCGGCGGGGGCGTCTGCGTCTGCCGGCGAAGCCGGCGTGACGGCATCTATGCCCGTGGACACCGGCTCAGTTGCCACGGGCTCGACGGCCGGGGCAGGCTCCACAACGGCGGGCGGCTCGACTTCTGCGGACGGTACAGATGCGTCCTCGACGGGCTGCGTTGGTTGGGGCGGCGGGTCAACCGGTAAAGTGGCGTCGTCGGTCTGCAGCTCTTCCGGTTGCTGCGCAGGCGCTTCCGCCGGTGGATGACCCGGCTTTTTCTTTCTAAAGAAACTGAACATACGATTTACACTTAGCGATCAAATTCCGTGGACGACGCAATGAGCGGCGCATGAAGAAGCACAATATACGTATTGTAGGCGGTGAATACCGCCGTACTCCTATTCCCGTGGTCGATGCAGAAGGCCTGCGCCCCACGCCCGACCGGGTGCGTGAAACCCTGTTCAATTGGGTACATCATTTATGGGGCGGGAATTTTTCTGACAAGCGGGTGCTGGATTTATTTGCCGGAACGGGCGCACTAGGCTTTGAAGCCGCTTCACGGGGAGCGGCTCACGTGCAAATGGTGGAGTCAAACCCCGCAGCGCTGGCCGCCCTACGAGCACTGCGCAACAAGCTCGGTGCGCTTCAGGTGAGGGTGCATGCGGGTAACGCAACCATGGTGCTGGAGCGATTAGGGGATGCGCGCTTCGATCTGGTTATGGTCGACCCCCCATTCGGGAAGAATTGGCTGGATCTACTATGGGATAAGCTGCCACAGGTACTCGCGCAGGATGGACTCCTGTATATTGAGTCTGAGGCCGCGATCGCGCCCCCGCCACAGTTTGAAACGGTGCGCAGCTCGAAAGCCGGCCATGTGCATTTTCAGCTGCTGCGCATGGCATGAGCCCCCTAACATTGCTGCGACGCAAAAAAAAGACAATAATCACGCTATTTCACCTAACGCCTGACCGGCGCGCGCCGGACGCCATCGGAACTGCCAAGAACGCATGATTACAGCCGTCTACCCAGGAACTTTTGATCCCCTCACCCGTGGCCACGAAGATCTGGTCCGCCGTGCTGCCGGCCTGTTCGATCAGGTGGTGGTCGGCGTGGCGCACAGCCCCAACAAACGGCCGTTCTTCACCATCGACGAACGCGTTGAAATCGCACGAGAAGTTCTCAGCCATTATCCGAACGTCACCGTAAAAAGCTTCGGGGGCCTTCTTAAGGACTTTGTGCGTGAAGTAGACGGCCGGGTGATCGTCCGCGGGCTGCGGGCTGTTTCCGACTTCGAATACGAATTTCAAATGGCCGGCATGAACCGCCATTTGCTGCCCGAAGTCGAAACACTATTCATGACTCCGTCCGATCAATACCAGTTCATTTCCGGCACCATCGTGCGGGAAATCGCCATGCTGGGCGGCGACGTCAGCAAGTTCGTGTTCCCGTCTGTCGAGCGTTGGCTGCATGCCAAAGCCAAGACGGTGCGCGAACAAACCCAGGCAAATCAAGGTTAATCAGGATTGCTAATCCCACCTGGGCTAAACTGAAAGGGTACCCGCCACCATCGAGGCGGGCGAATTTCAAGAGAGTCCAAAAATCATGGCCTTGCGTATCACCGACGAATGCATCAACTGCGACGTCTGCGAACCGCAGTGCCCGAACACGGCCATACATATGGGGCCGGAGCACTACGTAATCGACCCGTCCCGCTGCACAGAATGCGTGGGGCACTTTGATGAACCCCAGTGTCAGGTATTCTGCCCGGTGGAATGCATCGAAGTGCACCCCGATCATGTCGAAGACGAAGACACCCTGCTGGCCAAATTTCGCCTACTGGCCGTATCTTGATACCGGCCGCACCCTGACGCCACCGTGTCTGCGGCACCTGGACATTCCCTTCCAGCATGCCGCTTGTGACAGTACCGCTAGTCAGCCGTTTTTAGCCCTGCAGGACGGGTTCGCAGACCTTCACCAACCGAACCGGCCGGCCCATCACCCGGCTGAACCATTCCGCCGCCCAATCGCCTTCATCCACCACCTGAACCTGGGTTCCATCCAGGCTTGCTGTCTGTACAACTGAAGGGTCGTCCTCAATGACGTCTAAGGGTATATCCAGGCGGAGCATACCCGGCGCCTGCAACACCAGATATCCGAAGCGCAGGCTGACTGACACGGACGCCAAGGCGGGCTCTCCTTGCGGAACGAACCGGCCCTCGGCTTCTAGTAAACGCCAACGGCCATCATAAGGACTTGCGTGCGCATCGCGTACCGGCGCGGCTCCGACTAGGGGAAAGATTTGTTCTGCGTTCATTTTTCCTGCTTCTGGATTACTGGCCGAGCAGACCTTTCAGTGCGTCGCCAATAGCCCGCACAGGGTCCTTCACCACGGGCGAGCCCGGAGGGGTCAGGGGTGCGGCTTCTTCGGGAGGCGGTGTGCCCGGCACGGCACTTTCAAGTTGGTTGCCCAGCAGCTCGAGCAAACCGCTCTTGACTGCCTCGCGCACCGCCACACCGGCGATGTCTTTCCATTGAACCTGGTACGACGGCTTCTTGAACGAACCCGTGACACGTACCGGCACGGTCACACCTCTGAGCGCCACAAGGTCGCGGGTGTCGTTTGCACTGCCGCTCACTCTGAGGTTAACGACAATATCCATTTGCTGATTCACCAGGTCGACCGCCGCCGGCTTTCCTTGTGAGACCCGTACCGCCGGGGATACCAGATCGAGCTTCTCGATCCGACCCTGACCATTACTGAAGGCGAGGTCGGCATGCAGCCGTGAGAAGCGCGTCTCGCTGCCGGCGTCGAAGCCTCTCGCTGCGTCACCCGGCTCGCCCTTGGTGACACTCCGCACCAACTCCTGGACTTGATGCAACGTTTGTTCGGCGTCAATGCCTCTTATTGCGCCGTCACGTACTTGTAATTGAGCGGATCCGTTGAGGGCCGCCAGCAGAGCAGGCATGGTCATCCCGTGACTATTCAGCTTGGCGCGCAGCGAACCCGTTCCGGCCAGACGCCGCTCGCCGGTAAGGGCGGCCAGTAAAGGCTCCACCTGCACGTCGATCACGGTGAGATCGAGTGCAAGCTTATTTTCACCTGTAGCCGTCAGGCCTGCAGCCAGCTTGCCTTCATATAGTTCAGCACGGATATCCTTGATCTCGAGCTGGCCGTCCACCGCTCTTAGGTCGGCGTGAAACTGACTGGCTTCGAGCTGCTGAACCTTGAGCTGAGCCACGTCAACCTTGCCGACAAGGTCAATATCGCGAAGGAATGCCAAATCAACGGCCCGTGCTGCTGCGGGCGCGGCCGGCGTGGCGGGCGCCGGCGTCTCCGCTGATTCGGCCGCTTCTTCGGCCTGTTGCTGCTTCTGCTGACTGGCTTCGGCAGCAGGGGATCCCGGTTGTGCCAACTGAGTGGCAGCAGGAAACAGCGTATTGAAATCCAGCTCATCCGCCTGCAGCGCGAATTCGACCTGGGGCCGTTCTGTATTGCGCTTCACCCCAACGCGGAAATTCAACTTGCTGCCGCTCATAACGGCATCCACTTCACTACGAATATGATTCTGTTCTTCACGCAGATCAGCAGACACACTACCGATAAACGGAAACTCGAATGTTCCCCCGGGCAGGGCAGGATGCTCGATTCGCACGTCTCCACGCATGGCCGACAAATTGCCGCGCTCTTCGAAAACATGCCAGGAGGCGGGCGACGTCATGTTCACCTGCACCAGCTGCTCACCCTGCTGCATGCGGCCATCGACTTTGAGCTCTTTGAAGGTGACGTGACTGGCGTTGCCCGCCAGCCCGCTCATACCCAGCACCAGAGCGATACGGTCTTTTTCCCCCTGCATCTGAACGGTGGCTGTCAGGGGCTCACCACGCGCGGTATCGGGCGAAACCGCGAGACTGGGGGCTTCCACACCAATCTGAAAGCGCTCATCGCGCTGCTCGCCCTTGGCCTGCAGACTGAGTTTTTCCACATGAAGCTCGGCTTGACTACGATCAAGCTTGAGCCGCGGTACTGCCAGCGTAGCCTCAAAATTCTTGATGGGTTGGTCTCCGGTTACATCTCCCTGTACGGAAAAATCCAGCCCACTGGCGCTGAACATCTCGGAATAGGCGCTATAAGCAAGATTGCCCCGAAGCCCAAGAGAACGGGCCTGTAAATCACCCAGTAACCCGTTGACCTGCACATTGACGCGCTGCGCCGAATACGTTTTCTGGTCGGTATTGAATCTCACCAGCGCCTGGCCGTCGAAGCGTGCATCAGCCGATGGAAAATCCCCTAACAGTCTGCCCCGGAAAGCCAAGTCGAAGGGCTGATCAGCCGTCATGCGCCCGGTGTTCACCTCCAAATTCGTGATGTGGCCCACATAGCCGCGCCGCTTGTCGTGCAAATGAATCTGGCCGTTGCGCAGCGTCAGCCCTGCAATATCAATCTGCAGGTCTGCATTGCTGTCATTGCCGCCGATCGTGGGTATGTCCGCAGCCGCGAACGCCTCGCCCTCTATGGCCGACGCTGCAGCCTCACCGACACCCACCGAACCTGCCAGCACCGTTAGTGGTGAGGCAAGGTCGGGCGCAGGCAGGCTTGCCGCCCGGCGCTGACTGAGTAAATCATCAAAGTTGAAGTTGCGGTTTTCATCCCGCACCACCCAAGCCTGGAAGCCGGTGACAGCCACATGGTCGACGACCAGTCGGTTAAACATGAGCGGCCAGATTGCCACTGCGAGTCGTGCGCTGTCCATGGAGGCAAAGAGGTCGCTGCTGCCACGATCGGACAGCGACACATCCTGCACAGACAAGCCAATACGCGGAAATAATGACAATTCGATATCGCCATTGATCGTCAGCGTACGCTCGTACCTCGCATAGACGATCTCTTGCAGCTTGTTCTTGTAGGCGTTGGGATCAAAGGTCAGGAGAAAAATCGCGATTCCGACCAGCGCCACCAGAAACGCCACAACGAGACCGATCAGTATCCGCTTCAACCAGACTTTCATTCACGCCTCAAAACTGGGGAAGGCCCCAATGCGTATCTACGCAGATAAACAAACCAGAATACTAACCTAGCGAGACCCGTCGCTGCTTGCCCGGCCCCGCCGTCATCGTATATTGCTTTCCTTGTTTTTATTACTTACAGCAATAAACAAAGCGAATAAACGTAGATGCCGAGCTCATAACCTCATGCAGAAACGTGTACTCTTTAAGGTTGGACTGACACTGTGGAAAGACAAAAATGAAATTCGAAACGCTTGCCGTACACGCCGGCTACCAGCCGGACCCCACCACGAAAGCCGTGGCGGTGCCGATTTACCAGACTACGTCTTACGCGTTCGACAGTACACAGCATGGGGCCGACCTCTTCGATCTCAAGGTGCCGGGCAATATCTATACCCGCATCATGAACCCCACCAACGCGGTACTGGAAGAACGCGTCGCCGCGCTTGAGGGCGGTGTGGGAGCACTCGCCGTAGCGTCGGGCATGGCTGCAATCACCTATGCTATCCAATCCATCGCACAGGCAGGCGACAATATCGTTTCAGTGAGCAAATTGTATGGCGGTACGTACAATCTTTTCGCCCATACTTTCCCTCGCCAGGGTATCACCGTCAAGTTCGCGCCACACGATGATATCGCTGCTCTAGAGGCACTGATCGACTCCAAGACCCGTGCCGTCTTCTGCGAAACCATTGGCAATCCGTCGGGCAGTATTGTGGACATTGCGGCCCTCGCCGAAGCCGCCCATCGCCACGGCGTGCCGCTGATCGTCGATAACACCGTCGCGTCGCCGGCCCTGTGTCGCCCCTTCGAGCACGGTGCCGATATCGTTGTTCATGCCCTGACTAAATACATGGGCGGCCATGGCACGACCATCGCCGGCGCAATTGTGGATTCGGGCAAATTCCCCTGGGCCGAGCACAAAGACCGCTTCCCCATGCTGAACGAGCCCGACCCTTCCTACCACGGCGTGGTCTATACCGAAGCGTTCGGTCCGGCCGCCTTCATCGGCCGTTGCCGCGTAGTTCCGCTGCGCAATACGGGCGCCGCGCTATCCCCCTTCAATGCCTTCCTGATTCTGCAAGGCATCGAAACGCTGGCACTGCGTATGGAGCGCCATACCGAGAACGCCCAGAAGGTGGCCGAGTTTCTGAACGCGCACGACCAGGTATCGTGGGTTCAGTACGGCGGGTTGCCAGACCACCCGGAACACGCTCTCGCGCAGAAATACTTCGGCGGCAAACCCGCCAGTATCTTGTCTTTCGGTATCAAGGGCGGCCGCGAAGCCGGTGCACGCTTCATTGACGCCCTGCAACTCATCCTGCGGCTGGTAAACATTGGCGACGCTAAAACCTTGGCCAGCCACCCCGCCACCACCACACACCGCCAACTCAACGCCGAAGAACTCGCCTCTGCCGGCGTCACAGAAGATATGGTGCGGCTGTCCGTCGGTATCGAACATATCGACGACATTCTTGCCGACCTGTCGCAAGCGCTCGAAGCCAGTCGTCAAGCATAAGCCACGCTTACAATACGACTGCACCAGCGGCCCCCGACGCAACTAAACGTCGGGGGCCGTTGCTTGGTAGACTCGGGGCAGGCCTTGCTCTATTCTTGATGCTATTTTCAGACAGAGTTACAAAGCTGCTTCAATGTTGAGCCCTTCCGAGCAGGACGACGATCCTTTCCTCATTACCTCCGAGCTAGAAATACGTTCCGTATTGCGTTCCATACAGCGTCACGCTTCGTTGATACGCATGTATGCACGAGGTAATCCCGACCAGTCCATTATGACCACCATATTGGAACTGGATGACGCCGCACAGCGCATCATTCTTGATGCATCGCCCGACCCCAATCTGAATGAGCGCTTGACCAGAGCGCCCGCCGTCATGTTCGAGACTCAGGTCGACCACGTAAATATTAGCTTCACCGGTCAGAATCTAGAGCCCTGTGTGCATGACAATCTGCCTGCGCTGTCCATGGCTTATCCGGAGTCACTCCGGCGTCTGCAGCGGCGGGAATTCTACCGGGTGGAAATCCCCATGGGCGAACCCGTGTCGTGTACCGTTCCCATCATCGAAGGCGGCAATCCGCCGCGGCGCGAAGTCGTTCGTATGAAGGACATTAGCGTGGGGGGCGTGGCATTGCTCGACACAGAAAACCGGCTTCCGCACCAAAGCGGAACCACCTTTCGTGGCGTGCGGCTATCACTTCCTGAAGTGGGCGACCTTACCGTGGATCTCGTGGTGTTGCGGGTGCACACCCATGTCCTTCCCAACAAAAAAGAAGTGGTTGAGCTCGGCTGTCGCTTCGATGGCCTTTCCCGGGCGGATTCCACTCTCATCCAGCATTACATCGGCAGGCTGGAGAGACGTCTGAATGCCAAGCGCCGAGGCTTTTAGTTGACACTGTCATGGACCCACAGTTTTGGTTGAAACGTTGGCAGGAGGGAGCCACCGGCTTCCACATGACACGGGTAACCCCTTTACTGGCTAAGTACTGGCCATCACTGGATCTGCCGGCGGGCGGGCGCGTGTTGGTGCCTCTATGCGGTAAATCGTTAGACATGGTGTGGCTGGCAGCTCAGGGCTATCAGGTACTAGGCGTGGAGCTGGCCCCGCTAGCCGTTGAGCAATTCTTCGAAGAACAGGGCCTAGATCCCGCACAACATGATTCGCCTATGGGCCGGCATTACGTAGCTGGCCAGATCGAAATCATTTGCGGTGATATCTTCGACGTCGACCGCCCCACCCTGGCCTCGTGCGTTGGGGCTTATGACAGAGGTGCGTTGGTCGCGTTGCCGGCGCCGATGCGTGCCAAATACGTTGACCACGTCTATGGGCAGCTAGATCCCGCTTACCGGGGCATGCTGCTGACTTTAGAATACGACCAGGCTGCCATGGACGGCCCTCCGTTTTCGGTGTCCGGCCACGAAGTGCGAGAGCTATTCGGGAAACATAGTCGGGTGTCCATACTCGATCAAATGGACATCATCGAAAAAGAACCCAAGTTCGCGCAACGCGGCCTTAAATATCTGGATTCTGTCGCATGGAGGCTCGATGGAAACGCTTCGTGACATTCATTGGCTATCAAAATGCTATGATCGCCTCTGAAAAAACATGAGGCCGCAACGCCTGCGAACGGCCGGCAGTTCACGAACTGATGACTCTCAGCGACCTTTCTTCCCTAACCTTCCGTCAATCCCGCCGCACTTTTAACGCCAATATTTTGCGCCTTGCCGTGGCCTGCAGCGCATTAATGCCCGCTGTGACCCTGGCAGAAAACACTCCGGCAATTGACATTTCCCCAACGGCGGAGCTGGCCCTATACGAGCCGGCGGATTTTTCCTCTGGTATTCGTCTCAAGCTTCATGGCATTGAGGACTTGCGCTTAGAGGGTGATGCTACGCCTGCCGGCGTCGACGGCGTGGACGAAGTTAAGAAGCAAGCGCTTGCCAAGTACCTGGCCGACAAATTCCGGACGCAGGAAACGCTACTACGCAAATACATCGACCTTGCATGGGCGGAAGCAAGCAAACGGGATTGGCTGGACCCGGAGCTGCTGATCGCCATCATTCAGAAAGAAAGCTCCTTTCGCCCCAAAGTGCAGAGCCGCTACGGGGCACAAGGGCTGATGCAGGTGGTGCGTCGCTGGCACCGTGACAAACTGCACCCTTCTGAGTCCCTGTTCGATCCCGAGGTCAACATCCGGGTGGGCGTCGATGTTCTGGAAGAATATCTGGATCAGGCCAACGGCAACCTGGATGACGCTTTGCGTAAATATTCCGGGAATGCTCGGGGTTATGCCAACCGCATCTTGAGCGAGAAGCGAAAGCTGGCACGCATCGCCGAGCAAGCCGCTACCCAGGCCACCCTCACCGCACAGGGTTAAAAACCACACTCACTTCGTTATTTCAACCTGTTTCATTGCACCTGCTAACGAGAATCGCTATCATTCTGATCTCGTTCCTAATTAGTGTTCGCAGAAAAATTTGATGCGATTATCCCGGGCCCGTTGCGGCTCATTTTTCACGAA
>JAJUGV010000030.1 GCA_029265795.1 Alcaligenaceae bacterium
AGCCGGTTTGTGTCACGCGGGCGATATTGTCGAAGGAGGCAGCCAGTTGAGTGATCCCGGAAGCCAGATTCTGCCCGTTTTGTTCAACACGAGCCCGGTTGTCCCCAGAACCAAACGCCTGCAAAACGCTAGAGGATACATTGGGGCCGCCTTCCTGAAAAACGCGGGCAATGTTATCGGATCCTCCCTGCACAACGCTGGAACTGAAGTCGGCACCGTTGCTATTCAGGCCTTGGCAGACGGCCGTCAGGTTACCACCGCCGAATTGGATGACACTTGAGATCGCACCATTGCCGGCCTGGAACACGCGGGTCGTATTGGCGTTACCGGACTGGTCTACTGCGGACATAAGATTACTGCCGTCTTGTTCCACGCGTGTGAGGTTATTGCTACCGACCTGATCGACCAACGAGGTGACATTCGGACCGCCGCTTTGGAAAACGCGAATGGTGTTGCCCGTGCCGCCTTGCGTGCTTGTGGAACTGAGCCCTGCGCCGTCCTGGGCCACCCGGGTCAGGTTGTCTTGACCCGATTGCGTGACGTCGGCAGAGTTGCTGTCGCCACCGGTGCCGTATTGGTCGACGTAGGCGGTGTTTTCGATACCGGTATCGGTTACGTTCGCCGAGTTATTCGCGCCATGCTGATCGACTTGCACGTAGCCGAACTTGGAACCTATTTGCTCGATAGTGGTACTTTGATTGTCACCGGTCTGTACCACGTGCGCTTCATTATCGGTTCCGCCGCCGCCGTAGTTTGAAGCATTGATATGAGCACGTTGGTTATGGCCGTTAGACTGATCAATGGTCGCCAGGTTGTGGTGGCCATTTTGGCCGATCGATGCGCTCACGCCGGGGTCACCGGTAAGCGTTCCAACGTTATTCTGCTTGATCGAGGAATCGTTGTAATTCCCCCAGTTGGAAATATGGGCCTGCGCACCGTTGCCGCTGCCGTTCTGTTCTATGCTGGCGTCGTTGTAGCTACCGGACTGGTTAATACTGGCTGTACCGTAGCTGATGTTGCCGCTTTGCTCGACGGTAGCCTTGTTTTGGACTCCGCCCTGGTTAACGGTTGAAGTTTGTGTCCCCGCCTCGCTGTCTGTCTGATTCACAGTGGCAACGTTGGTGCCGCCGTTCTGATTAACGGTCGACACGTTGGCGGCAATGGCCGTCGCTGCACCGAAGGCCATGGACACCGCGATCGTGACTGCAGATAACTTGAGTTTCATAAGGAATCTCCTTCCCTTGGATGAAGACCAGGTGCTGCTGCAACGAGCCGGCGGTCTTCAAAGCCGGCTGTATTCATGATTTGTTCAACGGGCTCAGATCAAGACGTAGCTGACGCGGTTGCGGGTTCGTCATACAGCGCTTCGATCCCATTCACATAATTGGCGTCTTCTCGCAGGTAGCGCTGGATAATTGGTGACTCCCAATCTTTGGGGTTGGCCAGCGCCCAGCTGTTGTCTTTGATCCCCTGCACGGTCAGGTGCACCACTGCCGTCTCGATCGCTTCCTTGATCGACAGCTGCGCGGGTTCGTTGCGCGTCACACCGGCTTCGATTTTCGGAGGCTATCTGGAGGGGGACACGACCCCGGCGGTTCGGGCTAGCGTAGGCCGCCCGCGCACGCCGGAATATGTGCGACAAAACGCTACACACACGCGGAAAGCGTGTGTGCAGGAGTGAACGCAGAAGCAGCGTTTTGTATCTTCAGTAATGGTCGACTGCCACGAACGGGCAATAGAGGAGGCTATGCTGAGGGAGGCGGGGGAGCAGGGACTTTCAGTGTGGCGCCCTGAGCCAAGGCGACAAATACGGCTTCGTTGCGATTATGTACGCCCAGCCGCTGATACACTGCTTCAAGATGGCCTTTTGTAGTGGCCATTGAAATGTTCAGCTGGCGGCAAATTAATTTGATGGGAAAGCCTTGCGCCAGAAGCACCAGCACTTCATATTGCCGGGGGCTGAGTCCTAGCAGCCTGGCTTCGTCGACCTCGACCATGAACGGCAGACTAGGCTGTGGAACCATATGCGGGTAGTAAGTGGCCGGCGCTCCCATGTAATCCGGCAACTTCCCGTGCCGACTCATACCCGGCATGAAATGGTTGTGTGGGCTATGGCGAGGTTGGATCAATGCCTGAACCGCTGCCAGGATGCTTTCAGCACTGGAGTTGGTGCAGATGTAGTCACATACCAGGCTGGGCAGATTGGCCCAAGTTGGGGGAGGGGCGGTTGACTCCGACATCAGCACCAGGCGCTTCGGTGAATATGCCCTGCGGGCGGCCTGTATCAGTAGATTGACGCGTTCTTCGGGTGGAGCCCCCAGCAACACAAGATCTGCTGGAGTCGAGCTTGGCGAGCTGTGGTAGAGCTCATCGTAGCTACAGCTTTTGATTCGGTCAGTGGACGTCAGGCAGGCCATCAAGCCGGCCAAACCCAACCGAAGTAGGGGGTGCGGTTCCACGATAACTATGTGCACCATGGGGGTACTCCTTTGCCGCCATTAGTTGGGGCTGTACACCGGGTTGCAATACAGCCATTCGGGGATACAACTCGCCGAAAATCACATACTAAGTTTCATGATTATGTGTAAATGTCATATAACTAGACATAACGTTAAAACTGTTAAGTATCATCAAGTTTGGAGCTTAAAGCGTCAAGCTGGGTAAATCCCGAGACTGTGGTTGCGCTACCTATTTCGGCATGGTGTTTGGGGTTTTATAAAGGCGGCGCTACACCGTGTGGCATAGTGCAATTTTGACCAGCTAAACCATCAGCGCTGCACATGGATACTGGAAGTGAACCCATTGGGCTCGCCGAGCACATTCTTCAACAAGCGGCCGACGCCCTCATTTATGCCGATCGGCATGGTCATATCCAGCGCTGGAACGCTGCGTGTAGTGCATTATTTGGGTTCAGCGCCAAAGAAGCTCTGGGCGCCAGTCTCGACATCATCATTCCTGAGCATCTGCGCTCCGCACACTGGGCGGCCTTTAACGCGGCGCTGGAAAAAGGCAGCCTGAAGCTGGAAGGGCGTCCAACGCTGACCCGTGCCGTGCACAAGGATGGCCGGCGGCTCTATGTGGAAATGACGTTTGCGCTGGTAAAAGACGACGCCGGCGTTGCCATTGGCTCGGTGGCCATGGCGCGCGACGTCACTGAAAAGGTAGAAAAAGCGCGCGCCGCATCACGCGGCGCCGCTTAGCCGGTTTAGTCTTCTTTTCGCAGGTGTGGGAATAGAATCACATCGCGAATACTGGGGCTGTCGGTCAGTAGCATCACCAGGCGATCTATGCCGATGCCGCAACCGCCTGTAGGGGGCATGCCGTATTCCAGCGCGCGGATGTAATCTGCGTCGTAGTACATGGCTTCTTCATCGCCGGCATCTTTGGCTTCCACCTGCTTCAGGAAACGTGCGGCCTGATCTTCGGGGTCATTCAACTCAGAGAAGCCATTTGCTATCTCGCGGCCGGTAATGAACAACTCGAAGCGCTCGGTGATTTCCGGATTGGTGTCGGAAGCGCGGGCAAGCGGAGAAACCTCTACCGGGTAGTCGATGATGTAGGTCGGGTTCCACAGTTTGCCCTCGGCAGTTTCTTCAAACAAGGCCAGCTGCAGGGCGCCCAGGCCTGCCCGCGACAGTACAGGGCCATCGACATCAGCGCCCAGCCGTTTCAGTTCCTGACGCAGGAAGTCTGCATTCTGCAGCTGTTCATCCGTGTAGCCTTCGGTGTATTTCTGAATGGCCTGCACGATGGTCAGTCGGTCAAAAGGCTGACTCAGATCCAGCGGGCGGCCCTGATACTCCAGCACTGCGCTGCCGGTAGCCGCGATGGCGGCTTGGCGAATAAGGGCTTCTGTGAAGTCCATCAGCCAGCGATACTCGGTGTACGCGGCGTAGAACTCCATCATGGTGAATTCGGGGTTGTGCCGGGGGCTCACGCCCTCGTTGCGGAAGTTACGGTTCACCTCGAACACGCGCTCGAATCCGCCCACGATCAGGCGCTTTAGGTAAAGCTCGGGCGCGATGCGCAGGTACATGTCCATGTCCAGCGCATTATGGTGGGTGACGAAGGGGCGCGCTGCGGCACCACCGGGAATGGGGTGCAGCATGGGTGTTTCCACTTCCAGAAAGCCCGCGTCCAACATGTACTGACGTATGCCGCCGATGGCTTTGCTGCGGGCCACGAAGGTGCGCCGCGTCTCTTCGGTCATGATGAGATCGACGTAACGCTGGCGGTAGCGCAGCTCTTGGTCGGCGACGCCATGGAATTTATCCGGCAAGGGGCGCAGCGATTTCGATAGAAGGCGGATGCCTGCTGCATGTACGGAAAGCTCACCCTTATTGGTTTTGAAGACGCGACCTTCGACGGCAACGATATCGCCGATATCCCAACCCTTGAAGGCGGCATAGATTTCTTCGCCCACCGTATTGCGGTCCAGAAAGACCTGAATACGCCCGGAACCGTCCTGCACAGTAGCAAAGCTGGCTTTACCCATGACACGTTTAAGCATCATGCGGCCGGCGATCGTTACTTGTTTGCCGAGTTGCTCGAGTTCTTCTTTTTCCAGATCCCCGTAGGCCTGGTGCAGCTGCGCTGCGTGGCTGTCAGGTTGAAAGTCGTTGGGGTAGGCAATACCGTCGGCGCGAATTCGGGCCAACTTGCCCCGGCGCTCTGCGATCAGACGGTTATCGTCGGAAGCAGGCGGGGTGGGCGTGGTTTCAGTCATGGTTGGGTAGGGCTATCGTAGTTGCGTATGTCGTCCAGGATCTCGTGCCCGAAGCGATCGCTGATGACGTGGTGGAGGATCCGGCTCGCGGTCGATTCCGGGCTGGCGAGCTGGCCTTGTTCGTGTAATTGGATAAACCGATCGAGGTCGGGAAACTGGGCGCGATCACTTGAGCGTATGTGCGCCTGCATGTCTGTGTCTACAACTCCGGGCGCCAAAGACGCAACGCGCAAACCGGGGTTTTCTTCAGCAAGCACACGGGTGTAGAGGTCAAGCGCCGCTTTGGTGGCGCAATACACCGCCCATCCGGCGTTGGTGCGACGCCCTGCGCCGGAAGAAATATTCACGATACGCAGGTCGGCTTCTTTAGGGGCGGAACGCAGGAATGCAGCCGTCAATACCATGGCTGCAGACACGTTCACGTTAAATGCACGCTGAATGGCCTGGGCATCGAACAGGCCTTCCGCCAGACTGACCGGGTCTAACGTGCCGGCGTTATTGATTAACAGGTAACGTGCGGCGCCGGCCGGCAGCGCGGCGCTGATGAGCCCCGCGGCCGTCTCAATGGACGATGCGTCAGACAAATCGGCCGTTAGTTGTTGCAGCCGGGCACCGTGGCGGTCTGCGGCCTCTGCCAGCTCCGGACTACTACCGCGAGCAAGAGTGATGACCGTGGCGCCACCGGCCAGGAGCTGGCCGGCGAGGGCCCGTCCCAGGCCTCGAGAGGCACCTGTAACTACAGCAACGGTGTTGGCATACATATGTCAGATTCCCTGTTTGAGACTGGCAATAATGAAAGGATCAAGGTCGCCATCCAGCACCTTTTGGGTGTTGGTGATTTCCACATTGGTGCGCAGATCCTTGATACGGCTTTGGTCCAGCACGTAGGAACGGATCTGGTGGCCCCAGCCGACGTCGGTCTTGGAGTCCTCCAGCTTCTGCTGTTCCGCCATGCGCTCGCGCAGTTCCAGTTCGTATAACCGCGACTTCAGCATTTGCATCGCTTCAGCACGGTTACGGTGTTGGGAGCGGTCGTTCTGGCACTGCACGACAATACCTGAAGGCATGTGTGTGATACGAACTGCAGAGTCGGTCTTGTTGACGTGCTGACCCCCGGCACCGCTCGCGCGATAGGTGTCGATGCGCAGATCGGCGGGGTTGACCTCAACTTCGATGGATTCGTCGACCTCCGGGTAAACGAAGACGCTGGCAAACGAGGTGTGGCGGCCGCCGGAGGAATCGAACGGGCTTTTACGCACCAGTCGGTGAACACCGGTTTCTGTGCGCAGGTGGCCATAGGCATAATCGCCCGTGACCTTGATAGTGGCTGACTTGAGACCGGCCACTTCGCCTTCGGATTCTTCCAGGACTTCGACCTTAAAATCCTTGTTTTCGCAATAACGCAGATACTGACGCAGCAGCATAGATGCCCAGTCTTGGGCTTCTGTGCCACCAGCACCGGCCTGGATGTCCATGAAGCAGTTCATGGGGTCGGCTGGGTTGGAGAACATGCGGCGGAACTCGAGTTCCTCGAGCTGTTCCCCAATGGCATCGATGTCAGCTTCAATGGCCTGCAGGGTGGCGTCGTCATCGTCTTCCGAGGCAAGCTCGAAGAGATCGCGCGCATCGTGCAGGTTACGCTGGATCTGCGTCAGCGCGTCGACGACTTTTTCCAGGCTTTTTTTCTCGCGGCCGAGATCTTGAGCGTGTTGAGGGTCACTCCAGATCTCGGGGTTTTCTAGTTCGGCATTGACTACTTGCAGACGCTCGGCTTTGGCGTCGTAGTCAAAGATACCTCCGTAAAGACAGTTGACGCTCGTCGTAGTCGTCAATACGGGCGGCAATCAGATTTTGGCGTTCTGCTTCCATGTTCTTTCCCTAAAAATCCAGGCCCGTATTGTAGCGCGTGGAAACAGGGACGCCTTGTGTCGCCGGTGCGGGATATCGGCCTGCCGCTCGACCGAAGCGCCAAGTCTGAAGCGGGCGATGAGTTCAGTCAGCCCCTCGGCCTGTTCTTCCTGGCTTGCCGCGGCTCTTGCCGCATGCCCGACCTGAGCAACGGTATCCCGGGTGATTTCATCCAGTTCGGCGACAGCGGACGATACTTGAGCGATGCCGGTAGCTTGTTCGCGCGAGGCCTCAGTAATGTCAGTGACCAGGGTGCGGACCTCGTCTACGTTGCGCCGGATCTCGTCCATGGCGTTGACGGTTTTATCCACCAGCTCTGCGCCGTTGTCCATGTTGCGCACGGACGTCTCTACCAGTGTGGCGATTTCGCGCGCTGCGTCAGCCGTCTTATGGGCCAAGGAGCCGACTTCGGCGGCGACGACGGCAAACCCTCTGCCATGTTGGCCGGCACGGGCGGCTTCCACCGCTGCATTGAGTGCCAGGATATTGGTCTGGAAGGCGATCGCGTCGATCAAATTGGTGATTTCAGCGATAGTGCGGGAGTTCTCGCGCAGCGCCTGCATGGTGGTAAGGGCGGAGCGAGCAATGGAGTGCCCGTTGCGTGCAACGTCTGAAGCACCATTCACAAAATCAGAAGCCAATGCCGAACCGGTGGCGTTCTTCTGGACGGTGGCTGCCAATTCTTCCATAGCACAGGCCGTCTGCTGCAGGTGGCGGGCCTGCTCGTGACTACGCTGGTTCAGTGTGTGATTGCTTTGTGCAGTCTCATGCGCGGTGACGGCGATATGTTCTGCGCGCTTGCGGACTTCGCCCACGGTTAATGTCAATGCCTCGCCAATACCGTTCAGCGCCAGCAGCAGTTTTCCCAGTTCGTCGTGCCGCTCAACGTCGACTCGGGCTGCCAGGTCTCCACTGGCCAGGCGCTGCGCAAGGGCTACACCGATGTCCAGCGGGCGCTTGATGCCGCGGTAGAGCAGGAGCAATGACAGCGCGCCGCCTACGAATAGAATCAGGATGGTGCCAAGCACAATGCCACTACCGACGCGGATGTCGTGGTCGGCCTGAATGACTTCCTCAGTGTGGCGTTGCGCCTGCATGGCGTCGAACAGATCAATTTTCTCGGCAATGGCTGTCGCGGCCGTTGAATATTGCTGACCGAAGATCAACACCTTGGCCATTAGCGCATTGGGAAGCGCGACGCGTATCCCTCCCTGGCCGTCGTCGAACTGGCCGCTGGCGGTCTCGATCGCCTGCTTTTCCACCTTCATTAATTCCAAGTGGTCCGTATAGGCCGATTCCAGCACGGCCATTTCTTCCGCCGTGAAACCGGCCGCACGAAAACGTTCCAGTATCGCGGGTTGGATGCCGGCACCATCGCCGGCGTACCCTTGCAGCAGGGCCACCTGTGCTTCGTAGCTCTCTAGAAATTCAGGCTGTTCTGTGGACACAAACGCCATGACATCCCGAGTCATGGCTTGAGTCAGGTTCTTGTATTCGGTTGCCAGCAGGGTGCTTTGATAGCGGCTTTCTTCAGTCTGGCGCAAGTGTTCGACGCTGCGAGTCAGGTTAAAAATCGCCGTAAAGACGAGTGTTGAAAGCAGGCCGAGCACCAGCAAGAAAAAAATAAAGCCCTTCTTGAGCGTGAGAGTTTTGTTCATGATGCATCCAGGAGCGCCGGGCTAAATCGCAGAAGAGGTCCCGGATGCCATTTTCGTTGGGGGAAGTTACAGCGCCATGACAGTTATTTTCCCGGAGAAGCGATGCCCGCGCCACTGCGAATCTTTTCGGTGCGGCGGCGCAGCATCTCGAGTGTGAACAGTAACAGCAACGAAAGAAGAATCAGCAGGGTAGCCACAGCCAGGATGGTGGGGTTGATCTGTTCGCGCAACCCGGCGAACATTTCGCGCGGGATAGTCCGCTGCTCGGGGCCGGCAAGGAACAGCACCAGCACGACTTCGTCGAACGACGTAACAAAGGCGAACAGGGCGCCTGACGCTACGCCCGGGCGAATTAAGGGTATCACCACATCGCGAAAAACTTTGAAGGGCGAGGCGCCCAGACTGAGCCCGGCCCGGTACAGCGACTGGTCGAAGCCGGCCAGCGTGGCGGTTACCGTCAAGATCACAAACGGCACTCCAAGCGCTGCGTGAGCAATGATGAGCCCTGCATGAGTCGCCACTAAATTGAAGCGGGTATAGAAGAAGAACATGCCCGCCGCCACGATAATCAGCGGCACGATCATGGGCGACAGCAGCAAGGCGGTCACCAGGCGCCGCAGTGGCATGGCTTCGCTGGCCAGACCCACCGCCGCCATGGTGCCAAGCACCGTGGCAATGACCGTCGCCGCCAGCCCGATCAGAAAGCTGTTTTTGATGGCCAGCAGCCAGTTACCTGTGGTGAAGATGCGTTCGTACCAGCGCAGCGAATAGGCGTCAGGGTCCAGACGCAGCATGCCCGGCGTAAAGCTGAAGAACGGTTCGGCGTTGAACGATAGGGGAATGATCACCAGAATGGGCAGGATCAGGAAAAACAGTACGGCCCACGCGTAGCCGGCCACCAGAAAGCGGGCGGCGCGTTGCCAGGGGCCGTAATGGATAGTCTGCTCGTTCATGTGTGCTTTGGTGTCATCAAGAGGTCAGCCCAGGCGAATGTTACGGGCACCCACCAGACGGTCGTATGTCCAGTAGAGCGCCAGAATCAATACCAGCAACAGGCTTCCTAGCGCCGCCGCCAGGCCCCAGTTACTGGATTGCTGCATATGGAAGGCAATCAGATTAGAGATCATCTGGCCGTCCGTGCCCCCTACCAGGGCGGGGGTGATGTAGTAGCCCACCGAAATAATGAATACCAGCAATGCACCGGCGCTGAGGCCGGGAAGGCTGAGCGGCAGCACGATGCGTATAAAGGCGGCCAGCGGCCTGCTGCCCATAGACAAGGCGGCCCGCATATAGCTGGGGTCGATGCCTCGCATGACGCTGTACAAAGGCAGGATCATGAACGGCAGCAGAATGTGGGTCATGGCGATGATGGTGGCGACGCGGGTGTAAAGCAGTTCCAGCGGCTCATTGATGATATAGAGCGCCTGTAAAACCGAATTCACGACACCGTTGGTCTGCAGCAGCGCAATCCAGGCGGTGGTGCGCACCAGCAGGGAAGTCCAAAAGGGCAGCAGTACGAAAATCATCAGCATGTTGGCTTTGCGTGCGGGAGCCTGCGACAAATACCAGGCCAGGGGGTAGCCCAGCACTATGCACAGCAGGGTAATCACCAACGCCATACCCAGTGTCTTGCCGTACAACTGCAGGTAGATACGCGCCGATTCGCGTTGTTGGATCTCGCCCGCTGCGTTACGTTCCAGATCCAGGGCTGTCAGATAGTGATTGTCGGTATAGACCGCGCCGACTTCGTCGATGGCGCGCCACAGTTCGGTTTGAGTCCAGCGTTTGTCGGCGGCGTCCAGCAGTGCGGCCCCATTACGCAGTTCTTCATCTTTCAAGTTGCGCATCTTGCGCGCAGTGGAATTGATGAGGCTGGAAGCGCCGGGATAGGCGCGGTTCACTGCTGCGGCCAGCACGCCGGCGCGGCGTTCTTGTGCCAGACCCCTCAGTTCGCGGGCCATAGCAGAGCGGGTGGCATCGGATGGCAGACCATCGCCGTCCCATTCGGAAAGCTCGGCAAGTGTCTCTGGTATGAGCTCGACCACAGCAGGGTTGTACACACTGCGATACAGCATGCTGGCAATCGGTGCGACGAAAGAAAAGAAGATGAAAGCCAGCAGCGGTGCCACCAGGAACAGGCTGGCACGCCGTCGGCGTGCCAGCGCTTTGCGCTCCTGGGAAATTTCCTTATTGCTTAAGGAGCCACTCATTGAACTTCTCGCCGAGGTTCTCTCCGTAGTCAGCCCAGAAGATGCCATCGGCCTTCAGCCCTGCATCAATATGCGCGGTGGGCAGGTGGTCGACTACGTCTTTGTCCACAAGCTCCATGGAAGAACGACGGGGAGGGCCGTAGGCCACATCCTGGAAGCCGGCCAGGGCTTTAGTGGTGGTGGTAAAGGCAACGAAGTTCAGGGCTTCTTCGAGATTGGGCGTACCTTTTACGATGCCCCAGGCGTCCAGGTCGTAAAGATGACCGTCCCAAACGATGGTGAAGGGCTTGTTTTCGCGGCGAATCGCATCAAAGAACCGGCCATTTGCCGATTGCACGAAGACCGCACCACCATCGTTGAGCAGCTGCGGAGCCTGCGACCAGCTATCGAACCAGACGATTTCATCCTTGATGGAGTCTAGCTTGGCGAAGGCGCGATCCTGGCCTTCGGGCGTGGACAGCAGTTCGTAGACCTGGTCGGGGGCGACGCCGTCAGCCAGCAGTGCCCATTCCAGGTTCACCTGTGGACGCTTGCGCAGGGCCCGCTTGCCAGGGAATTTTTGCAAGTCGAAAAAATCTTGAATGGTGCTGGGCTTGTCGCCGGTGAGCGTGCCGTGGTTATAGGCATAGACCGTGCTCCAGACAATTTCGCCCACGCCGCATTCGTTATCGAGCGCGTCGGGAATGAAGTCGTCTTCGGCCGCGGTGCCATCCGGTGCGGCTTCGAGAATATCGCGGGGAATGACTTCCAGCAGGCCTTCGGCACAGGCGCGTTCGAGGTCGATGGTTTCAATATCAACCACGTCCCACTGGATATTGCCGGACTCTACTTGCGCCTTGATCTCAGCAATACCGCCCGTGTAATTTTCGAAAAGCACCTTGTTGCCGGTGGCTTCCATGTAGGGGTTAATCTGATGCACCTGTTGGGCAGCGCCATAGGCGCCGCCAAAAGAAACAACGGTGAGTGTTTGTTGTGCCGCTGCGGGAGCGGAGGCGGCCAGGCCGGTGGCCAGGACCGCTGCGCACAACACGCTTAGCTTCTTCATGGCGTATCTCCTTGGACTGCGCTAGGTTGAGGGTGGAAGGCAAAGCTGTGTTGCATGGACCAATGCAGGTCGATGGCGTGGCCCTCGGTGAGGGTGGGAGCGCGAGCATCGTTCATGGTCTTGACGATGATGCGGGTGCCATCGGGCCGTTCGAAGTAATAACGGATGAAGTCGCCAACATAGTGCTGCGCGACAAAACGGACGCGTAGACGATTGGCGTCGGGCGCTATTGTATCTACAGTAGATATACTCAATTTTTCGGGACGCACAGACAGCAGACAGTCGCCTTCAGCGGCATCGAAGTTACCGTGAGCGGCTCGCAACACGGTGCCGTCTTGCAGGGTGACATGCACTGTGCCGTCGGATTGAACGCTGCCTTTGCCCGGAATGAGATTGTTTTCGCCGATAAAGCCTGCCACGAACGCATTGGCCGGCTGCTCATAAAGCTGATCGGGCGAGGCGTATTGCTGAACCACGCCGTGATTGAAGACGGCAATGCGGTCGGACATGGTGAGCGCTTCGGCTTGATCGTGCGTGACATACACCATGGTGCAGCCCAATTTGGAATGCAGCCGGGAGATTTCAAACTGCATCTGCTCACGCAGTTTTTTATCCAGAGCGCTCAGCGGTTCGTCCATGAGCACAAGCGCCGGTTCGAAAATCAGGGCGCGAGCCAACGCAACACGCTGGCGCTGGCCGCCCGACAACTGGCCGGGATGACGGTCGCCGAAATCTTCCAGTTCGATGAGCTTAAGGGAGCGAGCGACGCGTTCGCGGATTTCCGTACGTGACATCTTGCGAACCCGCAGCGGATACGCCAGGTTTTCCGCGACCGTCATGTGCGGAAAAAGCGCATAGTTCTGAAACACCATGCCAATATTGCGCTCGTAGGGCGCCACCCGCGTCACAGACGCGCCATCGATGTAGATGTCTCCGCTGCTGACATGCTCGAAGCCCGCCAACATCATTAATACTGTGGTCTTACCCGAGCCGGACGGACCCAGCAGGGTGACGAATTCGCCCTGATGCACATCCAGGTTGAAATCCCGGACTACCAGGGTCTGCCTGTCGTAGGTCTTCTTGACATTCCTGAAACTCAGAAACACGGTGCTTAGTTCGCCGTGGCCTGCGCCTGGAGTGATGCTCATCTGCAGCCTCGAACTCTTCTCTCTTGTTTTTCGCTATTGTGGCAGACTTGGGGGTCGGCACTTAATTCAACCATCTTCTTGCACCAAATATGCGTTTTATCCATGCTGCGGATATTCATCTGGACAGCCCATTAAAGGGTCTGGGGTTTTACGAGGACATGCCTGTCGATATCGTGCGCGGCGCATCTCGGGCGGCGTTTGCGCGCCTGGTCGACGAAGCCCTCGAGCTGGAAGTGGACTTTATGGTGATCGCCGGGGACCTCTATGACGGCGATTGGAAAGACCACAACACCGGCATCTATTTTGCCCGCCAGATGGGTAGGTTGCGCAATGGGGGTATTCCCGTTTACGTCCTGCATGGCAATCATGACGCGCAAAGCGTGATGACAAGCCGCCTGGTTTTGCCGGAGAACGTCCATGTTTTCAAGGCAAATCGCCCCACCACGTTTGTCTTAGAGAAGCACAACGTGGCATTGCATGGGCGCAGCTTCCCGCAGGCGTCCGTCACCGAAAACATGGCGGCCGGTTACCCCGCGCCGCTGCCGGGGCATTTCAATATCGGCGTGCTGCACACAGCACTGGAAGGCAATTCGCAGCACGCCAACTATGCTCCGTGCAGTCTGCAACAGCTGCATGCCAGCGGTTATCAATACTGGGCCTTGGGCCATGTACACGAATACCAGGTCTATCCGGGTCCGGTGCCCGTTGTTTTCCCAGGCAATCTGCAGGGGCGCCATATTCGTGAGCAGGGGCCGCGCGGGGCCGTGCTGGTGACCTGCGACGATCACGCGGTGCAGTCGATCGAGCGCTTGGAAGTTGATGTGCTGCGCTGGCGCGAATTGCGGCTGGATATTTCTTACTGC
The DNA here is from genome assembly GCA_029265795.1 of Alcaligenaceae bacterium. Taxonomy (GTDB): domain Bacteria; phylum Pseudomonadota; class Gammaproteobacteria; order Burkholderiales; family Burkholderiaceae_B; genus Yanghanlia. The sequence goes on from JAJUGV010000030.1 coordinate 13,559, forward strand.
GAAGACCTAAAGGCGGTTTTGGCCAATGTACGTTCCGGCCTGGAAGACGTGCTTGCAGAGCAAACTGCCGATAAACCCTGCGTCCTTCGCTTGGTGCTGGAAGGCGAATCCGGCTTGCATGGCGAACTCGTGGGGCAACAGCCGCAGCTGCGCGCCGATGTGGTGGCTACGATGGCCGCTTTGGCGGACGGGCGCATGTGGCTCGAAAAACTCCGCTTGCAGGTGCGCCCTCCACACCGAGCCCCGGCCACCGTGGAGCACGACGAACTGGCGCGTTTGCTGGCCGATGCCGTGGCTGATTCAGGTTTCCAGGATGAAATCTTGCAAGGCCTGCAAGGTCTGCGTGACCGTGCGCCTTACGAGCTGGCCGATGAGCCCGTTTTCGAAGCGCTCAGACAGAATGAGATACAGGATATTTTGCAGGACGCCGCTGCCGCAGTGCTTGATCGGCTTGCACGAGAGGGTTAAGCACAATGCGTTTTGAATCTATAGAACTGCAGCGCTACGGGCATTTCTCTGACCGCCGTCTTGATTTTCCGCGTCGCGACCACGACTTCCACATGATTGTTGGTGGCAATGAAGCCGGCAAATCCACCTTGCGACAGGCCTTTCATGACCTGTTGTTTGGGATTCCCATGACTACCCCGATGACCTTCCTGCACCCGGGTCCGGAGCTCGCCTTAAATGCCGTTCTCACCGGCGAGCTGGGACAGCTGGTCATGGGTCGGCGCCGAAAACGCACTGGCGGGCTGGTGGATGCGGCCGGCGAACGGCTGTCCGATGACGTGTTGGGGCGTTGGCTGGGCGGGGTATCCGAGGCCTTCTACGAACGCATGTTTGGGCTGGATCATCGACGCCTGGAGCAGGGCAGTCGCGCCATGCTTCAGGCCGGTGACGATGTGGATTCGGTACTGTTTCAAGCCGCCGCCGGGGTGGCCGCCCTTAACAAAGTGTTGACGGCTTTACGCAATGAGGCGGCTGGGCTCTGGACCCCGCATCACAGCAAAAACCGGGCGTGGTATGCCGCTTCGGATCGCTATAAAGAGGCGGATCGTGAAGTGCGTGCCGCGACGGTGCGACCCAATGCCTGGGTCGAAGCCCAGCGGGTCAGCAGCCAGGCCGACCAGGCATTCGAAGCCGCGCGCGAAGAGTGTGCACAGTTGCGACTTCAGTTGCGTGAGCTTGAGCGGTTACGGCGCCTGGCGCCCCTGCTTGTGCAGATTCGTGAATGTGAGCTGAAACTGGGCGCCGACTCAGAAGCTCAGCAGGCGTCCTCACCTTTATTGGAATTTGAAGCGGACATTCTCGCACTGGAAGAAACTCGTTTACAGGTGGCCGGCCACCGTAGCGAAATCGGGCAGTGTGATTCGCACATCAGTCTCTTGCAGGAACAGTTGAGCGGTGTACTGCGCCAGCTGGGTCGGCCAATAAGCGCATCAGCCGATGCCGCCGCGATCGAGGTCGTGGCATCTGCGCTGCCATCCAAACCGCTGCGTTCCGAAATCGTTCAGCTTCTGAACGAAGGGCGGCAGCTGCGTACCCGACGGGAGGCGGCTATGCAGGCACGGCAGGCGCGTCTCGCCGAGATTGAGGAACTGCGCGCCCGTATCGCCGCGCTTCCCCGCGTAAAGGTCGGGGCGGCATTGAGGCGGGCGCTGGATGCCGCGACCGCAGCGGGTGATATGGCGGCAGCCCGCGACACGCTGGAGGGGCGCGCCGCTCAGCAACAGCTGGAGCTTGAGCGCAGGCTGGCGGCCCTGCGTCAGCCCGAAATGGCGGATGGTCTGCCCGACCTGGGCCGGCTCGTGCAGATGGAGCCGTGGCCCGCCGAGGCGCTGGTAGAACGGGTGCAGCGCCGCCGGGAACTGCAGGCGGATGTCGACACTATCGGCCGTCAGCTGCGTGAGGCAGAAGCGCAGTTGATGGAAGCACGCCTGAAGGCCGAGCAATTCCGGCGCACACGTCAGGTGGTGTCGCGCGACGAGGTGATGGACGCACGCCGCGAGCGCGATGGACTTTGGGAAGCGCTGGCGCAGGGCCGGGAAGTTTTGGAAACCCACGCGCAAGCGTACGCAGCGCTGGTGTTGCGGGCTGATCTGTTGGTCGACCGTCAGCTGGAAGCGGCGGATGATGCGGCTCGCCTGCAGACGCTCGAGCATGAGTGCGAACGGATGGAATCGGGCCTGCAGACGCTAAGAGACATGCAGAAAGAGGCGGTGAATGAGCTCGCTGCATACGATGAGCAATGGCGTGAGGAATGCCTGCAGCGCAAGCTGCCACACCTGCCGCCTGCGAATCTTCAGGGGTGGCTTCCGGGGCGTGAAGCGGCACTACAGGCAAACGAGCGATTACAAGTGACTCTGGCCGAGCTAGAAAGCGTCCGCCGGCGCCACGATAGCCTGCTGAGCACACTGCTGGCTGCCTTGCACACTGAAGCGGCAGAGCATCCCGGAGTGGGTGCGGTAACGAAGGAAGCAGAGCTGAGCCTGGCCGAGGCTTGCGATACCGCGCGTGAAATTCTTGTGGCTGCGGATGCCGCCGCCGCCAGGCGGGAGGCGTTGCGCGAACAGCTTCAGCGTTTGGAGCCGTTGATGCCGGGTCTGGAACAGGAATGTAATCAGACCGAAGTCGCCTACGAGGCTTGGCTGAATCGACGTGGCGACGCGCTAGAGCGTGCCGGTTTTGAGCGTGACGCCGACGATGCCTATGTAGAGGCGGCACTGGAGCTATTGGCCGATGCTGACGAATTGCTGCGACAACTGCGCGAGCGGCGAGCGGCGCGCGATGCGTTTGAAGCGCAGCTGCGTCACTTCAGCGTATCGGTGTCAGCGCTAGCGGCGCGACTGCAAGTCGCCGATTTCCAAGCAGATCAAGCCGATGAGCAACTCCGTCGCTGGGTGGCTCAACTGGAGCCCCTGCGAACGGCGGTACGGGATCGTGAGCATGCGCGCCAACAGTTAGCCACCCTCAACACTCGCTTGCTGGAGGAGGCGCAGGGGTGGGACAGACAGAAAGTCGAAGCGGAGTTAGCGGGGGTGGAACCATCGTCGTTGGCTGCACAGGCCGAAGCGCTCAGCCTGGAATTGGAAGAGGCAGAACATAGACGCGACAGACTGGCAGCAGAACGGGAGCAGGCCCGCAGCGCACTTGATGCTATATCCGGCAGCGACGACGCGGCACAGGCCGAAGCCCGGCGGCAGGAAGCGTTGGCCGATATGGCGGATGTCGCGGAGCGCTATGTCAAGGTCTATGCGCAGTATCGTTTGTTGGAGCACGTCACGGAGCGTTATCGCGAGCGTAGTCAGGGGCCCTTGCTACAACGTGCAAGCCAGCTGTTTGCCGCGCTTACGCTGGGTGCACATGAAGGGCTAGTGGTGGATGGGGAAGTGGCCGCATTATGGGCGCGCCGGGCCGATGGGCGCAGGGTACCGTTGGATGGTTTAAGTGATGGTACCCGTGATCAGCTCTACCTGGCTTTGCGTCTTGCCGCCCTGGAGCTATATATGGACAGCGCAGAACCCATGCCTTTTATTGCAGACGACCTTTTCGTGAATTATGACGATGATCGCGCACTTGCCGGCCTGCGCCAACTGACCGAGGTCTCGCGCCGTACTCAGGTCATCTTCCTTACCCATCACGCACACATGGTGGAGCTTGCGCGTGACAATCTGGCTGAGCGTGTGCATGTGGTGGAGCTATCGGCATAGCGCTGTCGAGTCACCGTACCCGCAGCGAACGCACAGTGTGGGACTGTATGCCCTGAGCGCGGCGTTGTGCCGGTGTCATACCGAACCGCGCCACGAAGCAGCGCGAAAAATGCGCGGCATTGCCAAAGCCGGTGGCCAGTGCAATCTGCGTAATAGGCAGGGCCACCTGCTGTAGCAGTTCATTAGCCTTATCCAGCCGCAGATTACGGTAGAACTGCATCATGGGTTCGCCCAGTTGCGCGTTGAAGAGCCGCTGCAGTTGCCTCGCACTTTGTCCGCTCAGCATGCCCAGCTGTTCCGCGCTGAGCGGGTCGGCAAGGTGAGTGTTCATCAGCCCGATGGCCGCGACCAGAGCAGGGTGGGTGACACCGTATTGTTGCTCCACACTGGACTGCTGTGGGTCACTCGAGGTACGGATATCGGTGTGGATAAACCAATCGCTCACCGTTCTCGCAAAGCTGGTGCCGTGCTCGGCGGCAATCATGGCATGCATCATATCCAACGCCGCCACCCCGCCTGCACAGGTGTAGCGGTCGCGGTCAATGACGTAAAGGCTGCGTTCCACCAAAAGATGGGGGAAGAGGTCGCGCAAGGCCTGTACGTGCTGCCAATGCACGGTAAAGCGGCGCCCGTCCATCATTCCAAAGCGCGCCAGTATGGCGGAGCCCCCCGATATGCCTCCCAGCGGGACGCCCTGTTTACGTAGGTGACGCAGGTAACGGCGCAAGTCGGTGTTTTCATAGACCATGGGGTTGCCACCCGCAGCGATGAACACCAGGTCGAAGCTGTGTTCTTCCTGCCACCAGGGTTCCGTATTGAAGCCGCCCGTTGCGGTCGATGCCATGAGCCCCCCGGCTTCGGACAGAAAACGGTATTGATACAGCGGACGTTCAGCCAGCAGGTTGGCGGCGCGTAGCGGTTCCACCGCCGAGGCCACGGACATCAAGGAATACCCGGGCGTCAGGATGAAGGCGATATGACTGGGCGCCGGTGAGCTGCTAACTTGCGTCATGTCTTAATTAGATAGTTATCTGTCCGATTTAGCATATCTCGTTTTGTCTAGCTCTTGCAAAATGACATCACATGGTTCTATGGCAGGAAGCGCAGTGAGCTATTCAATTTTTAAGGTCATCAAAGAGGGGCTGACGGGTCAGCGAGGCTGGAAACCCGCGTGGCGCAACCCCGAGCCCAAAGCCCATTATGACTACATCATCATCGGTGGCGGTGGGCACGGCATGGCGACGGCCTATTATCTGGCCCGCCGCTACGGCAAGAAGAACATCGCGGTGCTGGAGAAGGGCTGGATAGGCAGTGGCAACGTAGGTCGCAACACCACGATTGTTCGCTCCAACTATCTGTTGGAAGGCAATCAGCCGTTCTACGAGTTCTCGATGAAACTCTGGGAGAACCTGGAACAGGACCTCAATTACAACGTCATGATGAGCCAGCGGGGTGTGCTGAATCTCATTCACAGTGACGCCCAGCGCGATGCGTTCCGACGCCGGGGCAACGCCATGATTTTCAGTGGGGCGGATGCGCAGTTGCTCACGGCCGATCAGGTGCGCCAAATGGTGCCTTTTCTGAACTACGACAATGCGCGTTTCCCGATCAAGGGTGGGCTGCTGCAGCCGCGCGCCGGCACTGCACGCCACGACGCCGTGTTGTGGGGGTACGCGCGTGCAGCAGATGCGTTGGGCGTGGACATTATTCAGAACTGCGAGGTGCAGGGCTTCCGTATCGAAGGCGGCCGTTGCGTCGGCGTCGAGACCACCCGTGGTTTCATTGGTGCGGACGTCGTCGGGTCGTCCGTTGCGGGCAGCTCGTCACGTCTTATGCAAAAGGCCGGTCTCACGCTGCCCATAGAAAGCCATGTGTTGCAGGCCTTTGTTTCCGAAGCCCTTAAGCCCGTTGTGCCCTGCGTAGTCAGCTTTGGGGGCCCTGGGCACTTCTACCTGAACCAGTCGGACAAGGGGGGGCTGGTGTTCGGTGGCGACCTGGACGGCTACAACACTTACGCACAGCGGGGCAACTTGCCGCTGGTTGAGAACGTTGTGGAATGCCTCATGGCCATCATGCCCTCGGCAGGCCGTGCGCGGCTGCTGCGAATGTGGGGCGGCTTGGCGGATATGTCCATGGACGGCAGCCCCATTATCGATCGCACGGAGATCGACGGCCTTTATTTCAACGGTGGGTGGTGTTATGGCGGTTTCAAGGCCACCCCAGGGGCGGGCTATGTCTTCGCACACCTTCTGGCAACCGGCGAATCGCATGAGGTCGCGGCGGCGTACCGTTTCGACCGCTTCCGAACGGGACACGTCCTGGATGAGCCGGGCACTGGCGCTCAACCTAACCTGCACTGAGCAACATGATTATTGAACATCCACTATTGGGGCCGCGCGATTCGCGCGAGTTCGTGTATCTGGGCGATGCGACGCTGTTAGAGCGTCCCGACGGCATGGCGGCGACGGCCGAGGAAGACTTCCATGCCTATGTGCATCTGCGCAAGAACCCTGCGGGTCTGCATCGAGAATTGTGGTTTCACGAGCAAGGCGACCGCTCATGGTTGGTGGTCACCCGCGACACAGTGACGCATGAGATTGTGAAAGTAGAGCTGGCGCGTGATGCCGCGCGGGCGCTGGGGCGGGGACGATGACACAGATAAACCGTTTGGATGGCGGCCTCATAGACCGCTCCAAGACCATTCAATTCAGTTTTGACGGCAAGACGTATCAGGGCTACGAAGGCGATACGCTTGCGTCGGCCCTGTTGGCCAATGGGGTGCGCTTGATGGGGCGCTCCTTCAAATATCACCGGCCCCGCGGCGTATTCTCGGCTGGTTCCGAGGAGCCCAGCGCGTTGGTCGAATTGCGTAGCGGTGCGCGTCGGGAGCCCAATACCCGTGCCACGGTTATCGAACTTTTCGATGGGCTGGATGCCTACAGCCAGAATTGCTGGCCGTCGCCGTCCTTTGACGTACAGGGCATCAATGACTTTCTGTCGCCCTTTCTAGCAGCGGGCTTTTATTACAAGACCTTCATGTGGCCCAAATCTTTTTGGGAAAAGGTTTATGAGCCGCTGATCCGCAGGGCCGCAGGATTGGGGCGGCTGTCAGATGAAGCCGACCCGGATTGTTACGATCGTGGCTACCTGCATACAGACCTTCTGATAATAGGCGCTGGGCCCGCAGGGATGGCTGCCGCACTTACTGCGGCCCGCTCTGGAGTTCAGGTCATCCTGGCGGATGAGGATTTTCAGTTTGGCGGCCGGCTGAACGTCGAACGAATTTTGCTTGACGGTGAGCCGGCAGCCGCATGGGTGGCCGGCGTGCTGGGTGAGCTGGCCGGCATGCCCAACGTACGTTTGATGAAACGCACCACAGTGTTCGGCGTATTCGATCACGGCATATACGGCGCGCTGGAACGTGAGGCCGATCACATTCGTGCTCCCGCAACGGGGCAACCCAGGCAGACCTATTGGAATATTTACGCCAAAAGAGCGCTGCTGTGTGCCGGCGCCACCGAACGTTCGGTGGCTTTCAGGAATAACGATCGCCCCGGCATCATGCAGGCCGGCGCTTTGCGGGCTTATGCCAACCGCTGGGCCGTGGCTGCCGATCGCACCGTCGCCGTCTTTACCAATAATGACGACGGGCATCGCAGCGCGCGGGACCTGAGCCGGATGGGCATACAGGTGGCCGCGGTGATCGACAGCCGCCCTGACGCGCCCGACCTGCCGGGTGTGGAGGTCCTGAAAGGTGCAGTGGTCACGGATACGGCAGGACGCAAAGGGCTGAAATCGGTGACGGTGCGGCTCGCCAATGGTCAGTCGCACTCCATTGCCTGCGGTGCACTGGGAGTTTCCGGCGGGTGGAATCCTAACGTTCAGCTAACCGCGCACTTCCGCACTCGTCCGGTATGGAAGGAAGACATCGCTGCGTTTGTACCCGGCGAGGACCTGCCGGCAGGCCTGTCTGTGGCCGGCGCCGCTGCCGGCATATTCGCCACAGGCGATGTGCTACGCAATGCGGTGCAAGCTGTCGGTGAGGTCTTGCAGGAACTGGGCGTACAGGCCAAGCCGATTTCCGTGCCGGAGGCTGACGACCAGCCGTACGGCATCAAGCCCATGTGGCATGTAGCGGGCAAGGGCAGGGCGTGGGTGGATTTGCAGCACGATGTCACGACCAAGGACATAGAGATCGCGCATCGAGAGAACTTCCGGTCGGTAGAGCATCTGAAACGTTACACCACCCTTGGCATGGCGACCGATCAAGGGCGCACTTCTAATGTGATCGGACTGGCGGTGATGGCGGAGCTGACAGGCAAATCCATACCCCAGACCGGCACCACGATGTATCGGCCACCCTACACGCCTGTAGCGCTGGGTGCTCTGGCAGGCCGTTCCACCGGGCCCGACTTCCGACCGTATCGCCTGCCGCCTTCTCATCACTGGGCGGTGGAGCAGGGGGCGGTGTTTGTCGAGGTAGGTAACTGGCTGCGTGCGCAGTATTACCCGAGACCCGGCGAGACACACTGGCGCCAGAGCGTCGACAGAGAAGCGTTGGCGGTGCGCAGCAGCGTCGGCGTCTGCGATGTGACTACTTTGGGCAAGATCGATGTACAGGGCACGGATGCCGCGGAATTCCTGAACCGCGTTTATTGCAACACTATCGCAACGCTCAAAGTCGGGCGGGTCCGCTACGGCCTGATGCTGCGCGAAGACGGCTTTGCACAAGATGACGGTACGGCCGCCCGGATGGCAGAAGACCATTTCGTTGTGACCACCACGACCGCGAATGCGGTGGCGATGTTCCGTCATATGGAGTTCTGCCGCCAATGTCTTTGGCCGGATCTGGATGTGCAGCTGGTTTCCACGACCGATGCCTGGGCACAGTACGCCATTGCAGGGCCGAATTCACGCAAGCTGTTGCAAAAAGTGGTGGACAGCGAGTACGACCTTTCCAATGAGGCGTTTCCATTTATGGCCTGTGCGGAGGTCACCGTATGCGGTGGCGTGCGGGCGCGCCTGTTCCGTATTTCTTTCTCGGGCGAGCTCGCCTATGAGTTGGCGGTTCCTGCACGCTACGGCGATTCACTGATGCGAGTGCTGATGCAGGCCGGAGAGGAGTTCGGAGTGACGCCGTACGGCACGGAAGCTCTTGGGGTGCTGCGTATCGAGAAGGGCCACGCCGCCGGGCCGGAATTGAACGGCCAGACCACGGCTACGCACCTGGGCTTGGGTCGAATGGTGTCCAACAAGAAAGACAGTATTGGTGCCGTCATGTCACGTCGGCCGGCGCTGGCGGACGAAGCCGGATATCGACTTATTGGCCTTAGAGCGACGGACGGATCTTCCACCATTCTGGCCGGGGCGCATCTGTTTGACTCTGGTACCCCTCACGATATGAAAAACGATCTGGGCTGGGTGGCTTCTGCAGCCTGGTCGCCCCATGTGGGCGAGCCTATCGGCCTTGCCTTCCTTAAGCGAGGCGATCAGCGTATTGGCGACACGGTGCGTGTCGTGAGCCCGGTGGATGGCCTGGAAGTGGAAGCTCAGGTTGTGCATCCCGTATTTATTGACCCGGAAGGAGAACGGCTTCGTGTCTGAGTTCCGTTTGACCCAATGTACCGTCCTGGGTGGCAGTGAGCCGCGTCAGGAACGTATCGGCGAATTAGAAATCAGCGAGAACGCAGAGGTCGCGCTGGCATCGCTTGCCGCTCGTTTAAACAGATTGCCGGAGGTCCTCGTTGCGGGCGGCAAGTATCTGGACGAGGACTTACCTGGACCGCAACGCATGACAGACACACAGCCAGTACGCGCATGGTGGGCGGGTCCCGAGCAATGGATGCTGGAGGCCCCGCTCGCTAGTCATGAACTGTTGGCCGATGAGCTCAAGCAGGTATTCGGTGATTGCGCATCTATTACCGAACAGACGGGGGGCTGGTGCGCGTTTGAAGTGCGCGGAGCGCACTGCCCAGCTTTATTTGAGCGATTATGCAGCGCCAATGTGCGCGCCATGCAGGCCGGCGACGCCGTGCGCACGCCGATCGAACATATGAGCAGTTTTGTACTGTGCAACGAACCGGGGCAGTCGTACAGCATCCGCGGCCCGGGTTCATCGGCAGGTTCGCTTTTCGAGGTCTTGTTGAATGCGGCGAAATCTGTCGCCGCGATCCACTCCCAGACTCACTAAAACACCCACCGCTTCAAATCATTCACAGTCGGCGCCCGGCATTGCCAAAGCCGGGCGTGGCGGCTTCGTGCTGCGTATTTCAGTAGGAGAACGAATTCATGAGCAATTACGTACTGACCGTAACGTGTAAATCTACGCGTGGAATTGTGGCGGCCATTGCGGGATATCTGGCCGATCACGGTTGCAATATCACGGATAGCGCGCAGTTTGATGACCAGCAGAGCGGCCGCTTTTTTACACGTATCAGTATCCGCAGTGAAACCGGTGCGACGCTGCAGAATTTGAAAGATGGCTTTGAAGATATTTCGCGGAAATTCGAAATGAGTTATGCCTTTCACGATGCCGCGGAAAAAATGAAAGTGCTGATCTTTGTATCCCGTTTTGGACACTGCTTGAATGATTTGCTGTATCGCTGGCGCATCGGCTCATTGCAGATTGATATTGTCGGGGTGATTTCCAATCATCTCGATTTTCAGAAAACCGTCGTCAATCACGACATTCCCTTCCATTACATCCCGGTCACCAGAGACAATAAGCCGGAGGCCGAAGCAAGGCAGATGGCTATTATCGAGGAGACAGGTGCAGAACTGGTGGTGCTTGCGCGCTATATGCAGGTGCTGTCCGATGACATGTGCAGTGCGATGGCAGGCAGGATCATCAACATCCATCACTCGTTCCTACCCAGTTTCAAGGGCGCGAAACCTTATGACCAGGCATTCAAGCGTGGCGTGAAGCTGATCGGCGCGACATCGCATTATGTGACGCCGGACCTGGATGAAGGCCCCATTATCGAACAGGATATTGTGCGAGTGACTCACGCGCAGTCCGTCGAAGATTATGTTTCGCTGGGGCGCGATGTCGAAAGTCAGGTGCTTGCGCGTGCTGTCCACGCGCATATTCATAGGCGTGTATTTATCGACGGTGATAAGACCGTCGTGTTTCCTGCCAGCCCAGGTAGTTTCGCAGCGCACCGCATGGGTTAAAAGAATTTAAAGAAATTTCCATAAGGGAAAACGACTAAATTTTCCTCGGAATTTCTGTATCCAAAACGTATACGGATGGTATTCAGTTTGTTACCATCCTTCTGTCCATAAAGCCGGATGGCTGGTTTTTGTGAAAAATCACGAGGAAGACAGGGCGGATGAACAGCTCAGACAGTACAGAGAAGTGGTTGGTGGGTGTCGACGTAGGCGGTACCTTCACCGATTTCTACGCACGAGAACTCTCCACAGGTAAAGCCCATATCCACAAACGTCCCTCTACGCCCAAGGACCCGTCTCAGGCGGTGTTGCTGGGGCTGCGCGAGCTCATGGACCGCGCAAAGATCTCCCCGGAGGCCGTGACGCGCTTCGCTCACGGAACAACGGTGGCCACGAACGCACTGCTGCAGCGCAAGGGTGCCGATGTGGCGGTGGTGACCACCAAGGGTTTTCGCGACTTGCTGGAGATCGGACGCCAGGTGCGCCCGTCGATTTACGATTTGCAGCTGGACGCCCCACAACCGCTCGCATCCCGCGATCTACGCTTTGAAGTTGACGAGCGCATTGGGCCGGATGGACAAGTTATCCGTGCGCTGCGCGACGAAGACATTGCCACGCTGATCGAGCAAATCGCAGCGCGTCCGGAGGTCGAGGGCATCGCGGTATGTCTGCTTTTCTCCTATCTCAACCCCACCCACGAAGCTCAGCTGGCACAGCGACTGCGCGAGGCCTTCCCCGACCGTTTTGTGTCGGTCTCCTCCGAAATCCAGCCCGAATTCCGTGAGTACGAACGTTTTTCCACGGCATTGATCAACTGTTTTCTGCAGCCGGAAGTGAGCCGCTATATGGACAGGCTCAAACGTGAGCTCTCCAGCATTGCGCCGAATGCGGCTGTGGGGATCTTCCAGTCCAGCGGCGGTCTGATGTCCGTGGATCGTGCGACGCTGTTCCCCGTACGCACCGCCTTATCGGGCCCGGCCGCGGGCGCTGTGGGCGCGGCCGGTGCGGGGGAGAAGTCCGACATTCTGAACGTCATCACGCTCGACATGGGTGGCACCAGTACAGACGTGTGTCTGATTCGGGACGGTCAGACTGCGCTCAGCAGCGTACGTGATATTTCCGGGTTCCGTATCCGCCTGCCCATGGTGGATATCAATACGGTGGGTGCCGGCGGCGGCTCCATCGCTCAGCTGGGTCCAGACGGGCTGATGAAGGTGGGCCCCGAAAGTGCCGGTGCCGTGCCTGGGCCCGCTTGCTACAACAAAGGCGGGGAACTGCCGACCGTATCTGATGCGAACGTGATTCTTAACCGCCTGCCGGAAAATCTCACCGGCGGCGATATGAAGATCGACCGCAACCTGGCGATCAAGGCGGTCCAACCGCTTGCTGACAAGCTGGGCATCAGTATCGAGAAAGTGGCGTTGGGGATTATCGGCATCGTGAACTCGAATATGGTGCGAGCCATTCGAGCTGTGTCCGTAGAGAAAGGCCATGACCCGCGTGCCTTCACCCTGATGCCGTACGGCGGGGCGGGCGGCCTGCACGCGGCCGACATTGCGCTGTCTTTGGGCATGAAACGCGTCCTGATTCCCCAGTCTCCCGGTATTTTGTGTGCAGAAGGCCTGGTCATTTCCGACCTGCAGGAAGACTTCGTGGCCAGCCTGCATTTCCCTGTTGACGGAGATATGCAAGCCGGTGCGGATGTCATTCAGGAACTGACACAGGAAGCCAAGCAGTGGCTCGCCAAGGAAGCCGACAACGCCGTCGACACCCATATGGCACTGACGCTGGATATGCGTTATGTCGGTCAGAACTACGAGCTGGCGGTTGAGTTGCCACCTACCAACGGTACGCCGCAGTTGCCGCCTCTGGACGCGTTGAAAGACGCCTTCTTTGAAACCTATCGCAGGAATTACGGCCATTGCGATACCGAGGCGCCCATCGAAATTGTGAACGTCCGGCTGCGCGCAGTCGCCCGTTTGACCCAAGGCGCCTCGCAGGCTGCCGCCATTCAGGGCAAGGTGGAGCCATTCGCGTCCCAGGATGTGTGGTTTGACGAAGACGCGCCGCAGGAGACCCCTATGTACGACCGTGCCACTCTACCGGCAGGCACCGTAATAGAGGGCCCCGCCATCATCACCCAGTTCGATGCCACCACTGTCGTCCCACCTAATGCTCAGATCACTGTGGATGGTGCCATGAACATGATCATGGAGTTCCAAAATGTCTAATAACACCATCGATCCCATCTCGTTAGAAATTGCCTGGAACGGGCTCAAGTCCATCGCAGACGAGTGTTTCATCACGCTTATGCGCAGCGCCTTCTCCACCAACGTGAAGGAGCGCCATGACCATTCGACCGCCATTGCCGATGCGAACGGGCGCTTGATCGTTCAGGCCGAAATGGCCCTGCCGATTCACCTTGCGTCGATGACCGGCTTGATGCGCTATATCCTGGACCGCTATGCCGGTGACATATCACCGGGCGATGTGTTTATCGCGAATGATCCGCACGTGGCGGGCGGTACGCACCTGCCGGATATCAATATGGCGATGCCGGTTTTCGACGGTGAGAAGCTCGTCGGCTTCGTGGCCAACATCATCCACCATGCCGACGTGGGTGGAGCAGCGGTCGGCTCGATGTCGGGTGGCTTGGACGAAATCTACAAAGAAGGCCTGCGCATACCGATCATGCGGCTGTACTCCAAGGGCAAGCTGAACGATGACCTGATGCGCATGTTGTTGCTCAACATGCGTCTGCCCGAAGAGCGCCGCGGCGACCTGAATGCACAAATTTCCGCCTGCAAGCTGGGGGTAAGGCGTGTGGAGGAAATGATCGAGCTGCATGGCTCGGATACGCTGTCGTTGATCTTCGACGAGATCGTTGATCGTACGGAAATACGTATCCGCAAAGCGATTGCCACGCTGCCTGACGGTGAGTATCAGTTCACCGATTATATGGATGACGACGGCGCCGGCACCGAAGACATCAAAATTCAGTTGCGCATTGAAAAGCGCGGCGATCGGATTTTGTTTGACTTCGAGGGCACAGACCCGCAGGTGCCGGGCAACTTCAACATGACCCTCAATGCCACCCAGTCAGCGCTGTGCTTTTCGCTCAAGGCACTGCTGGATCCCGGCGTACCCAACAACGACGGCATTTTCCGGGCTATTGAGCTGAAGGCGCCGGAGGGCTCATTCGTCAACTGTCAGCATCCTGCAGCGGTGGCCATGCGGGCCAACTCGTGCCAGCGTGTGGTCGATTGCGTCTTTGGCGCATTAGCCCAGCAGATTCCCGATAAGGTGATTGCCGCAGCCAACGGTGCCAACACCAGTGCGGTGTTCGCGGGCATGGATCCCCGGACAGGCCGTCAATACGTTTATCTCGAAACACTCGGTGGGGGCATGGGTGCACGCGCCACACACGATGGTAAAGACGGCGTGCAGGTCAACATTACGAACACCTCCAATCTACCTGTCGAGGCGATTGAGCTCGAGTACCCCTTGCGCGTCGAAGAGTATTCCCTGATCGAAGATACGGGTGGTGCAGGCCGCTACCGCGGGGGTATGGGCATTCGCCGCATCATCCGCCCGGTTGATCACGAGTGCGAATTCAACGGTGTGGGTGAGCGCTTCCGCCACAAGCCCTGGGGGCTGTTTGGCGGGCAGGACGGTGAAGCCGGCAAATTCTACTTGCGCAGTGACAGCGGGGAAATTACGCCGCTGTCTTCCAAAGCATCGCGGGTACGGCTGCGCGCCGATGCGGTCGCTGTACTCGAGACACCAGGAGCCGGTGGTTATGGCGACCCGGCATTGCGTAGTGCCGAAGACTTACAGCGTGACATTGAGTCCGGCAAGTTCACGGAGGACTACATCCGTAAGCACTATCCCCAAAGGGCGTGACCCTATGGCTCCAGACGGGGTCACTTGGATGGTAGATATAACGTGTATATAGATAAGGAGAGACCGAAATGATGAAATTTTTCAAACGGGCATGTGTAATCGGGGCGGTTTCCGCTCTGGTACCGTTCGCAGCAAACGCGCAGAAAGTGCGCTGGGACATGGCCAACGAGTACGCGCAGACCTCGATGCTGGGTCAGTCGCAGGTGTACTTCGTGGACAAGGTCAAGGAACTGTCCGGCGGTGACATCACCATCACCAGTCACTTTGGTGCATCCATCGGCTTTAAATCCCAGGAGCAGTTTGATGCGGTGGGCGACGGTGCTCTGCAGATCGCCAGCACCAGCATGGGTCAAGTGGCCGGCATTGAACCCATCTTTCTGCTGAGCTCGCTACCTTTCATGGCGAACAACATCGAGAACGCCTGGACGCTGTACGAGATCGCGCGCCCCTATTACGAGCAGGTTTTCGAGCGTAACAACCAGCTGCTGCTGTATGCCTCCCCCTGGACACCGGCCGGCATCTGGGCAAAGAAACCCGTCACCTCACCGGAAGATCTCGCCAACCTGAAAGTGCGAGCATGGGATGCGTCGGGCACGCGTACCTTGCAGGCAGCGGGCGCCGTGGCGGTGCAGATGGCTTGGGCCGATGTCGTGCCTCAACTGGCCGCCGGCGGCATTGATGCGGTCTTGACCTCTGCCGACGGGGGGGCGAGCGCGAAATTCTGGGAGTTCCTGGATCATTTCACTGCCATCAACTACTCGCAGTCGTTGAACATGACGCACGTCAACAAGGATGAGTTCGAGAAG
>JAJUGV010000068.1 GCA_029265795.1 Alcaligenaceae bacterium
AGGCCGCCCAGCTGTTGCGGTGGCAGGCTGCGATGCCCGATGGCTTCGAACCCCATCACAAGCGAGGCGATGCTGGTGCCGCTCAGGATGAAACCGGGCCAATCCAGCCTCACTTCGCTACGCGGAAAGTCTTCTCGGATATAGCGCTGCACCAGCACGATGCCCAACACCCCGACCGGCACGTTGATAAGGAAGATCCAGTGCCAGCTGGCGTAGGTGACAAAAAAGCCCCCCACCGGTGGGCCGATGAGCGGCCCCAAAAGCGCCGGCAGAGAAAGAAACGCCATGGCCTTCAGCAGTTCGTCTTTAGGCACCTTGCGCAACAGAATGATGCGTCCCACAGGCACCATCATGGCACCGGCGATTCCCTGCAGCCATCGTCCCATGACGAGCTGAGTCAGGGATTGGGAGAGCGCGCAGCCGACTGAACTGAGCGTAAAAAGCACAATGGCCGCCGTAAAGACACGCTTGGCGCCATACCGGTCGGCCGCCCAGCCGCTGATCGGCACAAAAACCGCGACAGCCAACAGATAGCTGGTGATGATGACGTTGGTATCGACGACGCTTTCGCCCAGTGCCTCGGCCATGATGGGCAAGGCAGTGGCCACGACGGTGGCGTCGAGCATTTGCATGAATAGAGCGCAGCCCACAATGAAGGGGATCATGCGTACGGCGCGCCGTTCTCTATCGGAAAGTACGGAAGAAGGGGCAGGCGATGGCGGGTTAGCTGGGGGCTCTGTCATGCAAGAGGGAGTTCCTGAAGTAAACTCGGGTTATCCACGAACCGAGAATACCCCCGTATTATGGCAAAGAATTACGAGTCCGACGTCACAAAGCTCATTAAAGAGTTCAAGGAAAAGCATCCGGAAACCGAGGCGCGTCAGCGCGAGGGGCGTGCCCGCCTCTGGGACAAGTCCTTGGATCCCGAGCTCCTGGACGGTTTTAAGCAGGCTAACGTGCCTCAGAAACCCTACGTCTATCAGACGGACTGAACTCAGGAAAATGGCTCCGCACAAGGCTGCCGGGCAACAGTTTGACGCCCTGGTTTCGCCACCCACGGACAGCACGCCGGACACAGTCGATGCTGTGGCGTTGGCGCGTCTCTATGGTGAGCCGCTTTTCGACCTGCCACAAGACCTCTACATACCGCCGGATGCGCTCGAGATCTTTCTTGAAGCCTTCGAGGGGCCGCTCGACCTGCTGCTCTACTTGATCCGCAAGCAGAATTTCAATGTCCTGGACATTCCCATGGCTGATGTCACGCGGCAGTACCTGTCCTATGTCGAACAGATCCGCCGTCGTAACCTGGAATTGGCCGGGGAATATTTGCTGATGGCCGCCATGCTTATTGAGATTAAGTCACGCATGTTATTGCCCGTGCGCAAGGCGGATACCGGCGAAGAGGTGGAAGACCCCCGGGCGGAGCTCGTGCGGCGCCTGCTCGAATACGAACAAATGAAGCTGGCGGCGCAAAAGCTCGACCGTCTGCCTCAAATGGGCCGCGACTTTCACCGCAGTCAGGCCGCGCTGAACATACAGGTTGAAGAGCTGTTACCTGAAGTCAGCCCCGAAGACCTGCGTCAAGCTTGGCAGGAAATCCTTCGTCGGGCGCGGCTTAATGCACACCACCAGATCACCCGCGAACAGCTTTCTGTGCGCGAGCACATGACACTTATTCTGCGCCGCCTGTCCGATGTGCGCTACATGGAGTTCACTGAACTATTCATGGAACGCGTCGACCGGGGTGACGCCGTGGCGGTGGTTGTCGTGCATTTTCTCGCCATGCTGGAGCTGGCGCGTGAGTCTCTGCTGGACATTACTCAGGCGGAACCCTACGCGCCCATCTACGTCCGCCTCTCATACATGCGTGCCGCCGCCTGAACCTGCGGCGCGCTTCCAACCGAACGGAGAAGTCCTTGAAAGTCGTTCACACGATCAAAGAACTGCGCGATCAGTTACGTGGACAGTTGAACGTATCCTTCGTGCCCACCATGGGCAATCTGCATCCGGGTCACCTCGCACTGATGAAAATGGCGCGCCAGCACGGCGACCCGGTTGTTGCCAGTATCTTTGTCAATCGCCTGCAGTTCGGCCCTAACGAGGATTTCGACCGCTACCCGCGTACGCTGGCCAGCGATATCGAAAAGCTCGAGCGTGAACGCAACGTCTATGTGCTGTTTGCTCCCGACGAGCGCGAGATGTATCCCGAACCTCAGAGTTACCGGATACAAACACCACCGGTATTGGGGGATATTCTCGAAGGCGAGTTCCGCCCGGGCTTCTTCAACGGTGTCAGCACGGTGGTCATGAAGCTGTTTTCCTGTGTGCAGCCGCGCGTGGCGGTGTTCGGCAAGAAGGATTACCAGCAGCTCATGGTGGTGCGAGCCATGTGCCGTCAGTTCCAGCTGCCGGTGAATATTCTGGCGCACGAAACCGTGCGCGACGCGGATGGGCTTGCGCTTTCATCGCGCAACGTCTATTTGACTCCACAGGAACGCGCCGAAGCTCCCCGGCTGTATCGGCAGCTAAATGTACTCGCCCAGCGGATTCGTGACGGGCATGTCGACGTCGCAGAATTGGAAGGTGAAGGCCGCAGCGAACTAGAGCGCCATGGCTGGCAGGTGGATTATTTCAGCGTCAGACGCCAGCGCGATCTTCTGGCCCCCAGCCAGGAAGAGATCGCCGCCGGTGAACCGCTGGTCGTGCTGGGGGCGGCCAAACTAGGGGCCACGCGCCTGATCGATAATCTGGAAATCGAACGCTAAGCCCACGTTGCACGCGAGGCCCACGTGGCCTTTAACGATTCTGTGTCCAGGACATCCTTGCAAGAACTGACAGCGGTCGCCCCGCTGTGCACATGGCAGAATTGGCCCGCCTGCTGCATAACAAAAACGGAGGGGTCATGGACAGGTTCGACGCCGGGCTCGACGATGCCCGCTTTGCCACGCTCACGCCTCGTGAGCGTGATGTCATGCATCATGTGGTGACCGGCAAACCCAACAAAATCATCGCCGCCGAGCTCGGGGTCTCGCAGCGTACCATCGAGGCGCATCGGGCGCGGGTATTCCGGAAGCTGAGGGTTCGCAATGCGGTGGAGCTGGCCCACTACCTGGCTTCCAGGCGCCGTACTTAAGGGCAATTCAGCGTGGGCCGGTCTTTCAGTTCGTCGATCGGGTCTAGGTCTGCCTGCCGTGTAAGGCGGTGCTCAAGCATCGGCTGTGCACCGTTGAGGATGTTCACACGCAAGGTGTTGCCGTTCACGAACGTGAAATCACCCATCGCGGTGGCGCCATCGGGTTGCACAAGCGCAATACGCAGGGGGTCGGTGCCGATAATGTCCCAACACCCTTGGTCGAGCAATATCTGGCCCGGCTTGTCAGCCACCAGCAAAGTGGTGCGGGACCGCCATTCGCCACTAGGAGCCAGGGTGACCATGAAGCGGGCGGCATCGCAGGCCATGCCTGAAGGGCAGGGCACGGTACCGAGGAAGCTGCGCGCCTCAGCCAGAGGCCGGGGGATGGCTGCACTGGCCGGCGCGGCCTCAGAGCGTGCACCTTGTTGTTGCTCTGTGCCGGCCGACTCGGCCGGACCGGTTGAGCCGAAGCCGAGCTGAATTTGGGATGTGGCCCTGGGGCCTTCGCCCATCACGTAGTCTTGTGCGTCGCGACGTGTGTTTTCGCGTGATGTGTCGTAGAGCACAGCACTTTCCTGGGGCTGAGCGCAAGCGGCAAGCAGCACCAGCACGGCCAGCATGCCAAACGTTCTGCCTGAAGTAAGAATGGCTGAAGGGCGAAGAGGAGCCATGATGAATACCCGTCGAAGTGTCGGTCAATCATTCTACGCATTTCCGGCCGGTTTTTGGGGTGCATGATGCAAAACCATGCCAATCTTGCCTGGCTGGTACTGCCTGCGGCGGCACTGTTAGGCCCGTTGGGTGCAGCCCTGGCTTGTACATACGCCCGTGCGATTGCAGACGGTGCCATGGTGGATGGCAGCACCTTGCAGGCAGCCGGCCGAGCCGTTCTCTTGCAAAAGGACTCAGCTCGGGTGTCCGTGCCGCTTGCTCTGCTGTGTGCTGTACTGCTGGGGCTTGCCGGCGTTCCATTCGTGATGCAGCCTTCGGTAACGGAAGCCGCGCGTTTCGGTGTCTGTGTCGTGCTGCTTGTGCTGGCTTTGATCGATATCTTTTGCGGCTTGCTACCTGACGCCCTTACCCTGCCTCTGATGTGGGCGGGGCTGCTGGCAGCGTGGGCGGGTATCGGCGTCAGCTTGCATGAAGCCGTGCCGGCGGCTGCAGGCGGTTATTTACTACTCTGGGCCGCAGATCGGGCATTTCTTTTTTTCCGCGGGCGGGCCGGAATGGGGCGCGGTGACATGAAATTGCTGGCCGCCATAGGGGCATGGCTGGGCTGGGCGGCACTACCGGGCGTACTGTTCACGGCCTGCGTTGCCGGCATGGTGTTTGCGTTCCTGTGGCGCGGGAAAACGGCCTGGCAAGGCTCTTTAGCATTCGGCCCCTTTCTTGCTTTGGCCGGTGCTGTTGGGCTGCTGGGCGGCCCTGTTGTACAGTTTATTTTTTGACCCGGAATTGAGTCATGTACAAGGTAGGTCTGACGGGGGGTATCGGTTCAGGCAAAAGCAAAGTGGCTGACATGCTCGCCGCCTGGGGGGCAGCGGTGATTGATACCGACGTCATCGCGCACGAGCTCACCGCGCCCGGCGGCGCCGCAATCGAACCGATACGGCACGCCTTCGGCCCTGATGTCATCGCGCCCAACGGTGCGCTGGATCGCCCGGCAATGCGCGAATTAGTGTTTCAGAGTCCCGAGGCGCGTCGTCGGCTTGAAGGTATCCTGCATCCCATGATTCGTGACGAAACACGCTCCCGAGCACGCGTCGCGCAGGGTAGTTACGTGGTGTTTGTAGTGCCGCTTCTGGTGGAGTCGGGAAACTGGCAGGGTCAGCTGGATCGGGTCTGCGTGGTGGACTGCGATCCCGACACACAGATTGCCCGGGTACAGGCGCGTAGCGGGCTGACGCGCGAAGCTATTGCGCGTATCATGTCGGCACAGGCATCACGTGAAGAGCGCCTCGCCGCCGCACACGATGTTGTGGTCAACGACGGGAATACTTCCCTGCAGGATCTGGAGCACAGCGTCCGGGCGCTGCATGAGTGCTGGTGCATGCATGCGAAACAGCAACCAGCGACACCCCAACAGACGCAGCTGTAAAGGTTATAGATCGCGTGATTCTATACGAATATCCGTGCAACGAACGCATCCGTTCCCTTCTCAGGGTCGAACACCTTTTCGACCGACTTTTCTTCTTTGCGGACGGTGAAGACGTCCGTCACCACCAGATCGCTCTTGCCACCCTGTTCGAGCTGCTCGATATCTCTGAGCGTACCGACCTTCGTGGCGCCATCGTTCAAGATCTTGAACGTCAGCGTACCTCGCTCGCGGGTTTGCGGGAGCACCCGGGGGTCGATGCGTCGCGCCTGGATGCCATGCTGAACGAAATCCAAACGGTTAGCGGCGACCTTGCTTCGCAAGGCCGAGTCGGTCAGAGCCTGCGTGACAACGAATGGCTGGCCAGTCTACGCGGCCGCTTGGCGGTTCCCGGCGGGTCTTCGCCCGTCGATATGCCGTCTTTCTATTCCTGGCAACTCAAGGGGCTACAAGACCGCCGGCGCGACCTCGAAGAGTGGATTGCTCCGTTTATGGCCCTGTATCGCGGGCTGGCGCTCATTCTGCGCACACTGCGTGATTCCGGCGATGTGCGCGAAATGATGGCGCGCGATGGCACCTACCAAGAAATGTTGGGGGGCAAAACCTACCAGCTTCTGCGAGTGTGGGTGCAGGACGGTAGCCGTGTGTTTCCAGAAATGAGCGCGAACAAATATCTTATTTGGGTGCGTTTTGCCACCCAGGGCGCAGACCTTAAGCCTCAGCCGGTGGGCGTCGACACCGCGTTCCGTCTTGCCTGCTGCCATATCTGATTCCGTCGCAGGCAGCCCTGTAAGCGAATAATCCTGTTGCATTTCATTTCGCTAGCCCCTGCGCGGCTACGTTCTGACGCGCTGATGCGCGACAATGGCGGCTGATCGTTGTATGCCGAGGTAAGTTCATGTCGTTACACGAAACCTCGCCTGCGGGCAGACGCCGTAGGCGGTGGCTGGGATGGTTGATCGTACTGTGTGGGGTTGCTGCTGCTACGTGGTGGTTTATGGGCGCCCGCGATGGCAGTGCGCCGGCTTCATCCGCGCCGACGGCCATGCGCGGCTTTGGGCCCGGCAGCTTTCGCGCCATGCCGGTTCCGGTGCGACTTGCCACGGCACAAGAGCGGGAATTACGCCATACGCTACGCGCAATCGGCACGGTGACCGCCTTCAATACGGTCGTAGTGCGTAGCAGGGTCAGTGGTGAGCTGCTGCAGCTGCATTTCGAAGAAGGACAGACGGTGCAGGCGGGTGACCTTCTGGCACAGATTGATCCCCGTGAGTACCAGGTAGCGCTCGATCAGGCGCTCGGTCAGCAACAGCAGAACGAAGCGCAGCTGCAGAGCGCCCGTAAAGACCTGGAGCGCTACCGGCTGTTGTTTCGCCAAAACTCCATTGCGCGCCAGCAGGTCGAGCAGCAAGAAGCGCTCGTGAAGCAGCTCGAAGGTGCGCGGGTCAGCGACCAGGCTGCGGTGGACAGCGCCGGTTTGCAACTGAGTTACACACGTATTACGGCGCCGATTTCCGGGCGTGTGGGGCTGCGCAAAGTGGATCAGGGCAACATTGTGACGCCATCGGATGCCGAAGGGCTGGTGACAATCACGCAGACTCGCCCGATCTCGGTGGAGTTCACTCTGCCACAGGCGGATGCAGCCGACGTACTGGCGCAGTTACGTAACGGCAAACGGCTTGAGGCGGTGCTGTACGACCAGAACGATATTCAGGAGCTGGCGCGTGGCGAATTGATGTCAGTGGATAACCAGATCGATGTCGCGACCGGTACATTGCGCCTTAAGGCGCGTTTCGAGAACGACGACGAGCGCCTCTTTCCCAATCAGTTCGTCAACCTGCATCTGCTCGTTTCCAGCGAGTCGATGCTGGCCGTGCCCACCGCTGCAGTTCAAGTCGGCTCTATCGGCAGCTTCGTCTATGTAGCAGACGACTCCAATACTGTTCGCATCCAGCGCATTGTCGCGGGCCGGGTGGACGGGGCATGGACAGCAGTGCAGGAAGGTCTCGAGCAAGGCGACCGTGTGGTGGTGGAAGGCACTGATCGCCTGCGCGATGGCGGCGCCATCGATGTGGTGAGCATAGACTGAGGGCGAACTGTGAATCTGTCGCGCATCTTCATCCTGCGGCCGGTGGCCACTACGTTGGCCATGATAGCGTTGCTGCTTTCGGGCATTCTGGCGTATCGCTTGCTGCCCGTGTCGGCACTGCCCCAGGTGGACTATCCCACCATCCAAGTCACAACGCTGTATCCCGGGGCCAGCCCCGACGTGATGACTGCGTTGGTGACCTCGCCGCTGGAGCGACAGTTTGGGCGTATGGCCGGGCTCACGCAGATGACGTCTTCGAGCTCCGGGGGCTCGTCTGTCATCACCTTGCAGTTCGACCTCGATCTATCGCTCGATGTGGCTGAGCAGGAAGTTCAGGCGGCCATCAATGCGGCGTCCAACCTGTTGCCGAATGATCTGCCGGCGCCGCCCGTCTACAACAAGGTGAACCCGGCGGACACGCCCGTCATCACATTGGCTGTGACCTCACCTACCTTGCCGCTGCACCAAGTGCGAGATCTGATCGATGTGAGGGTGGCTCAGAAACTGTCGCAGATCAATGGGGTGGGGCTGGTGAGTATTGCCGGCGGGCAGCGCCCTGCGGTGCGGATACAGGCCAACGCAGCGGCCCTTGCCGCGCGCGGGCTCACCTTGTCCGATCTACGCTCGGCGATCAATACGGCCAACGTCAATCAGCCCAAGGGCAATCTGGATGGCCCGGAACGCTCCACCACGATCGACGCTAATGACCAGCTGCGTTCAGTGGAGGACTATCAATCGTTGATCTTGCGCCATGAGGGCGGCTCCGTGCTGCGTCTGGGCGACGTGGCGAGCACGGTCTATGACGCAGAAAATGTGCGCCAGGCGGCCTGGGTGGGGACGACACCGGCCATCCTGCTGAACATCCAGCGCCAGCCGGGTGCCAACGTCGTGCAGGTAGTGGATCGCGTCAAGGCCATGCTGCCCGCGTTGCAGGATTCCCTTCCGGTGGGGGTGGATGTGGCCATCGCCGCCGATCGTACCCAGACAATACGTGAAGCCATCCGCCATGTGCAGACAGAGATGATGCTGGCCATCGGGCTCGTCGTTCTGGTGACCTTTGTGTTCCTGCGCAGCTGGTCGGCGACGCTTATTCCCAGTGTGGTGGTGCCGCTGTCACTGGTGGGCACTTTCGGCATCATGTATCTGAGCGGCTTCAGCCTGAACACCCTCAGTCTGATGGCGCTCACTATTGCGACGGGCTTCGTGGTGGATGATGCAATCGTCATGATCGAGAACATCGCACGTCATATCGAGGAAGGTGAATCCCCGCTGCAGGCCGCCTTGAAGGGCGCGAAGCAAATCGGTTTCACACTGGTGTCACTCACCGTGTCGCTCATTGCGGTGCTGATCCCTCTGCTTTTCATGACGGATGTCATCGGCAGGTTGTTTCGCGAGTTTGCCGTCACCCTGGCTGTGGCCATTTTGCTGTCGCTGGCCATTTCACTGACGCTGACTCCCATGATGAGCGCCCGCATGCTCAAACCCGAGGGCCAGATGCGATATGGGCGCTTTCAGCGGGCGGCCGGTCGATGGATGGATGCCCTGGTGGCTTCCTACGACAAGGCGCTGAGCTGGGTGTTGAAGCGCCAGGGGCTGACCTTGCTGGTGGCGGTCGCCACGCTGGGGGTTACCGTGCTGCTGTACGTGGCGGTTCCTAAAGGCTTCTTCCCGCAGCAGGATACCGGCCTGATTCAGGCAATCAGCCAGGGGCCGCAGGACGTGTCTTTTGCCTCGATGGCCGCACGCCAGAGCAGGGCGGCGGAGCGTATTTTGCAGGATCCGGATGTGGAGTCGGTCACGGCATTCACGGGTATCGACGGCACGAATGCCACGCTCAATACCGGCCGCCTGCAGATTGCCCTGACGCCGCTGGGCGAGCGCAGCAGCAATGTCGCGGATATTATCCGTCGCCTCGGGGACTCGTTGGCGAACATGCCGGATATTCAGGTGTTCATGCAGCCGGTCCAGGATCTTACGGTCGATGACCGGGTCAGTCGCAACCAGTATCAGATGATGCTTTCCGACCCCGACCATCAGGTGTTGCTGGAGTGGGCGCCACGTTTGGTGGACGCTCTGGCGGCTCTGCCTGAACTGGAAAGTGTTGCCAGCGACCTGCAGCCAGGGGGGCGCGAAGCCATCTTGCGCATCGACCGTGACGCGGCGGCGCGACTGGGGGTGACCAATGCCATGGTGGACGATGCCCTGTACGACGCCTTCGGGCAGCGTTTGATCTCCACAATTTTCACGCACGCCACTCAGTACCGTGTCGTGCTTGAGGTCGCACCGGAGTACCGGCAGGATCCTTCTGCGCTCCAGCATATCTATGTGCGAGGTGCGAGCGATACACCCATTCCCTTGAGCGCGTTTGCCCGTATTGAAGAGGACGCTACGCTGCTGTCTATTGAGCGTTTGGGGCAGTTTCCCGCCACCAGCATATCCTTCAATACAGCACCAGGCGTTGCGCTGTCTGATGCGGTGGAGGCCATACGCAAGGTGCAGGCCGAGCTGGGCATTCCACTTTCCGCAGAACTCACCTTCCAGGGGGCGGCGCGCGCGTTTCAGGCTTCACTGTCCAGCACCTTGTGGCTGATTCTGGCTGCCGTGGTCACGATGTACATCGTGCTGGGCATACTGTATGAGAGCTATATCCATCCAGTGACCATACTTTCCACCCTGCCTTCTGCTGCGGTCGGGGCCCTGCTGGCATTGCTGATGACCGGCACTCACCTGGACATGATCGGGGTGATCGGGATCATTCTTCTGATTGGTATCGTCAAGAAGAATGCCATCATGATGATCGATTTCGCGCTGGATGCGGAGCGACAGCGGGGCCTGGATCCGCAGTCGGCTATTCACGAGGCGGCGTTACTGCGCTTTCGGCCCATACTCATGACCACGCTGGCGGCACTTTTCAGTGCGGTGCCGCTCATGCTGGCCACGGGCTCGGGGGCGGAACTGCGCCAACCTCTAGGCCTGGTGATGGTGGGGGGCCTGATCTGCAGTCAGATCCTGACGCTTTTCACGACACCCGTTATTTATCTGTTCTTTGACCGCCATGCGCGCCGCTGGCGCAAGCGGGACGCCGGCGTCGTAGCGCAGGAGGAACCCTTGGCATGAGATGGTTCGGCACCTTCATCCTACGGCCGGTGGCGACCACGCTCGCGTGTCTAGCCATGGTGCTGACAGGGGTGCTGTCCTATTTTCTGTTGCCCGTTGCGCCGCTGCCGCAGATGGATTTCCCCATGATCACGGTGTCGGCCAGCATGCCGGGCGCGAGTCCCGAGACCATGGCATCCACCGTTGCCACTCCCCTGGAACAATCGCTCGGGTCCATTGCCGGGCTGGCGGAGATGAGCTCGCGCAGCACCGAAGGGTCCACTCGCATCATGTTGATGTTCGACCTGAATCGCGACATCAATGGGGCGGCGCGTGATGTGCAGGCCGCCATTAATGCTGCGCGCCCCATGTTGCCGTCGGGGCTGCGCAGCAACCCCACCTATCACAAGGTGAACCCGGCTTCCGCCCCCATTATGGTGCTGGCCCTGACGTCGCCGGTGGCCACCAAAGGCGAGCTGTATGACCTTGCCTCCACCCTGGTGGCGCAGAAGCTTGCCCAGGTGCCGGGAGTGGGCGAGGTTGAAGTGGGCGGCAGCTCTCTGCCGGCGGTGCGGGTCACACTCAACCCACAGGCGCTCTATGCCGCCGGAGTATCGCTGGATGAAGTGCGGCGGGCCCTGAACGATGCCAACACCATGCGGCCGAATGGCATAGTGGAAAACGAGCGTCATCACTGGCTGGTCAGTACGGGCGGCCAGATGAACCGGGCGGCACAGTTCGCCCCGCTCATTGTCGCCTGGCGCGACGGCGCGCCCATCCGTCTGCAGGACGTGGCGGTCGTGGAAGATTCCGTCGAAGACCGCAACAACATCGGCTTCTACAACGACAAAGAAGCAGTACTGCTGATCGTGCGTCGTCAGGCTGATGCCAACATACTGGAGACGGTGGACGAAATCCGCAGTCGAGTGCCTCAGTTCGAAGCTATGCTGCCGGCCAATGTCACGCTGTCGATCGCGCAAGATCGCACGCCCAGTATCCGTGCTTCGATGGAAGAGGCCGAGTTCACTTTGATCGTGGCAGTGGCGCTGGTGATCGTGGTGGTGCTCATGTTCCTGCGTAATGTGAGGGCTGCGCTGATTCCGGCGATTGCCGTTCCGGCATCGCTCATCACCACCTTCAGCCTCATGCTGCTATTTGGCTATACCCTGAATACCATTTCGCTAATGGCACTGATTGTCGCCACGGGCTTCGTCGTGGATGACGCTATTGTGGTGTTGGAAAACATCATTCGCTATCGAGAACAGGGTATGTCACCGCTGCGCGCGTCTATGCGGGGGGCGCGAGAGGTCGGCTTCACGGTAGTGGCGATGAGCGTGTCGCTGGTGGCGGTCTTCATCCCCATGTTGTTCATGGGTGGGCTGCCCGGGCGCTTGTTCCGGGAATTCGCCGTGACGCTGTCAGTGGCCATCTTGATTTCCCTACTGATCTCGCTCACCGTCACGCCCATGATGTGTGCCCGTCTGCTGGGCAAAAAGCGGCCCGTTAATGGTGATGTCGGTGGCGACCCGGTTCCCCGGCGTGGGATGTTGAACCGTGCTTTCCGTAAGTTGGGCGCCTGGTTCTGGGCGGGCTACAAGCGTTCGCTGAATTGGGCTCTGGCGCACAGCCGCTTCATGCTGTTTACGTTGCTGGCCACCATCGGGCTCAATGTGTACCTCTACACCATTGTTCCCAAGGGTTATTTTCCCCAGCAGGATACCGGGCAACTCATGGGTTTCTTCCGGGTGGATCAAGGCACATCGTTCCAAGCGATGATGCCTAAGCTCGAAGCCTTCCGGCAGAAATTGCTGGAAGACGAAGCCATACAAAGCGTCACCGTGTACGCCGGCGGGCGGGGCGGCAGTAATTCAAGCTTCTTGATGATCGAGCTCAAACCTTTAGATGAGCGCGGTGAAAGTGCTATGGAAGTCGTCAATCGTTTGCGGCCGCAATTCCAGCGCACTCCCGGCGCACGCCTGACTCTGGTTCCGCAGCAGGACATCTTCGTAGGTGGCCGCCAGCAAAGCGCCGGCAGTTACGACTACACCCTGATGAGCGGCGATTTGGAAACGCTTAAGCTCTGGCTACCGCGTGTGCGTGAAGCCATGGCTGCCTTGCCGCAGCTGGTGGATGTGGATTCGGATGTCGAGGATCGCGGGCGCCGGGTCGAGCTGGTCATCGACCGGGAGGCGGCCAAACGCCTCGGCGTGGATATGAATATGATCGCGGCCACCTTGAATAATTCGTTCAGTCAACGGCATGTGTCCGTGATCTATGGCCGGCTTAATCAGTATCACGTGGTAATGGGTATCGACGAGCGCTACGCGCAGGATGCGGAGTCGCTACGCTACGTGCAGGTCATCACCGCCGATGGCAAGCGGGTGCCGCTGTCCGCCTTCACACGGCTGGAACGCAGTAGCGCGCCGCTGAGTGTCAATCATCAGGGGTTGATGGCGGCAGACTCGATTTCGTTCAGCCTGGCGCAGGGCGTTGCGCTGGATGATGCGATGGCGGCCATTGAACAGGCCATGGCGCGCATTGACCTGCCCACCCATGAAATACAGGCCGGTTTTCTGGGTACTGCAGGTGCCTTGCAGCATGGTATGCAGCAGCAGCCTTGGCTCATTTTGGCGGCATTGGTAACGATGTACCTGGTCCTGGGCATGCTGTATGAAAGCTACATGCATCCCATCACGATTCTGTCCACGCTGCCCTCCGCGGGTATTGGGGCGTTGCTGGCCTTGATGATGCTGGGCGAGCAATTCACCTTGATTGCCCTGATCGGCGTCTTCTTGTTGATCGGGATCGTTAAGAAAAATGCCATCATGATGGTGGACTTCGCACTGCTGGTGGAAAGGCGCGATGGGCTCAGCTCACGTGAAGCCATTTTTCAGGCCTGCCTGGTGCGCTTTCGGCCCATCATGATGACGACGCTGGCGGCGATGCTGGGAGCACTGCCTCTGGTTTTGGCGACCGGAGCCGGCGTCGAAATGCGCCGGCCACTCGGCATTACCATCATCGGCGGCCTGCTGTTGAGCCAGATACTCACGTTGTACACGACGCCGGTCGTGTACCTTTACCTCGACCGCCTCCGCTGGCGGTTCGCGCGGCGGCGCAACAAATCCACGGCGCTTTCCGTAACCGGATCCACGACAGAATGAAGATGAGCACCTTCCTGGAACCTTCCTATGCCTCCGCACAGCGTTTGCGCGCCCTCACGGCTGGCTTGTTGAGCGCGGCGGTTCTTGCCGGTTGTGCCGTGGGGCCGGATTACCGTCAGCCGGAAATTGATGTGGGCGCCGCCTATGGGCAGGCCGCAGTGCCCGTCGACCCCTCGGTGAACGCCGGCTGGGTACAGGCCACGCCGGGTGCCACGGCATTGCGTGCCGACTGGTGGACACTGTATGCCGACGACACGCTTAATGAGCTGATGGCCGATCTGCAGCAGCAGAACCTGGATATCCGTCTGGCCGAGGCCCGTTACCGTCAGGCCCAGGCCTCATTGCAGGCGGCCCGCTCCGGGCTTTTTCCGACGTTGGGCAGTAACGTGTCGGTGGAACGCTCGGGCGGTGGGAGAGGAGGCTCATCGGGCGGTGAAGGTGCAGGTTTCGGCGGCGGTGTTGCCAACAGCTATGCGCTTTCGGGTTCGGTCAGCTGGGAAATCGACCTGTGGGGTCGAGTACGGCGCTCTGTGGAATCCAGCCAGGCCGCCCTTGACGCCAGTGTGGCGGACATCGGTGACGTCCGCCTGAGCATGCAGTCCACCCTGGCGCAGACCTACTTCACATTGCGGGTCACGGACGCCGAGATCCGGCTGCTCGAACAAACCGTCCAAGCCTACGAGCGCTCCTTGCGCATGACGCAGAACCGCTATAACGCGGGCGTCGCCATGCAGGCCGACGTCGCCGCCGCCCGCACCCAACTGGAAAACACCCGCACTCAGCTCCTCGCCCTGCAGCGCCAGCGTGCGCAGCTCCAACACGCCCTCGCCGTAATTCGGGGTCAGACCCCAGTTTCTTTTCAGTTGGCGGTGTCAGACGATGTGCCGCAGTTGCCGGTGATTCCGGTGGGGATTCCTTCTGAGTTGTTGCAGCGGCGTCCGGATGTGGCGGCGGCGGAGCGGCGCATGGCGGAGGCGAATGCGCAGATCGGTGTGGCGCAGGCGGCATGGTTTCCAGCGTTGACGCTGGGGGCTCAGGGTGGCTTTCGGTCCGGGCAGTGGGCGGAATGGCTGACGGCGCCGGCGCGCTACTGGGCGCTGGGCCCGGCGCTGGCGCTGACACTGTTCGATGCGGGTGCGCGCAGCGCCGCGCTGGAACAGGCCCGCGCGGGTTTTGAGATTCAGGCCCTCAGCTGGCGCCAGACCGTATTGACGGCTTTACAAGAAGTGGAAGATCTGCTGGTGCAACTGCGTGTAATGGGCATGGAGCAGCAGACACAGGGCCGTGCCCTGGAATCCGCAAGAGAGACGTTGCGCCTGACGCAAAACCAGTACGAAGCCGGGCTCATAGACTACCTGAGCGTTGTGCAGGCCGAAACGACGGCACTGAACACCGAAAGGGCGGCGTTAAGCCTGCTGTTGGAGCGGTTGAATGCCAGTGCTCGGCTGATGGCCGCATTGGGCGGCGGGTGGCAGCCGTAGCGTTCCTCAGACTTCACCGCGCATGACAGCGATGCCGTGCGCGCCGTGCTGCTGCGCTTCGCGCAAGGTTTGCTCGCTTTGACCGCCGATGGCATACACAGGGCA
>JAJUGV010000005.1 GCA_029265795.1 Alcaligenaceae bacterium
CAACGATCGTGGGTACTGCCGCCACTCAACAGTCCGACCCGGATGGCGATGGCAAGCATCTTCATCAGGTGCGGGCTGGAACCACCGGGTGCTGTATTGGAAACCACTTCTGCTCGGCTCATTTATGCTTTGGCTCAGGCGGATGAACAGACTTTGAGCCTGGTGCCCCTAAATATCGGACGAGAGCTGGAGGGACTGGGTGGCGTTCGCTATCTCGAATTCCCGGTCCCCTTCAGAATGCCGTTGGTCGGACTGATTATGCTAGCGAATCAACGGCATATTATGGCGCTGAAGCAACTGCGTGCCATTGTGAGAGCGACAGTGGCAGAATGCTCTGGGGCATTGAGTTGAGAGGTATGAATAGCACTGGAGGGCTCCGACTCAGCGTCGGCGGTACACCAGGGCAATGCGCGCGACGGCGATTTCCAGCTCGCGGCTGCCCGCCTGGAAGGTCACGGGGCGGCCGCGTGTCGTGAAGCAGATGAGCTTCTTGGACGAGATCAGCGGGATGAATTTCACGAAGGAGATTTCATCCCAGGCGATCGCGCGTCGTCCGAGCCACGATTGCTCGATGCCGTTTTCCGTGATGCGTGTGACCGAGGTGTGCATATAGCGTGCAAGCACGGCCAGGCCCAGCACGCAGATCACCAGGCTTGCCTTGATGGCGGTGCTGACCATCTCGCCCGCGGGACTGGCGGCAGTCTGACCCAGGCGCAACACCACCAGGGCAAGCACCAGCCACGCCGTCCATTTCACCCACTTGGGCCAGGCCGGGCCTTCCAGCGGCAGCGGGCCGATTTCGGCGAGCAGGGCGCGGCGCTCGTCCGCGTCGGGAGTCTGCAGGGCGCCAAGAACCATGGTTTGCGCTCCGTCCGCTCAGGCAGCTTTGCGGGCGGCCAGCGCGTTGCCGGCGCGGCTGGACGACTTGCGGCCCAGGTGGCCGGAAATCCATTGGCCGATGTCGATCACGGCGTCCAGATCGACGCCTGTCTTGATGCCCATGCCATGCAGCATGTAGAGCACGTCCTCGGTAGCGACATTGCCGGTCGCGCCCTTGGCGTAGGGGCAGCCGCCCAGCCCGGCGACAGAGGTATGAAAAATGGAGATGCCGGCCTGCAGCGAGGCCAGGATATTGGCCAGTGACTGACCGTAGGTGTCGTGGAAATGGCCGGCGACACGGGAGGGGTCGACGATTTCGGTGACCGCCTTCATGACGCGCTCCACCCGCCGGGGAGTGCCCACCCCGATGGTGTCGGCCACATCGATCTCGTCGCAGCCCAATTCCAGATAGCGGCGCGCGACCTCCACGACGGCTGCCGGTTCGACATCCCCCTGGTAGGGGCAGCCCAGGGCGCAGCTGATGCTGCCGCGCAGGCGCAGACCGGCGGCCTTTACTGCTTCGGCTACGGGTTCGAAGCGGGCGATGGATTCGGCGATGCTGCAGTTGATGTTGGCCTGGGAGAAGGCTTCGCTGGCGGCACCGAAGATCACGACTTCGTCGGCGCCGGCGGCCAGAGCGGCATCGAAGCCGCGCATGTTTGGCGCTAGTACCGAATAGATCGTGCCCGGCCGGCGCTCGATAGCAGCCATCACCTGAGCGTTGTCCGCCATTTGCGGTACCCATTTAGGCGAAACGAAGGAGGTGGTCTCGATATTGGCAAAGCCGGCTGTCGAGAGCCGGTTGATGAGTTCCACCTTGACTTCTGTTGGAATGAATTGCTTTTCGTTCTGCAGACCATCGCGTGGAGCGACTTCGACGATCTTCACTTTGTTTGGCGTGGCCATGTTGTCTCCCGAATCAGTCAACCTTAAATCATAACTTGAGGCTCACCCCGCTGGGTGAGCTATCGCCCGGGCCGGCGGTGATATAGCAGTCACAGCAATTCCTGTTGCCGCCTGACGTAGCGGCCGTCCTCCAGCCTCTGGACGACGTCGCTTAGCTCAAGTTCAGTAAGTACGGCGGCGATCCGGGAATAAGCCAGACCGCTACGCCGGCAGAGTTGGTCAACGTCGGTCGGGTCGTAGCCCAGCGCCGTCAGTACGCGATTGACGGTGGGGTCTTTCAGCATGCTTCTGGCCGGTCGAGACGTCGGTGCAGTCGATTCGGCCGGCCGGTGGGTGGACCGGCTTTTCTGTGGATTTGCCGAGCTTTGAAGTGCGTCGGGTACCGGTCCGCTTCTCAGCAGCTCTTCTTCTATATCACTGCCTTGCTCCACCAATTTAGCGCCTTGGCGGATCAGGGCATGGCAGCCTCTTGCGAGCGGGGCGTGAATGGAGCCGGGAATGGCGAAGACCTCCCGACCGAATTCCAATGCTAAGCGTGCTGTAAGCAGCGAACCGCTCTGGACCGCCGCTTCCACTACCAGCACCCCTCGGGAAAGGCCCGCAACGAGCCGGTTGCGGTCGGGGAAACGGAATGGTTGGGCGGGGGTGCCTGGTGGATATTCAGTTACCAGCGCCCCGGCTGCAGCAATTCTTTCGGTTAACTCGGCATGCCGGTTGGGGTACACAATGTCTAAGCCACAAGCCAACACTGCTACCGTACTGCCTGCGTCAGCCGCCCGTAGCGCTCCTTCATGGGCAGCAGCGTCTATTCCTCGCGCCAGACCGCTGACAATCGTCCAACCCCGTTGCGCGAGGTGGCCGGCAAAGGCGCGGGCGTTATCTTTGCCGCCTTCCGTTGCGCTGCGGGCTCCCACAATAGCCACTGCCGGGCGGTGAAGCAGGGCGGGGTTGCCTCTTACGTACAGGGCCACGGGCGGGTCGCTGGTGTCGAAGAGCGTTGCTGGGTATGAAGGGTCGGCCAGGGTAATCAGGTGGTATCCAGGCTGACCGAGCAGGCGCAGGCCTGTGCTGATGATCGCTTGTACCTCGTCGGTGGCGGGCGCGGATATACGTGCCGCCACATCTGCGCTGACGTGCCGGCTTAGCGACGAGGCCGTAGCCGAGAAAATGTACTGTGGCAGGCCGAACTCTTTAAGCAAATGGCGAGCGGCGGCACGCCCTAACCCGGGCTCGACCGTTAGACGCAGCCACGCGTGCAGTTCTTCATGTGAGCGTTCGTTAACCATACCGTAGTGTGCCATGACCGATGACTGTCAGGAGAGAGGGCAGGTTGGGAATGTCCGGCCCGGGTTTTATAATGGGGGTAACTGAAGCGCTCAGCCGGCTGCTATGCGTCGTTTGCGGTGTCATTACCACGGCGCTCCGCTGAGTTGCCTTAACTCGATCTTGGACGCTTAAATGGCCTTACTTCCCATCCTTCGATATCCGGACCCTCGCCTGCACAAGGTGGCGGAGCCCGTCCGCGAGGTCGACGACCGCATCCGTCAATTGGTGCGAGATATGGCGGAAACCATGTATGCCGCGCCGGGCGTGGGCCTGGCTGCTACTCAGGTCGATGTCCATGAGCGTGTCATTGTCATTGACGTCTCTGAAAACGCCGACGACCTGCGTGTGCTCATCAACCCCGAAATCATCTGGCGAAGTGATGATCTGCAAGTGTACGAAGAAGGCTGCCTTTCGGTCCCCGGTGTTTACGACAAAGTAGAGCGGGCGGCCCGTATACGTGTTCGGGCTCTGAACGAAAACGGTGACACGTACGAATTCGATGCAGACGGGCTGCTCGCGGTGTGTGTGCAGCACGAAATGGATCACCTAATGGGGAAGGTATTTGTTGAATACCTGTCACCTCTTAAGCAGAATCGTATCCGCACCAAGCTGCGTAAGCAGGAACGCGAAGCATTGCGAGCCTGAACCCGATGCGCATTGTTTTTGCAGGCACGCCCGATTTCGCCCGCCTCGGGCTCGACGCCCTTTTGCGTGCCGGCCATCATGTGCCGCTAGTGTTGACCCAACCCGACCGACCCTCCGGTCGCGGCATGAAATTACGCCCTAGCCCGGTTAAGGCGCTGGCACAGGAACACGGCATCCCCGTTGCGCAGCCGCGCAGCCTGCGTCTGGATGGCAAATATCCGCAAGACGCCCAAGATGCGCGTCAGGCGTTGCTGGATGCCGCACCGGCCCTCATGGTGGTCGCCGCCTATGGCTTGATCCTGCCGCGATGGGTGCTTGATCTTCCCGTTCATGGGTGCTTCAACATCCACGCCAGCCTTTTGCCCCGCTGGCGCGGCGCGGCTCCTATTCAACGCGCCATTCAGGCGGGCGACGAACTCACCGGCATCACCATCATGCAGATGGATGAAGGTTTGGATACGGGTGACATGCTGCTGCGGCGTGAACTCGCTATCAGCGACACACACACGGCGGCTCAATTGCACGACGAGCTCGCCCAGATGGGGGCTGAGGCGATCGTCGACGCGGTGGCTCTGTTAGAGAAAGGGCAGTTGAAGCCCTCCCCGCAACCCGCAGAGGGTGTTACTTATGCCGAGAAGCTCGATAAGGCGGAGTCCCCGCTCGACTTCACTCGGTCGGCCGTCGAGCTCGCCCGTACGGTGCGGGCCTTCAACCCCGTGCCGGGAGCAACGGCTCGTTTGCCCGGGCTGGATCAACCCGTAAAGGTTTGGGCGGCACAAGCGCTGGCGCGTGAAACTGATGCCGCCCCGGGTACACTGCTACAGGTCACGCCGGAAGGTATAGATTTCGCCACCGCTGACGGTATATTGCGTGTGCTGGAGTTGCAGAAGCCCGGTGGCAAGCGGCAGCCCGTGGCCACTTTTGTACAGGGCTGGAATAGAAAACACTAATCAGGACAGCGGAAACGACATGACCCGTTATCGGCTCGGAGACAAAATTCCTCAAATCCATGAAAGTAGCTACGTAGCACGCGAAGCGACCGTCATTGGCGACGTGCTCCTGGCAGCCAACACCAGCGTGTGGGCGGGCGCCGTATTGCGCGGCGATAACGAACCGATTTCGGTGGCGGAAGGCAGCAATATCCAGGAGGGGGCCGTTCTGCATACGGATCCCGGCTCCCCGCTGGCTATCGGCGAGCGGGTGACGGTGGGGCATCAAGCCATGCTGCATGGCTGTACGGTGGGCGAGGGCTCGCTCATCGGTATCCAAGCCGTGGTGTTGAATAATGCCGTTATTGGCAAGCACAGCCTGGTAGGCGCCGGTGCTATCGTGACCGAGGGCAAGTCGTTCCCCGAACGCTCGCTGATACTGGGGGCCCCCGCCAAAGTCGTGCGCACACTTTCCGACGAAGAAGTCGCGAAGCTGCAGAAAAGTGCGCAAAGCTATATAGAACGGGCGTCCCTGTTCAAAACGGAAGTTGTCGCTCTTCCGGAGTCGGAACCAGACCAACATGTCTGACGCCACGTCAGGGCGCTCAACCAGCACCGCGCCTTTGTCAGCTACACTTGGCGTAAAACCGCTTGCGGGCATCATTACCCTGATTCTTTCCACCTGGGCATTGTCCGGGCTGGATGCATCGGGAAAATGGGTAATGGCGGCGGGGGTGTCGCTATGGGTGCTGTGTTGGGTGCGCTATACGGTTCATCTGATACTGGTGCTTGCCCTGGTACTACCATCGCGCGGCACCAGAGTGTTGCGTAGTGTACGGCCGCGCGCCCAATTGTTGCGCGGCGCCGTGATGCTGCTTGCGACACTGTTTTTCTTCAAGGCGCTTAGTTATCTACCCCAGGCTGAGGCTACCGCTATCAATTTTCTCGCACCTCTCATCGTGCTTTCGCTCGCGCCGTGGCTGCTTAAGGAACCGCCGCGAGCTTCGCGATGGGTGGCAGCGGCGGTCGGTTTCGCGGGCGTATTGATTGTCATTCGTCCCGAAGCCGGTCTGCCACCGATTGGGGTGATGTGGGGGCTATTGACGGCCTGTACGTTCGCATGCCAGTTCATGGTTACTCGACGTGTCGCGGTGGACGACCCGATGACAACGTTGATCTGGAGTGGGGCATTCGGCACGGTGGCGTTGAGCGTCACAATGCCTATGATATTGCCACAGGCCCTACCCACATTACGTGAGCTGGATGCGCTGCATTGGCTGGTTTTGATTTCCACCGGGGTGTGGGGCGCACTGGGTCATTTGTTGCAGATTCTGGCTTATCGATATGCGCCGGCCTCTCTGCTTGCACCTTTCATTTATATTCAGATTGTCGCGGCGGCTACGCTTGGCTGGTTGGTCTGGGGCCAATTCCCCGACGCGTTCAGCTGGGTGGGAATTGCGGTGATCTGTGGCAGTGGCGCATCTCTTGCGGTCTGGGAGTGGCACGCGCGGCGGCCACGCATTGCTTGAAGTCTGGCGCATCCTGTCCGTCCTTTGTATTTATAATCCCGCCATGACGAAGAAAATCCTGATCGTCCGCACCTCGTCACTGGGTGATCTGGTGCACATGCTGCCGGCCATCAGCGACATTGCGCGCCATGTTCCGGGCGCTTGCATTGACTGGATCGTCGAAGAAAACTTCGCCGAGGTGCCTTCATGGCACCCTGCAGTCAACGAAGTCATTACCGTCGCTCACAGGCGCTGGCGAAAAAGCTGGTGGGCACCCGAGACCCGGGCCGAACGGGCAGCGTTGCGTCGCAATCTGGCCGCGCGGCGCTACGACGTGGTTCTGGACATGCAGGCTCTCATGAAATCGGTGTGGCTGGTGCGTCAAACACACGGGGAACGGCACGGTTTGGACCGCCGGTCTGCGCGCGAACCCCTGGCTTCATTTTTTTACGATGTGCGACACCGTGTCGAATTCTGGCAGCCGGCAGTGATACGCCAGCGTACATTGGCGGCGTCGGCTTTCGGCTATCAATACGACGGCGAGCCCGACTTCGGTCTGGGTCGCTTCACACAGCACGCCGTGGTGGAACCCTATGCAGTCATCATGCCGTCGGCCAGCCGCGACGACAAGCTCTGGCCCGCCGAAAATTGGCGTATTGTCTTCGATCATCTTTCCAGTCAGGGGCTCGCGCTGCGCCTGCTGGCGGGAAACGAGCGCGAAGCTGAGCGCGCCCGTCAGCTTGTGCAAGGTCGCCAAGGGGCCGAGGTCATGCCGCGCATGTCCCTCGAACAGGTTGCCACTATGCTGGCGTCGGCACGGGTGATGGTAGGGCTGGATAGCGGGCTGACTCATTTGTCGGCGGGCCTCGGGCGGCCAACCATCGGCATTTACAAGGCATCCACGCCCGTACGCACACCGTTGCAGGGCTCTTCTTATACCGCGAGCCTGGGTGAGCGCGGCGCCGAGCCCTCTGCCCAGACCGTGTTGAGTGCGCTTGAACAGGCACTGGCCTTCGAGGCCGAACGCACTCCGTTGCTTACGGGGCTGGACGGCACACAGCCCGAGACCAAGCAATAAGGCTTGTTTTGAATCGATTTACCTACACTCTGTCCCTGCGTTGCCTGACACCCGTACTTCTGGGTTGGATGGCGGTGCGCGCACGTCGGGCGGGTGGCGACTGGGGAGTCATGTCGGGCGAGCGTTTCGGCCGCTATCGTCAGGACTCCCGTTTGCGTAACCCGGTCTGGGTGCATGCGGTGAGTCTAGGCGAGACGCGGGCGGCGCAGCCGTTATTGCGTGCTTTGCTCGATCACGGTGAGCATGTTTTGCTTACGCACCTGACAGTCACCGGGCTGGAAGAGGGGCAGCGCGCCTTTACCCGAGAAATTGCAGAGGGACAGCTGGAGCAGCAATGGCTGCCCTATGATTTTCCTGGTGCTACGGCCCGCTTCCTGGATCATTACCGGCCGGCGGTAGGCATACTTATCGAAAGGGAAATTTGGCCCAACTTGTTGGCGTCTGCTCGCGCCCGCAAGCTGCCCATGATGCTGGTCAGTGCACGTTTTTCAGATCACGCTCTGCGAACCGTATTGCGGGCCGGCAAGGTGTTGCAGGAGGCTTATGCGGGTCTGGCGGCCGTACATGCACAGACGCTGCAGGACGCCCAACGGCTGGAACAAGCCGGCGCGCTC
Source organism: Alcaligenaceae bacterium (assembly GCA_029265795.1). Taxonomy (GTDB): domain Bacteria; phylum Pseudomonadota; class Gammaproteobacteria; order Burkholderiales; family Burkholderiaceae_B; genus Yanghanlia. The sequence continues at coordinate 7,886 of JAJUGV010000005.1, forward strand.
GCCGTGCGCGTCTCAGGGAACTTTAAATTCGACATCCAAGTTCCACAGGACCAGGTCGACAAGGGAAAGAAATTTGCCGAAGCGCTGAACCGTCGCATCGTCACCATCGCCAGCACGCGCGAAGGTGAAGATGAAATGTTCATTCAGGCGATTCAGAAGCATGTTCGACGTATGCAGGCCCAGGGGCAGGAACCTCATGAGGCCGTCACCTTTCGATTGGTTCCGCGCCATCCGCAACGTTTTGAAGCGGCGGCTCAAATGCTGGCGGAAGCTGAGCTTCCGTTTGAGCGACGTTCGGCCACCCTGGCCGGTAGCGACTGCTGCGCGAGTGCAGTGCGCACAGCACGGAATGCCGTAGTGCTGCTGGGGGATACGGTGGGCGAGATGGTACGCAACTATGCATCCAGCCACGTTGCGATCATCGGGGGCAGTTTCGCCCCGCATGGGGGGCAGAATCTCATTGAGGCCTGTGCTGTCGGGGTGCCGGTGATCGTCGGGCCGCACACCTACAATTTCGAACAAGCGGTGAACGACGCTATCCATGAAGGCGCGGCCCTGCGAGCTCAAGATGCGGAAGCGGCTTTACAGCTGGCGCTTCAGTTGCTCGATGACCCGCGCCGGCTGGCGCAAATGGGTGAAGCGGCAGAAGATTGGGTCCGCCAGCACGCCGGCGCAGTTCAGAGGGTAATGGATAGCTACCTTACGCTGCGCAAGCAGTAATCCAATTTAACTGGCCGGCTTAAGGTTCCAGCCCGTGGTACTTGCGGCCAAGTTCCAGCGTCGCCCTGAAGAACCCTTCCTTGCTGCCACAGTCGTAGCGTACCCCGTCGTACTGGACGCCGTAGACGCCGCGAGTCTGCATCAGGCCCGCGATCCCGTCAGTGAGCTGGATTTCCCCACCGACACCGGCTTGCGTCTGGCGCAGATGCTCGAAGATTTCAGGTTCAAGAATGTAGCGCCCCACCACTGCCAAATCTGATGGTGCGTCTGCCGGCGCGGGCTTTTCTACGATGCCTCGTACACGCGTTGTCTTGTCGTTGACCGGTTCGCCGGTAATGATTCCGTAGCGGTCTGAGTGTTCCGGCTCAATTCGCTGGATGGCCAGCACGCTGCCGTTATGTTCGTGTGCCGCCTCCACCAGCTGCTGTGTGACGGAGCCGCGCGAGTCAATAAGGTCGTCTGCCAGCAATACGGCGAACGGTTCGTTTCCGACGATGGGCGCGGCGCACAGCACCGCGTGGCCGAGCCCCAGGGGTGCCGGCTGGCGGGTGTAAATGCAATTCACATGCGGCGGCAGTATGTTGCGTACGACCTCGAGCAGTGCCGACTTATTCTTGGCGGCGAGTTCTGCCTCTAGCTCTGGAATGGAGTCGAAGTGGTCTTCAATGGCTCGCTTGTTGCGACCCGTGACGAAGATCAGGTCGGTGATGCCCGCGGCGACGGCCTCTTCGACCGCATACTGTATCAACGGCTTGTCGACGATCGGCAGCATTTCTTTGGGCATGGCTTTGGTGGCGGGCAGAAATCGGGTGCCGAGACCTGCCACGGGAAACACTGCTTTGCGTATGGGTTTCATCGGTCGAGAGAGATCAAGAAAGAAGTGATGGTCAGGTAGATAGGTGCCGCGCTGATAAGCAAGCACCATGCCGGATCTTTGCAAGGGCCATAATGTATCAAATCAGTGGTTTGAGTGCCGAGTTCGTGCTCCCCGGGCCGCCCGCGCTGGTTTACACTCCGCTTAACAGCATTTTTCCCGGCAGCCATGCGTTTTCTCTTTTTTCTCGTATTACTGGCGAATGTGGTCGTGCTTGCATACGGTCAGGGATTCATGGGGCCGCCGCCCAGCGAAGAAGGCCGCACACCGCGCCTGCTGTCAGAGCGTAACCAGCATATCGTAAAGTTCGGCGAAGCACGACTCGCGAGAGCGGGCCAGCCGTCGGTCCCCGCCCCTGTCCAGCAATCTGCAGCCAAGTAAACTGCCGTTCCCTTCAGGCTGCAACCATTGCAGCCAGGCCATCCAATACGGGGGCTTCCAGCCATTGCGGTGCAACCAACGGCATCTTCAGATCGGACTGAGCAAGCGCCAACCCATTGTTGACCTCATGTTCCACCAGCGGCCACCCCCCGCCGGTGCAATACAGTTGCGGTGCCACTCCAAGGCTGGCTACCGCGCATCGCCATTGCCGGATGACGGCACCCGCCTGAGCTGCGGCAATACCGGTCGTGATCGCGCTATGTGTGTTGCGAGGGAAAGCCGTACTATCCCCCTCTGCGTAAGGCAGACCTGCAGTACCGCTGGCTAGAGAACGGCGCATTAGTTCCGGGCCGGGCAAAATGACGCCGCCTTCGAAGCGCCGTGTTGAAGCTGCCGACCCATGCGAAGCGGCGGTAGCCGCGGAAGGGCTCAAAGGGCCCAGCGTATCGATGGTTGTTGCCGTGCCGAAACTTGCCAGTATGGCCGCCTGTTCGGTGTGCCTGCTCAGGCCGATCAGTGAAATCCAGCGATCATTGCCCAGCTGCCCGGGCTCGTCGTACAGGTTCATAATGCCGGCGGCGCTTTCACTGCTGCGCAGCCATCGCAGTGGAATGTTGCGCCGAGTTAAGACTCTTTCGAGCATGGCGTTTAAGTGCGAGCCTGCGACGCTCACGCCCAGCGCAGCATTCGGAACCCGAGGCAGTTGATCCAGCCACGCCTCGAGTCGGCCCAGTTCCGCGTGAGGCAGAGCCAATGTCTGGGGTTCGCGTCGGGAATGCCCCTCGCGCAGCCAGCCAAACTTTACCCGGGTATTGCCGGCGTCGACCAGCAGCACCGTGCTCGTGTTCTTCATGTCATTCTCGCCGAGACTTCGCCCACCGACACCGCGTGTTCACCCGCGGCGTTGCGCAGCAATAACTGGCCGTTTTCGTTCACCCCTGCTGCGTTGCCGCTGCACACAATGCGGTCATTGTCGATGATGTCGATCCGCTGCCCGACCAGCCCGTCCACCTTGGAATAGCGCTCAGGAAGTCCGGTGAACCCCTCTGTCGTAATTGCGCTCAGGTTTTCGTACCATGCCCTGGCAATACGCATCACTATGACTTCGGGTCGTACACGTGAGGCGGCACTGTCCGCCCTGGCCACTTCGGACCAGTCGGCAATGCGTCGATTCAGCGAGGTGCTTAAGGCGCGGGCATCATCCAGATTGATACCTATGCCCAGAATCGCTACATGATGATCTGCAGTCAGACGGGCGGTGCCCGCCCGTGTTGCTTCAACCAGAATGCCGGCCAGCTTGGCAAAGCGCCATTGCACGTCGTTGGGCCACTTCATTGTGAGTAAGGGGCGGTTCGAGGCGGTGAGAAGCCCGCGCAATGTCTCAGTTGCCACCAGTCCTGCGTACGGGGATAGCGTGGCCAGCCGGGCCGGCGGGAGAAAAACGTCAAAGGCGCACGAAAACATCAGATTCGCGCCGGAGCGATTCTGCCAGCTGCGTCCGGCTCGCCCGCGGCCGCGTTCCTGCAAATGGGCCCCCAACAGCCATGGACGGGCGAGGGTGCCGGCTTCGGCACGGGCGCGCTGCAGCAGGTCGGCATTGGTAGAGGTTGTTCGGCCTACCCACTCGATGCTGCGAAATTCCGGCAATCCCTGCTGAAGCAAGGATTGCATGCGCTCAGGCATGGGCAGGGGCAATTGAGGCAAGGATGGCATGCAGTTCAGATGGGTGTCGTAAAATGCTTCGGTCCCCGTTATAACTCATTTGGAAATATGCAGGTCCGCACAGAAATCCTTTCCTTTGACGGCGAGGCCGGCAGCATCGAATGTGCCCTAGATCGCCCCGGCGGCGACGTACGCGGCTGGGCCTTGGTGCTTCATCCCCACCCCTTGCATGGCGGTACGCGCGACAACAAGGTCGTCACCACCATAGCGCGCGCCTGCGTCGAGCACGGCCTGGCTGCATTGCGCCCTAACTTTCGAGGCGTGGGCGGCTCTGGGGGCGAGTTTGACCATGCGCGCGGCGAAACCGCCGACATGGTCGCGGTGGTCGATCAGTTTCAACAACGTTTCCCCCAAGTCGCAGCCGGCTTATGGGTAATGGCGGGCTTCTCCTTTGGTACATCGGTGGCGGCACAGGTATATTCTGAGTTAGCCGCGCAGTCGCTGCGTACACCTGACCGCCTGATACTCACCGGTAGTGCCGTTGAGCGTTTTCGACACCGCGACGTTACCGTGCCTAACGACACGCTACTGATTCATGGTGAAGCCGACGAAGTCGTACCCCTGTCGGAAGCCATGGAGTTTGCCCGCGGCGCCAGCCTGCCTATGGTGGTAATGCCGGATGCCGGCCACTTCTTCCATGGCAGGCTGTTGGTGTTGCGTGCTCTTGTGCAACAAAGCCTGCGGGCCTTACCCGAACCAATTTATACCGATGACATCCCGTAAACGTACTATCTACACATCCATATCAGCCCTCGCAGGTGCGTTGGCTTTGGCCACCGCCTCCTTCCTTTCACATGCCCAAGACGGCTCTGCCGCGCTAGCTTCCGCCGCCACGCCGGCGACGGTGGCCATGGTCGGCGATCTCTCCAGCGTGCCTGCACCCGTCCTTGGTGCGCGTGCATGGCTGAGCCTGGACATGAATAGCGGTCAGGTCATTGCAGCACACAATCTCGACGAGCGCATCGAGCCGGCCTCCCTGACCAAGATCATGGCGGCCTACCTGGTGTTCGAGGCCCTGGAAAGCGGTCGGCTCACCCTGGAGCAGACGGTACATGTGTCCGAAAACGCCTGGCGCACTGAAGGCTCGCGCATGTTCATCAAGCCCAACTCACAGGTGTCTGTGCACGACCTCCTGCAAGGGATGATCGTTCAATCAGGTAATGATTCCACGGTTGCGCTGGCAGAGGCTATTGCGGGCAGTGAGTCCGCTTTCGTGGCACTCATGAACGAAGAGGCCGCTCGCCAGGGGCTCACTAATACGAATTTCATGAATTCGCCCGGCTTGCCGCACGACGATCACCTGACTACGGTGCGTGACATGGGTACATTGGCGGCCAACCTCATAAACCGCTTCCCGCAGTACCTGCACTACTACAGTCAGAAGGAATACACCTACAACAATATCAAGCAGAACAACCGCAATCGGCTGCTGTGGGCCGACAGCACGGTGGATGGTCTGAAGACCGGCCACACGAAGTCGGCGGGATATTGCCTGATTGCGACTGCACAGCGTGACGGCAGGCGTGTGCTGACCGTCCTGGTGGGGGCTGCCAGCGATTCGGCTCGTGCAGAGAACAGCCTCAAGTTGCTGAACTGGAGCTTCCAGAACTTCGATACGGTCAAACTCTACGACAACGAGCGTGCCATGGTGACGGCGCGTGTGTGGGAGGGCGAAGCCGAAACCGTCGGCCTGGGCTCTAACACTCCGGTATGGGTCACGGTTCCACGTGGTAAGGCCGATCAGGTGCGCCCCGTGGCGCAATATCAGCAACCTCTGATTGCGCCGCTGACAAAGGGCGCCAGAGTGGGTGATGTGTCGCTATCCATGGACGGGCACGTGCTGCGCACCGAATCGCTGCACGTCCTGGCCGATGTGGCACAGGCCGGCATCTTCGGCCGTATCTTTGACAAGATCCGCCTGCTCTTTGAGTGACGCCCACACCATGATCCCGAACGTTGACAACGATAGTCTGGTCTACCTGAACGGCGAACGCGTCCGGTTGCGCGACGCTAAAGTGTCGGTGCTTGACCGTGGCTTCATCTTTGGTGACGGCGTCTACGACGTCGTGCCTGCTTACGATGGCAAGCCTCTGCGTATGCACGCGCATCTTGCCCGGCTGGAGCGCAGTCTGGAGGCGGTGCGCATACCTTGCGACCTGACGCGCGCCGATTGGGAACGCATCGTTCTGGAACTGATCGAAGGTTCGGGTCTGGCGGATTGCGTGGTGTATATCCAGGTCACGCGCGGGGTGGCCCGGCGTGACCATGCTTTTCCAGAGGGCGTGGAACCCACTGTTTTTTGCATGGTCTCACCATTCACACGGCCCGACGAGCGCTTACGCCAACAAGGCCTGAGCGCCGTTTCGCTGCCCGATGAACGGTGGCTGCGCTGCAATATTAAATCGGTCTCACTGTTAGGTAACGTCTTGGCGCGACAGGCGGCGATCGACGCAGGCGTCGACGATGTGATCCAGTTTCGTGACGGTCACCTCACTGAAGGCTCGGCGGCGAATATCTGGGTCGTTCGTAACGGCACCCTGCTGGCGCCGCCGCGTGACGAGCTCATACTAGAGGGCATACGTTATGGCCTGATGGAAGAGCTGGCCGATCGCTGCGGTATCCCCTTTGAAGCACGGCCCGTGACCGAAGCCGAAGTCGCTTCTGCCGACGAGCTGATGTTGACATCCGCCACCAAGGAAGTGCTGCCGATCACCCGCTATAACGGCCAAGCCGTTGGAAGCGGCCTGCCGGGTCCGGTATATGCCCGTCTGAGGGCAGCCTACGATGCGGTGATTGCCGCACTTTGACATGAAAGAGATACCGCCTGAAGAGTCCCTGATTGAGTACCCTTGTGATTTTCCCATCAAGGTAATGGGGAAGTCCCATCCCGAGTTCGCGCAAATTCTGACCGAAGTCGTGTTGCGTCATGATCCCGGCTTCGATCCTGCCTCCGTCGAAATGCGCGCCAGCAAAAGTGGCAACTATCTGAGTGTGACCTTCACCGTGAGGGCGACTTCGCGTGAACAGCTCGATGCACTGTATCGCAGCCTGCATGGGCATCCGCTGGTCAGCGTTGTTCTCTAGCGGTGCCGGGCAGGAATATGCAATACCGTTGGTTGCCTCCGCGTGTGCCGTACGTACCTGTGTGGGAGGCGATGCGCGAGTTCACCGAAACAAGAACCGAATCCACGCCCGATGAAATCTGGTTGGTGGAGCATGCGCCTGTTTATACGTTGGGTCAGGCCGGCAAGCCAGAGCATTTGTTGAATCCCGGCGATATCGAAGTGGTGCAGTGCGACCGCGGAGGCCAGGTGACCTATCACGGGCCGGGGCAGGTGGTGGCGTATTGTCTGTTCGATCTCAAGCGCCATGGGATCTTCGTCAAAGAGTATGTGGCCAGACTTGAAGACGTCATCATCGCCACATTGGCGGACTTCGGCGTGCCGGATGCGCGCCGCATGGAGGGTGCGCCGGGGGTATATGTGCCCTATGATGAGAGTCGGGGCGGCTACGATCCGCAAGGTGAGCAGCTGGCAAAGATCGCCGCTCTGGGCATCAAGCTGCGTTACGGAAGGGCCTATCATGGCCTGGCCTTGAATGTGGATATGGATCTCGCCCCATTTGGCGGCATCAATCCCTGTGGTTACCAAGGGATGCCCACGGTCGACTTGCGCCGTTGCGGGGTCAGTACCTCAGTGCAGCAGGTTGGCGAGCGGCTGGCCACGCGTCTGCAAGCCACATTTCATCACGACACATAAAGGAGACGTCATGGATATGTCGGAAGCACCCGTCATCAGCCGGCTCGCTCAAGGGGTGTTGACCCTCACGTTGAACCGCCCGAGTCAGTTCAATGCTTTGTCCGAAGAAGTGCTGACGGCTTTACAAGGCGCGTTCGACCATGCGGCGGCGGATGACACCCTGTCCTGCGTGGTGCTGGCCGCTACAGGGCGTGCGTTTTGCGCCGGCCATGACCTCAAGCAGATGCAGGCCAACCGCGACCACGAATACTATCTGCAGCTATTTCAGCAGTGTGGCCGGCTGATGCAGTCTATTGTGAACTTTCCCGTTCCCGTCATCGCCAAGGTGCAGGGCGTGGCAACGGCCGCGGGTTGTCAATTGGTGGCCAGCTGCGACTTGGCCGTAGCCGCCGACACCGCCAAGTTCGCCGTATCGGGTATCAATGTCGGCTTGTTCTGTTCCACCCCCGCGGTGGCGCTGTCACGTAATGTGTCTGCCAAGCAGGCGTTCGAAATGCTGATCACCGGCGAATTCATCAGCGCAGAGCAGGCGGTTGCAAGCGGGCTGATTAACCGTGTCGCTCCCGCGAACGAACTTGATGCCGCCGTGGACGCCTTGGTGACATCCATTTGTGAAAAGAGTCCGGTGGCGGTGCGCACCGGCAAGGCGATGTTCCACAGGCAGCGCGCTATGGCGCTGCCTGACGCCTACGACTTCGCAGCCCGAACTATGGCGCGCAACATGATGGCCGACGATGTGCTCGAAGGCATCGACGCCTTCATCAACAAGCGCCCGCCGGTCTGGAAAGGCCGTTGATCTATAAGGGCATTACTCGCCGTTTGACTTGGCACGTTAAAATGCTCTTAAACACCCGATAGCCAGGAATTTTATGTCCACACCCAATGAGCAGGCCGCCGAGCGCAAACCTACGGTGCGCCCGGCCGCTTATGATCCAAACGCCAAGCAAAAGTCAGCAGACAAGACCTCCCGTCTGCCCATCAAGATCGTTCAGACTGAACGTCTGAAAAAGCCTGAATGGATACGGGTGAAGGCGGCGGCTCCCGGTTCGCGCTTCCATGACATCAAGCGCATTCTGCGCGAGAACAACATGTTTACGGTATGCGAAGAAGCATCCTGCCCCAATATCGGCGAATGCTTTGGCAAGGGCACCGCCACCTTCATGATCATGGGCGACAAATGCACCCGGCGATGCCCCTTCTGTGACGTCGGCCACGGCCGGCCAGACCCGCTTGATCCCAACGAACCCGCCAATCTGGCCCGCAGCATCGGCGCCATGCGGCTTTCGTATGTGGTGATCACCTCCGTTGATCGAGACGATCTGCGCGACGGCGGTGCAGCCCACTTCGCAGAATGTATTCGCGAAGTTCGCCACCATTCACCGCAGACCCGCATCGAGGTTTTAGTGCCCGATTTTCGTGGTCGCTTGCAGCGCGCGCTCGATATCTTCAAGGTGGAACCGCCCGATGTCATGAATCACAACCTGGAAACGGTGCCAAGGCTGTATAAGCAGGCGCGTCCCGGTGCCGACTACATGCATTCCCTCAAACTCCTGAAGGAGTTCAAGGAATTGTGCCCAGACGTCCCCACCAAGTCGGGGCTGATGGTCGGCTTGGGGGAAACCGACGAAGAAATTCTCGAAGTCATGCGCGATATGCGAGACCACGGCATCGAGATGCTCACTATCGGTCAATACCTGCAACCTTCGGCGCATCACCTGCCCGTGTTGCGTTACGTGCACCCCGACACTTTCAAGATGTTCGAGCGCGAAGCCTATGCCATGGGCTTTACCCACGCCGCTGTGGGCGCCATGGTGCGGTCTTCTTACCACGCCGACGAACAGGCTCACGCGGCAGGTTTCAACCCCGCTACGGCCTAATCAATCCGTAACGCCCTGCATTGCGCTCCAGGCGGATCGCGTGTAAACAGCGTAAGGACAGTCTTTACGCTGGTTGCTCGCTCGTGACGACAGGAGTCGGATATGCGGATAGGCGTACCCGCCGAGACGGCGGCAGGAGAAACCCGGGTAGCGGCAACACCGGAAACGGTCAAGAAACTGGTGGCTCAAGGCCACGCAGTATGCGTGCAGTCCGGGGCGGGTGAGGCAGCCAGCGCTGTCGACGACGCCTATCGCGATGCGGGCGCTGAAATCGTCGATGCGCAGTCCGCGTTGGCGGCCGATCTCGTGCTCAAGGTTCAGGCTCCCAGCCCGGCGGAGCTGTCACTCATGAAGCCCGGCGCAGCCGTAGTCGGCATGCTGAATCCCTTCGATACAGGCGGGCTGCAGCGGTTGGCTGAAGGCGGGCTCACGGCGTTCGCCCTGGAAGCCGCGCCGCGCACTACACGGGCCCAAAGCATGGACGTGCTGTCCAGCCAGGCCAATGTGGCGGGCTACAAGGCGGTCATGTTGGCCGCTAACGAATATCAACGTCTCTTCCCCATGCTAATGACTGCGGCGGGCACCATCAAGGCCGCTCGCGTCGTCGTGCTAGGCGTTGGCGTGGCGGGCTTGCAGGCGATCGCTACGGCCAAAAGGCTGGGAGCCGTGATCGAAGCCTCTGACGTCCGGCCGGCAGTAAAGGAACAAGTCGAATCGCTGGGTGGAAAATTCATCGACGTTCCTTACGAGACCGATGAAGAGCGTGAAGCTGCCGAAGGTGTGGGGGGCTATGCCCGGCCCATGCCGCAAAGCTGGCTGGACCGACAGAAGGTGGAAGTGGCAAAGCGTGTGGCGCAGGCCAATGTTGTGATCTCCACTGCGCTCATTCCGGGACGGCCGGCGCCCGTTCTCATCACGGAAGACATGGTCAGGGCGATGCGCCCGGGTTCCGTCATTGTTGATATCGCGGCGGGCCGTGCGGCCGATGGCGTCAGCGGCAATTGCCCATTGACCGAAGCGGGGCGGGTAGTGCGTAAGCACGACGTGGTGATTATTGGGCATACCAACCTGCCGGCCCTGGTAGCTGCCGACAGCTCTAGTCTTTATGCTCGCAATGTGCTGGATTTCCTCAAGCTAGTGCTGCCGCCTGAAGCCTCACAGCTGCAGCTGCCTATGGATGACGATATCGTTGCTGCATGTCTGGTGGCGCACGAAGGCAAAGTGTTGCGTCGTACCTGAGCCTACTCCTGAGAGGGACCGACACATGGACGCTATTTCGCCCTTGCTGTTGAATTTCATCATCTTCGTGCTTGCCATCTATGTCGGCTATCACGTGGTCTGGAATGTAACGCCGGCCTTGCACACACCGCTCATGGCCGTCACGAATGCCATTTCCGCCATCGTCATTGTGGGGGCAATGCTGGCGGCGGCCCTCACTGAAACTCCGTTGGGCAAGGTCATGGGGGTATTGGCCGTCGCGCTGGCTGCGGTCAATGTCTTTGGCGGGTTTCTGGTCACGCGCCGAATGCTGGAGATGTTTAAGAAGAAGGAACGTAAGCCGGTACGGGAGGATGCCAAATGAGCATGAATCTTGTCGTCTTCCTTTATTTGCTGGCTTCGGTATGCTTCATTCAGGCACTCAAGGGGCTGTCGCATCCCACCACCTCCATTCGCGGCAACCTCTTTGGCATGGTGGGCATGGCCATCGCCATTTTCACGACCGCCGGGCTGATCATCACGCTGGCGTCGTCGCCACTGGGGTTGGGGTGGGTTTTGTTAGGGCTGCTGCTTGGAGGCTCGGTGGGCACCGTCATGGCGCGGCGGGTCGAAATGACAAAAATGCCCGAACTGGTGGCCTTCATGCACAGCATGATTGGGTTGGCGGCCGTCTTTATTGCCGTAGCCGCCGTCGCAGAGCCGTGGGCGTTTCAAATTACCGAACCCAACGGGCCGATTCCCGGTGGTAACCGTATCGAGCTTGCACTCGGAGCATTTATTGGGGCAGTGACGTTCACCGGCTCGGTGATCGCCTTTGGCAAGCTTAGCGGCAAATACAAGTTTCGCCTGTTCCAGGGCGCGCCGGTTCAGTTCAAGGGGCAACACTTGCTCAATGCGGCGCTGGGGCTTGCCACACTTTTCTTCATTTTCGGCTTCTGGCATTCTCAAAGCTGGCTGGATATCCTGCTTGTCATTGCGTTGGGATTCGCGTTGGGGGTGCTCATCATCATCCCGATCGGCGGCGCAGACATGCCTGTCGTAGTGTCCATGCTGAACAGCTACTCGGGCTGGGCGGCCGCAGGCATTGGGTTCAGCCTAAATAACTCCATGCTCATCATTGCCGGGTCGCTGGTCGGTTCCTCCGGGGCCATTCTCAGCTACATCATGTGCAAAGCGATGAATCGCTCATTCTTCAACGTGATACTGGGCGGCTTTGGTGGGGATGACGCGGCGGCGGCTGCAGATGACGGTCAGCAGCGCACAGTGAAGAGTGGCAGTGCCGAGGACGCCGCGTTCATCCTGGGCAATGCGGAAAGCGTTGTCATCGTTCCGGGCTATGGGCTAGCGGTGGCGCGGGCGCAGCATGCCGTTAAGGAACTTGCCGATAAGCTGGTGGATATCGGCGTCACGGTGCGTTATGCCATTCACCCGGTGGCCGGTCGCATGCCCGGACACATGAACGTGCTCCTGGCCGAGGCCGAAGTACCTTACGACCAAGTCTTCGAAATGGAAGACATCAACACCGAATTTGGGCAGGTCGACGTGGCGATTGTGCTCGGCGCGAACGATGTCGTAAACCCGGCTGCCCAACAAAAAGGCTCGCCTATCTATGGCATGCCCATTCTCGAGGCTTACAAGGCCAAGACGGTCATTGTCAATAAACGGTCCATGGCAGCCGGCTATGCCGGGCTGGACAACGAGCTGTTCTATATGGAAAAGACCATGATGGTGTTCGGTGACGCCAAGAAAACCGTCGAGGAAATGACCAAAGCCATCGACTAAGGTGTGTTTCAACCGTTAACTTGTCCTGGCACAAAGAAGGCACACGCTTGCTGTAGTCCAATCAAATCAGGGCGGGTCTGCGCGAGGCAGCCCGCAAGACAACAAGGACTGCCATGCGTTTGCGTACGATTGCTTCCGCCATTTCCAGGCTTGCTGCGGCAGGCGGCCTGCTTGCCTTGGCAACGAGTGTATTACCGGGTATGCAGGCCTTCGCCGCTGATGCCACTGACGGACTGTTGGTCACCATTGCTCCCGGAAAAGTCGAGTACTACACGACCGCAGAGGCACTGGTAAACGGGATGCCGGCCATGCCCGCTCGGCTGACTGTCGAATTTGATCGGCCGATGCGCGTGATGAAGCGGCTGGTAAGCCAGGCCGAATATGCAGAGTGTGTGCGTGAAGAGGGTTGCCGCCCCTTGCATAAGGATCACCGGGATGACGTCTCTCCTGAGTTGCCGGTGGTCGGCGTGAGCTGGGACGATGCCACCGCCTATGCACGTTGGTACAGTGCTCGGACCGGGCAGCATTACCGCCTGCCCACCTATGCAGAATGGGTGCACTTGGCGGGAGAAGTCTTCAAGGAAGACCTGCGCCTTGACCTCTACCGGCCGGACGATGCCAATAACCCGGCTCAGCGTTGGCTGGCGGAGTATGCGCTCGAATCCCAGCGCAAGGCTGCCGCAGACCCGTTCCCGCGCCCGTTCGGTACGTTCGGCAGCAACGCGGCGGGAATTCTGGATTTGGGCGGTAACGTTTGGGAATGGACTAACACCTGCCATGTCCGCCGGTACGTGGACGAGGAAGGCAACGAGATCTTGCCCGCCACAGAAAACTGTGGAATACGGGTGGTCGCCGGTTCGCACCACAGCCTGATCACCGATTTCATGCGCGACCCCAAGGCAGGCGCATGTTCGGTGGGTATACCACCTTCCAATCTGGGTATACGCCTGATAGTGGATGAGTCAGGAAGCTAGCAGGATCGCAGCCGCTGCTTACAGCGGTTGCACTGAGCTTTTACGTGTTGAGGAATTCCCGGCGCTTTCGATCGGTTCGCCTTCAGCGAGGCGTATCAGGTCGTCCACCTTGCGGACTACGACCCGCTTGCGCCCCGTAATCACCAGACCACGATCTTTCCATGCACTGAGCAAGCGGCTGACGGTATGTAAGGTGGTGCCGGTCATTTCGGCGATTTCTTGACGGGTGATCGGGAAATTAATGGCGATGCCGTCGTCGGTTTTTTCTCCTGATGAGTCGATCAGCCGGAGAATACAGCGTGCGACACGCTGCTCGACTTCTTCGGTGGACAGCTCTTTGATGCGGGTATGAGCGTCTTGCAGACGCTGACCCACCGCCTGTAAGGCGTTAGCGGCAAATTGCAGATTCCCGGTCATGAAGCGGTCCCATTCGGCCGACGGCCATGCCAACACGATACTTTCTTCGACGGCCACGCATGAAGCCGGGTAAGTGGGGCGGCGCATGGCTTTGGCAATGCCGAAAACTTCACCGGGGATGACATAGCGCACCATGACCTGTTCGCCTTCCGCCGTGGTTTGCAGCACTTTCAGGTGACCGTGCAGCAGAACGAAAAAATGTTCGGCATTCTGCCCCTGTTGAAAGACCGAGTCGCCGGCGTTCAGGCGCATGGGGCGAGCGATGGAAAGCACTGTGTCCAGGTCTTTGTCGGGGACCGCTCGGAAAAGATCGAGGTTCTTGACGAGAGAACGAGGAATGTTGGTGCTCATCTCGGGCCCTGCAGGTTCGGGAGTTTCATTCTATCACCTGTAACCCTTCGCTTAGTGGGGCTGCTCCCTATGCGCCCGCTAAAGCGGGGTAGGGGCTGTGATGGTTCGGGTAAACCCGTAAGTATCGTATTCCGTATTTGTCGTGGCACAAAGAAGGGGTGGGTGACTTACGGTCAAATGGAACCGTACACAGAAACAGATCGGCGCCAGCCGATATGAACAAACCCGGCACAGGAGAGCCCACTATGTTCAAGCGTTCAGCCAAATTTGCGTTGGTCGTCGTTCTTGCCGCAGGGATGCTCCCTGCACTCGCTTCGGCGGCTGGAGAAGCCATCGACCCTGCAGGCGAAAAACTCTACAAGTCGGCATGTCTCGCTTGCCACATGGCCGGCGTGGCCGGCGCTCCCAAACTGGGCGACAAGGCTGCCTGGGCGTCCCGCATGGAGCGCGGCATGGATGCAATGATGGAAGTCACCATCAACGGGAAGGGCGCGATGCCGCCTCGTGGAGCTACGAAGGCTGATGATGACACCCTGCGTGCCGCCGTCGAATACATGATTGCAAAATCGCAATAAGCGCTGCGGGGGCCCGCCCGCCGACCCGTCTCGGCGCTCGGGAAAATCCTTATCTTGCGGGGCGGGTCACCTCGTTACACTGGGCTCCATGCCGATGGCATGGGGCCTTTTTTCATGTTGTTCAGGCTCCCCGACACTTTTAACGATAAGGGGCAACAAAACATGAAGTCCATTCGCAAGACCATCGCCTTCACGGCGTTGGCTGCCACGCTTTGCTTCTCCGCCGCTGCGCAGGCACGAGACCTAGTCATCGCTCTGCGCTCCGAACCCACCTCGATGGATCCGCAGTTCCACTCGCTGACACCGAATACGCAGCTGTCAGAAACCCTGTTCGATCCACTGGTGCGCACCGATGCGGTCGCCAAGCCTGTACCGTCCCTGGCAGAGTCCTGGACGGTCGATGGCGATACCTGGACCTTCAACCTACGCAAGGACGTCAAGTTCTCAGATGGTACGCCGTTTACGGCTGAAGACGTCGTCTTCACCTACGACCGGGTGCCCAAGGTACCTAACAGCCCGTCGTCCTATGCGCTCTATCTGAGCAGCATCGACCGGCTGGAAGTGGTTGATCCGCATACGCTTAAGATCATCACCAAGGGGCCTTCGCCCGTGCTTCTGCCTAACCTGGCAATGGTGCCGATCATGTCGTCTAAGGCGGCTGCAGGGCCGGCACCCGAGGGTAAGACCACTGT
Organism: Alcaligenaceae bacterium; assembly: GCA_029265795.1. GTDB lineage: Bacteria > Pseudomonadota > Gammaproteobacteria > Burkholderiales > Burkholderiaceae_B > Yanghanlia. The sequence goes on from JAJUGV010000005.1 coordinate 23,227, forward strand.
CGAGCTGAACCGGGGTGATGGTTTAGTAGGCACCGGTCCGTATAAGTTCGTCTCCTGGAAACGCGGCGCTGAAATCGTCTTCGAGCGCAACGAAAACTACTGGGGCGAAGCGCCCGCATGGGATCGCGTTATTTACCGGCCCATTACCAATCCTGCGGCACGCGTGGCTGCTCTGCTAGCCGGTGACGTCGATCTTATCGAGGATCCTCCCACCGACGACCTGCCCAAGCTCAAGCAAAACAAAGATCTGTATGTGCAGGAAACACCATCGGTCCGTGTCATCTACATTGCCTTGCTGCAGGGCGACGACCTTCCGCCCGGCATGTCGGGTACAGACGGCAAGAATCCACTACAGGACCGTCGCGTACGTGAGGCCCTCTCGTTGGCGATCGACCGTCAGAGCATCGTAGATCGTGTGATGGGTGGTTCCGCGATGGCCGCGGGCAACCTGCTGGCCTACCCAGGCTTCGGTACCTCCGAGAAATACGCTAAGGCGCCTGCCGCAGACGTCGAGCGCGCCAAGCAATTGCTGGCAGAAGCCGGTTACCCCAATGGTTTCACCATGTCGCTGGGTTCACCTGCGGGGCGCTACACCAACGACCAGCGAATCGCCCAAGTCGTGGCGGCCATGTGGGCACGCATCGGCGTGAAGGTGAATGTCGAAACTATGGCACCCGCCGTGTTCTTCAAGCAGCGTAATGCTCATGCATTCAGCGCCTATCTGGCCGGTTGGGCGGCGTCATCGGGTGAAATGCTCAACCCGCTGAATTCGCTGGTGGTTACCAAGCAGCCTGAACTCGGCCTGGGTACCACCAACTGGAGTAAGTACTCCAATCCGGAAGTCGACAAGCTGGTGCTGGAAGCTTCGCGCACACTCGAAGATGACAAGCGCGCAGAGCTGTTGCAAAAGGCCAGTGGCATGGTCATGGACGACTACGGGATCTTGCCGCTGCAATTTGAGATGTCGGTATGGGCCATGAAGAATGACATCCGTTATGCAGGGCGGGCCGATCAGATGACACTGGCTCAAGACATGAAGCCGGCACCCTGAGCACGTCGTGACCGCCACCATTATTCGTCGCCTGCTGCAAACGGGGCTGGTTGTACTGGTCATGTCGGCACTGGTGTTCGCCGGTCTCTATGTGATCGGCGACCCGGTACTCATGATGGCCAGCCCCGAGGCCACAGACCTTGAACGTGAAGCAATCCGGCGTAACCTCGGCTTGGACAAGCCACTCTGGGAACAGTATTTCATCTTCCTGAGTAAGGCGGTTCAGCTGGACTTCGGCAACAGCTTTCTTACGGGGGAGTCGGCCATGCATCTCATTCTTGAGCGCATGCCGGCAACTCTAGAGCTAGCGACGCTTGCGATGTTCATATCGATGGTGGTGGGCATTCCTCTTGGGATCTATGCCGGTCTGCATCCGGAACGGCTGTTGTCCCGCAGCATTATGTCCGGCTCCGTCCTGGGTTTTTCCCTACCCAATTTTTGGGTCGGCCTGATGCTGATTATGTTGTTTGCAGTGATGCTGGGCTGGATGCCTGCAGGGGGCCGTGGGCCGGTCGAAGATTTCGGCCCCATCCAACTGAGTATCTTCAATTGGGAAGGCCTGCGCAGTCTGATTTTGCCCGCATTAACTATCGCGACCGCCAAGTGCGCACTCATCATTCGCGTGACTCGCGCGGCGACACGCGAATGCCTGCCGCAGGACTACATCAAGTTCGCGCGTGCTAAGGGTCTGCACGAGCGTCGCGTATTGGGTGTGCATCTGTTGAAGAACATCATGATTCCCATCGTGACCATCGGCGGCCTGGAATACGGTCAGGTTTTTGCATTTGCGGTGGTGACGGAAACGGTTTTCTCATGGCCCGGCATGGGCAAGTTGCTGATCGACTCCATAGTGAATCTGGACCGGCCGGTTGTTGTGGCCTATCTCATGCTGACCGTCGTGTTCCTTGCCATGTTGAATCTGATTGTGGACATCGGCTACACCGTGCTTGATCCGCGCGTACGCTTGGGAGCCACCGCATCATGAGTCGTGTCGTAGAACCCATGCAGCTGGATACCGCTGTCGAGGCCGGCGCGGCGCGGGTCGCCACTACCCGTTGGCGTCGCTTCGTGGCTCAGTTTGCCTCCAGTAAGACGGCTGTCATTGCGCTTGTCGTGCTGCTGCTGTCCATTGCAGCAGCCGTATTTGCACCCTGGTTGGCGCCGCAGAACCCCTTCGACCTGGCCAGTTTGGACATCCTCGACGCCAAGATGCCGCCAGGTAGCACGAATTTCGACGGCAGCCTGACTTACTGGCTGGGCACTGACGGCCAGGCACGCGATGTACTTTCCGCCATTCTTTACGGCATGCGAATCAGCCTATTCGTGGGCTTTGTGTCGGTGACGGCTGCGTTCGTTATTGGGGCGGCTGTGGGGTTGGTGGCTGCGTATTTTGGCGGCCGTATCGACGCATTCCTGATGCGAGTCGTCGACATGCAGCTGTCGTTTCCCTCTATTCTTGTGGCGCTGGTGTTGCTGGCGGCCTTGGGCAAGGGCGTAGACAAGGTCATTATTGCGCTCATTGTGGTGCAGTGGGCCTATTTTGCCCGTGCCGCGCGGGCTGCAGCCATCGTTGAGCGCAACAGGGAATACGTCGAAGCCGCCCGTTGCATGGCGCTTAGCTGGCACCGTATTTTGTGGCGGCATGTGTTTCCCAATTGCATACCGCCACTCATGGTGATTGCCACCATCGATCTGGCGCACGCCATTGCTTTAGAAGCCACGTTATCGTTTCTTGGCGTGGGAGTGCCGGTCACTGAACCGTCGCTGGGCATGCTGATTTCCAATGGATTCGAGTTCCTGCTGTCGGGCACCTACTGGATCTGTTTCTTTCCGGGGATTGCGCTGGCGATCGTAGTGGTGGCCATCAATCTGGTGGGCGACCATTTGCGGGACATCCTCAATCCCCGCAACGAGGTCTAACAATGACCCCAATACAAGAGCACCGCAAGGGGAATGAGCTTCTGCTGGATGTACAAGGCCTGCAAACATGGTTTTACACCCGAGATGGCGTGGTCAAGGCTGTCGACGGTGTTTCGCTGCATTTGCGTCCCGGTGAAATTTTAGGGTTGGTCGGTGAATCAGGTTCGGGTAAGAGCGTGACGGGTTTTTCCATCATGGGTCTGGTGGGCGAGCGTGGCAAGGTCAGGGCCGAGCGCATGATGTTCGACGGCTATGACCTGACCAAGGTAAGCCCGGAACAGATGCGTAACCTGCGTGGTAATCGTCTGGCCATGATCTTTCAAGATCCCATGATGACGCTGAACCCCACCTTGCGCATCGATACGCAGATGATCGAAACAGTACGTGCGCATGAGAAAGTGTCGCGGCAGGCTGCGCGCGCTCGAGCACTAGAGGTCCTGCGTATGGTAGGAATTCCGGCGCCTGAAGCCAGGCTCATGGTCTACCCGCACCATCTTTCAGGCGGCATGCGTCAGCGTATCGCCATTGCCATAGCGTTGCTCAATGGCCCGAAGCTCATTATTGCGGACGAACCCACCACAGCGCTGGACGTCACCATACAAGGGCAAATTCTTTACGAGGTGCAGAAGCTTTGCCGTGAGATGGGGACGGCGCTAATTTGGATCACACACGATTTGGCCTTGGTGTCGGGGCTCGCCGATCGTATGGCTGTCATGTATGCCGGTCGCATTGTGGAATCCACCAGCACTCAAGCGCTCATCGACCAGCCCATGCATCCCTATACACACGGCTTGATGGCATCCATCCCGTCGTTGGGCACCCGCGGCGAGCCCTTGTTTCAGATTCCCGGTTCCACGCCATCGTTATTGAACCTGCCGACGGGCTGCGCCTTTCGCAGCCGATGCTATCGAGCCGATGCTCAATGTGAGCACACTCCCGAAACGCGTGCGCTTGCCCCCGGACACGAAGTCAGATGCTGGCATAGCGGAGAGCGGATATGAAACTTGGCTCTGCCATCATGCAGGTGGAAGGTTTACGGCGCGAATATGTGCAGCCGTCCGACTTCATTGATCGTATCGGGCGTCGGCTGCGAGGCCAGGGCAAACCGTCGCCCGTGCAAGCGGTGATGGGTGTGGATCTAGACATTCGTCATGGTGAGGTTCTGGCCATCGTAGGGGAATCAGGCTGCGGCAAGACCACATTGGGCCGCATGCTGACCGGCATTATTCCCCCTACAGCCGGAAAAGTTCTGTACCGAGGCCGGGATATCGCCGGCTTGCATGGGCAGCAGCGGCGCGATTACGAGCTGGCTGTGCAGATGATTTTTCAAGATCCGTTCTCATCATTGAATCCGCGTATGCGGGTGCGCGACATCATCGGCGAAGCACCGGTGGTGCATGGGCTGGTCAGCCGTGCAGAGCGCGACGACTACGTTTGCAACCTGCTGCGCAAGGTAGGGCTGGACCCAGATTATCGTGAACGTTATCCCCACCAATTCTCGGGCGGGCAGCGTCAACGCATCGGTGTGGCGCGTGCACTAGCCCTCAAACCATCGATCATCGTGTGTGACGAGGCGGTGGCTGCCCTCGATGTCTCCATCCAGGCGCAGGTATTGAACCTGTTCATGGAGCTGCGTCGAGACTTCGACCTCACTTACGTCTTTATCAGTCACAACCTTGGGGTGGTCAGCCACATTTCCGATCGCGTAGCCATCATGTATTTGGGCCGTATTGTTGAACTGGCGGACACCGAGCGGGTGTTTTCGCAAGCCAGCCATCCGTACACCCAGGCCTTGCTCAAGGAATTGCCCGTACTCAGCGCAGGCAAGCGGCGTTTCGACCCCATCTCCGGTGAACTCCCATCGCCCGCCGACCCGCCCTCCGGTTGTGCATTCCATCCCCGTTGCCCGCGGGCGATGGATCGGTGCCGCGCAGAAAGGCCTCTCATGCAGAAAATTGCCCCCGGCCACTGGAGTGCCTGCCATCTGAACGACACGGGCGAATCCATTCCGGTTGCTTCAGGCACGCCGGTAGCTGCTGTGTCATTGCAGACAGACCCTAATACGGAGATTGCGTGACATGAAATTCGCTGATTCGGACTTCGAGCCGTATCGCCTGCTGACCCCAACAGTCGAGGCCGTTCCCCTGGTATGTGACTCACCTCATAGCGGCAGCACCTATCCGCAGGACTTCCAGACGGTGCTTCCGGTCTCCGTCTTGCGCTGGGCTGAAGACGCCTATGTGGATGAGCTGTGGGCGTCTGTGCCTCGGCACGGTGGTACGTTGCTGTGCGCCGAGTTTCCCCGCAGCTATGTCGATGTAAACCGCGAGCTCGATGACATCGACCCCAATATTCTGGCAGAACCCTGGACCAGCGAGATCCGCCCCACGGAAAAATCCCGTCTTGGCTATGGCCTTTTTTGGCATAGTGTGAATGGCCGTGCCATGTATGACCGCAAATTATGGGTGGGCGAGCTTGAAAATCGTATCAGTACTTTCTACGAGCCTTACCACAGCGCCCTGTGGAAGCAGATACACCATGCCGTCGACCGCTTCGGTATGGTGTGGCACCTGAACCTGCATTCGATGCCATCGGATTCTTACGCCGCGCTTCAGCAGGGTAGTGAGCGTCAATTGGCCGATTTCGTGTTGGGCGACCGCGACGGCACCACTTGCGATCCGACCTTTACCGGAATTATTGAAGACTATCTAACCGGTTGCGGATATACCGTGGCGCGCAATGACCCCTTCAAAGGGGTGGCGTTGGTGGCACAGGTCGGTCATCCAGCTGAACATCGTCACAGCTTGCAAATTGAGCTGAATCGCAAGCTATACATGAATGAAACCACCTTCGAGAAATCGGGCGACTTTGTCAGCCTGCAGCGCGATCTCGACGGCCTGGCGGCGCACTTACGCAAATTTATACAGAGCTTGATGTAGGCGCCTGCGGCTCCAGATAGGCGCCGCTGCTGCGCAGCTGATCTTCGGCAACATCCAGTGCCTCGATGGCCTGGCGGCCGGCACGGCTGAGCAGCTGGTTTGCCAGCACCTCGACAAGCACCATGGCGGCGGCGGAAGTCGGGAAAAAGCCGGGCGTTTCTGTGGCAAATAAAAGCGTGACTTCTGCATGCTGTGCCACCGGTGCGACCTCGCTGTCGCAAATGGCGATGATCCGGCAGTTACGCTGCCGTGCCGCCTGAGCCACACGTAAGCCTTCTTGTGAGTAAGGCGCAAAACCAATAATGACAACGACATCCCTTGGCTCGAGGGCGCGCAGCTCCATTTCCAGCAAACCCGCGTCACCTCGCAGCAATGTCACCGAATTGCGAAATAGCCGGTACAGGTAGTGGAGCGTGTGGGCGGCGGCATGTGAGGCTCTGAACCCCGCTACATGTACGTGTCGTGATCGTTGCAGCAAACGGATGGCGGCAGGCAGCCGGTCGGTATTCAGGTCTTCCAGTAGCTGCAGGTTCAGCGTCTGTGTCATGACATGGCGGCTGAGGGTAGTGCGGACGCTGCGGTGGCGTACGACTTCACGCGCCTGATCTGCATAGCGGCGCGGGATCTGATGCAGACCCCTGATGAAGACCTGACGCATATCTTCCCAGCCGGAATAGCCTAATGCTTGCGCGAATCTGACAAGCGTAGCGGGTTGAACGCCGGCATCTGTAGCAATGCGCCGCATCGATTGCACGGGAACCTCGGCAGGGAAATCAATGAGGTAACGTGCGCCGATCTGGAATTGCGGGCTCATTTCCGGGAAGCGTTCCCTGACCAGAGCAACCAACTCGTCAAGAGTGTGTGGGGGTTGTTGCTTCTTTGCCATAGTCGCGACTGAAAAAACTACAGCATAGAGGATTTTGTTGATTTGTGTGTTGCATAAGGATAGAGTGTTGAAACACCTGTTGAATTTATCTACGGTTGATTCCATGACACACGTATTCCATCGCAACCCACATCAGTCCCTAGAATTTGCCGCACGCGGCGAAGGTATACGGGTTTTCGACCGTAATGGCCGCAGCTATATCGACGCCTGCGGCGGTGCGGCTGTCTCGTGCCTGGGCTATGACCATCCGCACGTCATTGGCGCTATCAAGAAGCAGCTCGACGAGATGGCTTATGTCCACTCTTCCTTTTTCACCACTGAGGCATGCGAGGATTTGGCGGAATTTCTCGCGACGCGTGCGCCGGGCGATTTGAACCACGTGTATTTCGTTTCGGGCGGATCCGAGGCGGTCGAGGCGGCACTCAAGCTGGCTCGCCAGTATTTCGTCGAAAAAGGCGAAACCTCGCGCCGGCATTTCATCGCTCGTCGTCAGAGCTACCATGGCAACACGCTCGGCGCTCTGGCAATCGGTGGCAATGCGTGGCGTCGTGAACCCTTTCTTCCACTCTTGATCGAGGCTCATCACGTATCGCCGTGCTACGCGTATCGCGACCAACGTGCCGGCGAGTCCGAAGAACAATATGCGCAGCGCTTGGCCGACGAGCTTGATGCCAAGATCCGCGAGCTAGGGCCGGAAAACGTTGCGGCGTTCGTTGCCGAAACAGTGGTAGGAGCCACCGCCGGTGTGCTGCCGCCTGTTGGAGGCTACTTCAAGAAGGTGCGCGAGGTCTGCGACCGCCACGGCGTTTTGCTGATTCTCGACGAGGTCATGTCAGGTATGGGCCGCACCGGCCACCTTTACGCCTGCGCAGAAGATGACATCGTTCCCGACATCATCGCAATCGCCAAGGGTCTTGGGGCCGGGTATCAGCCGATCGGCGCCATTGTTGCGACCAGCCGTATCTATGACACCATCGTGAATGGTAGCGGCTACTTCCAACATGGCCACACCTATATGAGCCACGCCACCGCATGCGCGGCCGCGTTGGCGGTGCAACAGGTCATTGAGCGCGATGGGCTTCTGGCCAACGTCCAGGAACGCGGCGAACAGCTGCGTACGGCGCTGCGCGAGCAGCTTGCCGATCATCCTAATGTTGGTGACATACGCGGCAGAGGGCTGTTTGTAGGGGTGGAGTTTGTCGCTGAAAAGGCCGGCAAGACGCCGTTGGACCCCAGCATGCGGATTCACGCCGCCCTGAAAAAGTGCGCAATGGAAAACGGCTTGATGATCTACCCGTCTGGAGGCACGGTCGACGGCAAGCAGGGCGATCATGTGTTGTTTGCGCCGCCCTTTACCTGCACCGCCGCCGATATCGACGAAATCGTGGAAAAGTTTGTTATGACAGTGCGCACTGTGCTGCCCGCCGGCGACAACTTATCGCGATTGCCGTTGCCCAGGAGCGTCGTCGTACCAAACCGTGACGTTTCCCTTGACATACAGGGGCTGGTGGCTGCCATGCCAAGCATGGACGCGGTGAACCAGATAGATCGGACCGCCGGCCTCTAAGCCATTGAAGGCCGGTGTGTTGATCGACCGGCCGACAATATCCACACAACGTTGGGTGCCACCCCAGCAAAGCGATGACTGCACATCCGCCTGCCCGGCATAGTCGCGGTTTGCATAAACTTTGGTGATGACTGAGCCCGCAGGTATCCTTGGGCCGGGATTGTATGCAACGGTGGCGGCTTGGCCCACGCTATGCAGGCCGCTACTTACCGCCGCAGCAGTCCAGGCTCGCTTGCCTGGTTCTGCCCAGGCGTGGCTAGCATAAGCGACCGCGAACAAAGCCACCGCAAGCGCCGGCCGGCTTACGCTTCCCGGTTTGGACGGGCGTAGTCGAGTCATGGTGTCGCGTTATCGCGGCTCCACAGCACATCCGGCGTGCCTTGGGCACGGTTGATGGCTCGGGCGAGCACAAAGCAAAGATCCGAAAGCCGGTTCAGATAATGGCGCACATGGCTGCTGGCTTCGGGCTCGCCGGCGGCAGCGTCGCGGCGCTCCAGGGCAACGACTGAGCGCTCGGCACGCCTGCAGACACTCCGTGCCAGGTGGGCGAGAGCCGCCGCTCTGCTGCCGCCGGGCAGAATGAATTCCTGCAGCTTGCCTAGTTCAGCGTTGTAATCCGTGATGGCCGCATCGAGGCCTGCCACATGCGCTTCCTGTACGGCAACATGGCCGGGAATACAGAGTTCCGCGCCGAGATCAAAGAGCTGATTCTGAATACGCTCCAGTAAAGTGTCGATGTCGGCCGGCAGCGATTCAGTACGCAGCAAACCCAGGACGCTATTCAGTTCGTCGACTTCCCCCAGTGCCGTGATGCGTGCATCATCTTTGGGGATACGGGTGCCGTCACCCAATCCGGTCGTGCCGTCGTCACCACCACGGGTGGTAATCACAGAAAGTCGTGTTGCCATATTGCTTGTGGGGCCCCTGATCGCGGTATGCTAGAAACTGTTTCTTGTGGAGATTATCGCATGTTCAGTCCAAGCGTCCGGCCCGCATTGGCCGCCGCCCTGGCCGTGATGACCTGCTACAGCATCCCGGCGCAGGCTCAGGAAGGCAGCGGTTCAGGCGAAATACGTCGTATCGATGCCGATGCAGGCAAAATTACCATCAAGCACGGCCCCATTTCAGAGCTAGACTTGCCCGCTATTACGCTGGTCTATCAGGTCGACAAAACTTTGCTAACGGGTTTCCAGCCCGGCGACAAGATCAAGTTCACGGCCCGTCGTGTTGACGGGCAATATGTAGTCATCCAGCTTTCCAAATAATTTCTGGGCGGCCTATGGTGTCAACGACCCTGCTACAACACGTAGCGGGCAAGGTCTTCGCTGGCTGCAGTTTCCTTGAGCTTCTCGTCTACATAGGCGGCATCGACCGTGACCGTTTCCCCTTCGTGTGAGGTGGCGTCGAAGGCGAGGTCTTCTAACAGCTTCTCCATCACGGTGTAGAGGCGTCGTGCACCGATGTTCTCGGTGCGTTCGTTCACCGAATAAGCCAGTTCAGCCAGGCGGCGGATGCCGTCTTCGGTGAAGTCGAGATTCACGCCCTCGGTGCCCATCAGTGCGTGGTATTGCTTGGTTAGCGAAGCATCGGTGTCGCACAGTATGCGAACGAAGTCGTCTGCGGTGAGCGAATCGAGTTCTACGCGGATCGGGAAGCGCCCCTGCAGTTCGGGAATGAGGTCCGACGGACGCGAGAGGTGGAAGGCACCGGAGGCAATGAACAGGATGTGGTCGGTGCGCACCACGCCGTATTTAGTGTTGACGGTCGTTCCTTCGACCAAGGGAAGCAGGTCGCGCTGCACGCCCTGACGGGATACGTCGCCGCCAGAATGTTCCTGGCGCGTTGTGATCTTGTCGATCTCGTCCAAAAACACGATGCCGTTCTGCTCGGCGTTCGCAATCGCTTCGGCTCGCAGCTCTTCTTCGTTGATGCGCTTTGCCGCTTCTTCCTCAGTAAGCAGGCGAAAGGCTTCCTTGACCGCCATCTTGCGCTGCTTTTTCTTTTCGCGACCCAGGCCGGCGAACATGCTGCGCAGCTGCTCGGTCATTTCTTCCATGCCGGGAGGGGCCATGATCTCCATGTGCGGCAGCGTTTGCTCGACTTCAATTTCAATCTGCATGTCGTCGAGCTTGCCTTCGCGCAAACGCTTGCGAAACACCTGGCGTGCGCTGTTTTCCTCGCGCTCCGGCTCGCCCTGGGCATTGCGTGCAGGCGGCACCAGAACGTCCAGAATGCGATCTTCTGCGGCATCTTCGGCCAGCGTGCGCACACGCCGCATGGCGACTTCGCGGGTCAGTTTGACCGAGGCATCGACCAGATCACGGATGATGGTCTCGACGTCACGGCCTACATAGCCGACTTCGGTGAACTTGGTGGCCTCGACTTTGATAAAGGGGGCATTGGCCAGTTTGGCCAGCCGACGGGCGATTTCAGTCTTGCCGACGCCGGTGGGGCCGATCATGAGAATGTTCTTCGGCACGATTTCATGGCGCAGTGGCTCGGGTACCTGTTGACGGCGCCAGCGGTTGCGCAGGGCCACCGCTACTGAACGTTTGGCTTGTTGCTGCCCGACAATATGTTTGTCGAGCTCGGAGACGATCTCTCCGGGGGTCATGTTGATCGCGGACATGGCAAATATGGTGAGTATCTGGGAATGCGGCGTCGGGGCGTTACAGGGTCTCGACGACGTGATTCTGGTTCGTGTAGATGCAAAGGTCGCCGGCGATGGCCAGGGACTTGCGAACGATGTCTTCGGGTGACAGATCGGTGTTCTTGAGCAGCGCAAGAGCCGCGGATTGGGCATAGGCGCCGCCGGATCCGATAGCGGCGATGCCGTCTTCAGGTTCCAAGACGTCGCCGTTGCCGGTCAGTACCAGGGTATGTTCGTTGTCGGCCACGATAAGCATAGCTTCCAGACGACGCAGTACGCGGTCGGTACGCCAGTCTTTGGTCAGTTCCACCGCCGCACGCAGCAGGTTGCCCTGGTGTTTTTCGAGCTTGGCTTCGAAGCGTTCCTGCAGCGTGAAGGCATCCGCGGTAGCGCCGGCAAAGCCTGCCAGTATGCGGTCTTGATAAAGCTTGCGAATCTTGCGGGCCGTGCCCTTGATCACGATGTTGCCCAGCGTGACTTGGCCGTCTCCGCCAATGGCGACCTGATCGCCACGACGGACGCAAAGTATGGTGGTAGCGTGAAATTGTTCCATGGAATCTTCCTATTGAAGCTTTCACATGGGGATGCCTGCTTCAATTTCAAGTGAAGAGGCGAAAGATGCGGCGGGCGGACAGGCCGCCCGCGCGAAGAGAAGAGGTGTGCTTAGTCGCCGTAGAGTTTCTGGCGCATTTCGCGACGCTCTTGAGCTTCGAGCGACAGCGTCGCGGTGGGGCGAGCCAGCAGGCGCGCAATACCGATTGGTTCGCCGGTTTCTTCACAATAGCCGTAATCGCCCGCATCGATACTGGCGATAGCCTGTTGAACTTTTTTCAGCAGTTTCCGTTCGCGGTCGCGGGTACGCAGTTCCAGAGCGTGCTCTTCCTCGATGGTGGCACGGTCGGCCGGATCAGGCACGAATTGGGTTTCGCGCAAGTTCTCCGTGGTGGCACCTGCGTTATTGAGGATTTCCTGCTCGAGCTCTTTCAGACGATTGCGAAAGAAAGCGAGCTGAACCGGATTCATGTATTCGGATTCCGGCATGGCCAGGAGCTCTTCTTCAGTAGGAAGTTGCTCCGGAGTCATGACGTTGGCAGTTTTACTAACCATGTTGCATCCTCTTTCTTCTAGTGAGAGTCGGGGAGCCGTACGCAGAACGGGTGTCTTGCGCGAACCGGCTCATACCAGACATTGTTCCAGACCCCGCTTGAAAATCTCTTGGGGCAGTTTACGACCTATGAATACCATCTTGGTACTAGGCTTTTCACCTGAAAGCCAGGGTTTACCGGGCTCTGCGCCCATCATCATGTGTACGCCCTGAAACAGCATGCGGCGATTAATACCTTTCAGGAAAAGGATTCCCTTATACCGCAGCAGGTCAGGGCCGTAGACCTGAACGATGCCGCCCAGGAATTCTTCGAGGCGCTCCGGGTCGAAAGCACGGTTTGACCGGAATACAAACGCGCCGATCTCATCCTGATGAGCATGGTGATGATGATGGCCGTGATCGTGTCCGCAGTGTTCTCCACATTCCCCTTCATGGTCGTGGTGATGGTGCGAATGAGCGGCATCCGGATGTTCTTCGGCAAGAAAGTCCGGGTCGATATCCAGAATCGTGTTCAGATTGAAGCCACTGATATCCAGCAAGGCCTGGAGGTCAGTTTCACCGAAATGCACGGGCGTGATGGGCGCGCGTGGATTAATACGCAGCAGGCGGGCACGTAGTGCCTGATACTCCTCATCACTTACCAGGTCTTTCTTGGAAACCAGGATACGGTCGGCAAAGCCGGCCTGTTTCTGCGCTTCTTCCTGGCGATCCAGCGTTTCCATGCCGTGCTTGGCGTCAACCACGGTGATGACGGCGTCCAACTTGTAATAGCCGGCAATTTCGTCGTCCATGAAGAAGGTCTGGCAGACGGGGCCCGGGTTTGCCATGCCGGTGGTTTCGATGATGACGCGTTCGAAGTTCAGCTCGCCTGACTGGCGGCGCTGACGCAATTCGTCGAGCGTACGCATCAGGTCACCCCGCACGGTACAGCAGACACAGCCATTGCTCAGCTCGACGATTTCTTCGTCAGTGTCCTGCACGAGAAGGTCGTTGTCGATGCTTTCGGGGCCGAATTCGTTTTCGATGACGGCAATGCGCTTGCCGTGATACTCGGTGAGAATCCGCTTTAACAGTGTGGTCTTTCCAGCCCCGAGAAAGCCGGTTAGTACGGTGACTGGCACCATGTCTTGGATGCGTGGCTTTCCAACGCTTGCGGCTTGACTCATGACTGATCTCTCGCTGTTCACCGGCCTGTAGCCGGGCAAAATCCAGTGTGCGATTACATCACAGAGGAAGGGTTAGGGCAAACGACCATTGCAGACCTTGCAAAGGCCTCGCAATTCGGTCTCGTGGCCGGAGAGCCGGAAGCCCGCTTGCGCCACTTTATCGGCCAGCCTTTCGGTCAGCGCCGGGTCTCTTAGCTCGGCTACCAGGCCGCAACTGGTGCACACCACAAGGAGATCGTGTGGCTCGCCCGCAGCGTCGCGACAGGCCGTCCAGGCGTTGATAGCGTCCAGTCGGTGTACGAGGCCTTCTTCAACCAGAAAGTCCAGCGCGCGATAGACGGTGGGTGGGGCTGCACCGGCGAGGTCATCGCGTATGAGCTCAAGCAATTCATATGCCTTAACGCTGCGACCCTGCTGCAGAAGGATTTCCAGCACTTTACGGCGAATAGGAGTCAGGCGCCTTCCACGCGATTCACACAGCGTGTGCGCGGTTTCTAGTTGCGCGGCAATCTGCGCCGCAGTGGGTGAAGCCTGGACATTCATGGTCATCATCAGTTTGTTCAGTACTTAGACATGTTATAACATAACGAAATTCTCGCTTAGCTGCATTCATCATGATATCCATCGTTCCAGCTTCCAGTTCGCGCAGACACAAGCGCGTCTCCTTGCTGATGGCCTCAAGTCTGACCCGTATTGCCGTGGCGCTTGCTGCAGTGCTGGCGATCTGGCTGGCGACGGCATGGGCGCTGGGGTGGGTGTGATGGCGGCGCGTCCTGATACTTATTCGCCCGCGGCTGTGATTGAGTTGGAAGAAGTCAGCCTTGGCTGGCGAGACAAGGTAGCCGTACGGGATTTGAGCGGTTGCTTCGAGAAAGGTTCGCTCACCGCTGTGGTGGGCCCCAACGGGGCCGGCAAATCCACCCTGCTGCGGGGCATTATGGGTTTGGTGAGCCCGCTGGCCGGGCGCATCCGTGTGACGGGTGAAAGCGACGGAACACCCGCATTCATGCCCCAGCAGGGGGACTTCGATCGCAGCTTTCCGGTCAGCACGCGTGATTTTGTGGCGATGGGAGCGTGGCGTCGGGTGGGGCCGTGGCGTGCTTTCAGTAGCGCCGAACGGCAGCGACTGGACGAAGCAATGCAGGCTGTCGGCTTGGGGGATTTTGGACGCCGGCCACTTTCGACGCTGTCCGGCGGGCAGTTGCAACGCGCCTTATTCGCCAGGCTGATGCTCCATGATGCTGACACCTATATGTTGGACGAGCCCTTTTCCGCCGTCGATCGTGCCACGACCGAAGACTTAATGGATTTGGTGTTGGAGTGGAATCGCTGTAATAAGACGGTGGTCGTGGTATTGCATGACCTGGAATTGGTTCGTCGCTGTTTTCCGCAAACATTGCTCCTTGCCGGGCAATGCGTTGCCTGGGGAAGTACAGATGAGGTATTGACCCCAGAGAACCTGCACCTGGCACGTCACCTGTGTGCGGGAGATTACCTGTGAACAGTATTGAGTTACTGTATTTGCCGTTCGTGGAATTCGGTTTCATGCGTCGCGCACTGGTCGGCGCAGTCGCCCTCGCGTTGGCTGCTGGGCCACTTGGCGTATTTCTGATTCTGCGGCGTATGAGCCTCATGGGCGATGCGATGGCGCACGCCATACTGCCCGGCGTAGCCGTAGGCTTTTTGACCGCCGGGCTTTCCCTTACCGCTATGACCATCGGGGGCATGATCACCGGAGTGATCGTGGCCTTGCTGGCCGCTGCGGTAGCGCGTCTCACACCACAGCGTGAAGATGCCAGTTTTGCGGCGTTCTACCTGGTGTCACTCGGCGTGGGAGTGCTTTTGATTTCACTGCGCGGCAGTAATATGGAGCTATTGCATGTGCTGTTTGGGACAGTGCTTGGAATGAGCGATGCCGCCCTGCTATTAGTGGCTGCCACTTCCAGTATTACCTTGCTGGTGTTAGCCCTTATCTTCCGGCCGCTGGTGCTTGAGTGCATGGACCCTTTGTTTCTGCGCAGCGAAAGCCGCATGGGGCCGGTGGTTCACGTCGTCTTTCTGCTATTGCTCGTCATGACCTTGGTGGCCGGATTTCAGGTCTTG
Source organism: Alcaligenaceae bacterium (assembly GCA_029265795.1). Taxonomy (GTDB): domain Bacteria; phylum Pseudomonadota; class Gammaproteobacteria; order Burkholderiales; family Burkholderiaceae_B; genus Yanghanlia. Next base: position 38,614 of record JAJUGV010000005.1, read on the forward strand.
GGCACACTCATGGTAGTAGGCATCATGATGCTCCCAGCGGCGGCGGCGCGCTTTTGGGCCGTGACCGCAATCGGCCAAATGGCGTTAGCTGCATTGGTGGGGGCTTTTGCCTCGTTCTCCGGTCTATTGCTTTCGTACTACGCCAATCTGCCTGCTTCTCCGGCGATCATATTGGCTGCAGGAATTGTATATTTTCTTTCTGTGACCTTTGGTAGGCAGGGGGGCTTGTGGCAGGTAGCCAAGCAGGCTCGTGCCCGTAGCCTGCGGCTTTCCCGAATCCCGGAGCGAAACTGATGCCTTATCACAAGTTCTATACATCGTTCCCGCATCGCGCCCGGCGCAGGCGATTGCTGGGCATGGCTGGTGGTGCATTGGTGTTGGGTGCGTGGTCTGCAAGGGCAGTCTCACGCGATCCGCTGCCCGTGGTGGCCAGCTTTTCTATTCTGGGCGACATGGTGCGCGAGATCGGTGGAGAGCGAGTGACGGTGACCACCATAGTGGGGCGCAACAGCGACGTCCACAGCTTTGAACCCACGCCCGGGGACGCCAAGGCTTTGCAGCAGGCAAAGGCGCTGGTTTTGAACGGCCTGGGCTTTGAAGCCTGGCTGCCGCGATTGGTGGAGGCCTCCGGCTTCAATGGCGTGAGCGTGACCGCCAGCGAGGGCGTGGTGGTGCGCCAATTGAATCCCGAAACCGGCGAGGCGACGCACACTGAATCCAAGCATGCCGAAGCCGGGCATGGCGATCACGATCACACGCATGGCGATGTGGATCCCCACGCATGGCAGGATTTAGCCAACGGCATGCTGTACGCACGTAACATTGCAGCCGGGCTGGCGCGTGCCGACCCTCGGAATGCCAGTTATTACGAAAGTCGGGCGTCAGGGTATATCGCAAGAATGAAAGCGCTGGACAACGAAGTGCGCTCGGCCCTTGCCGCGATTCCTCCCGAACATCGGAGGGTGATTTCCTCGCACGACGCTTTCGGTTACTTCGGGGATGCCTACGGTATCGAGTTCATTCCAGTGGCGGGGCTGTCGAGTCAGGCGGAGCCCTCGGCACGCGATGTGGCGCGCATCATTCAACTGGCCCGCGAAAAACGCGTCAGCGGGGTGTTCATCGAAAACATGAGCAATCCGGCCTTGGCGCAGCAGGTGGCGCGGGAAAGCGATGTGCTCATGGGCGGCACTCTTTATTCCGATGCTCTGGGGCCGGCAGATCAGCCGGCTTCTACGTATCTGGGGATGGTGAGCTGGAATGCAGGCCGGCTGGTTTATGTGCTTAAGCAGAGCGCACAAAAATAAGCGCCGCAGGCGTTATGCCGGGTCTTTCTTGCGCCCCGCGCGGGGGTGAGCCTGGTCGTAGGCTTGTGCCAGGTGCTGGAAATCCAGGCGGGTATAGATCTGTGTAGTCGAAATATTAGCGTGGCCTAGTAACTCCTGGACGGCGCGCAGGTCTTGTGCCGATTGCAGAAGATGGCTGGCAAAACTGTGCCGAAGGCTGTGTGGATGCACATGCACAGGAAGCCCAGCACGCCTGGCCAGTCCGGCCAACTGTTTCTGAACCACACGGGGCGAGATGCGGCCGCCTCTTACACCAAGGAATAGGGCGGCGTCGGAATCGGCATCGATGACAGGTCGGCGCTCCAGCTGCGGACGCATCTGCAACCATTGCTGCAAGGCTTCTATCGCCTTGCGGCCTAAAGGCACGCTGCGCGATTTTCCTCCCTTGCCCCGGACGATTGCTTCGCCGGCTTCCAGGTCGATCCAACTATGTGACTCATACCCGGGTTGACGCCGATGCTGTATATCCAAACCTACCAGTTCCCCCAAACGCAGACCGCTTGAATACAGTACCTCGAACATAGCCTGATCGCGCCACTCCACTGCGCTTGTGGGCGAAGGGAGCCCGCTACGCTCAAGAAGCGACTGCGTCTGGTCGACCGATAGTGCTTTGGGCAGAGGCCGGGTTGCTTTAGGCGCCCGTACCCCGACGACAGGGTTTCCCGGCAGGCCCGCCCGAGGTGCCCACCATGCATAAAAGCCGCGCCAAGCCGAAAGCATGCGCGCCAGACTACGCGGGTGATGACCGGCTGCGTGCAGGCGTGCTACGGCCTGCCGTATATGGATTTCGGAGACCCGTTCAAGCGGAACGTCGCGGGCGTACTCGCAAAGTAGTTGCAGATCGCGCCGGTACCCCGCCAGCGTGTGCACGGAGTAGCGTCGCTGGCCGCCCAGGAGCTGCAGCCACTCGACCATTGGCGCCGGCAGCGTAACCACGATGCGGCTCAGGCGAGGTCGGCTACGGACACATCCGGCAGGCGCTGTAAAGACGCAGAGGCAAGCCGGCCTATTGTGGCAAGGTAGTCGGTGCCCATATCGCTGGTGAAACGCCCCGGGTCTTCAGAGCCGAGCACGAGCATGCCAAAGGCGTTGATACCACCATCGGGCCGCAGCGCTATGCAGGCTAGGGATTGAGCAGACTCGTCCAGCCATTCGGCGGCCGGGCTGCCTTGCGCCGGACCACAATACGGATTCACCAGCGAACCTGCGTAGTTTTTCAGGGCATCGCCGACTTCCTGTACGTAGGGGCTCGGGCCTTCCTTGTCCCACACCCGGAGAATGACCGTCGGCAACTCGAAGATGCCCTGCAGGCGGTCGACAATCAAAGCCGGTATTTCCTGCGCGTCGTCTTGTGCCAGCATGTCGCAACACCATTGCATAAGCTGCTGGCTAATACGCTCGTTACCGCTGGCGTTATGCAATAGCGTGGCGAGCTTCCATTCCAGCTCCTTGCAGCGATTGCGCAAGGTCAGTATCTGCCGTTCACCCAAAGAGATGGCGCGAGCTTCGTGCGGATGAGGCACGCGAAGATCGGCGAAGATTTGCGCGTGTTCCTGGAAAAATTGCGGATTCGTTTGCAGGAAGAGGGCGACGTCCTCGGGTGTAGGCGTCTGGCGGGTCATGAGTCGGGGTCCTCGAGATAGGTGGATCGTTCAGGCGGGCCTGCGCGCTTCATATTGTTCGACAAGAGCATCGATATCGACGCTACCTTGAAAAACGGTGGTGGCGGGGCCGCTCATGCGCAGGTTTCCGTTCTGCCAGGCGATTTGGAGTATGCCCCCCCGAGTATGGACGTGTACAGGCGAAGCAAGTCGCCCACGACGGATGCCGGCCACGGCGGCCGCACAGGCGCCGGTGCCACATGCTAGCGTTTCACCCGCACCGCGCTCGTACACGCGCAGGCTGATAGTGTGCCGATCGAGTACATGCATGAAGCCAACATTGACCCGGTCGGCGAAACGTTCATGAGATTCAATGAAGGGACCTGTCTGGTGGACGGCTGCAGCGTCAAGATCGTCGACTTCCAGCGCGGCATGCGGGTTGGAAATGCTCACCAGGGATAAACGGGCTGTACCGCCATCGGGTAGCGGCAGGTGCCACAACGTATCGGCCCCGCACGTAGAAGATTCCAGGCCGGCGGCATCGAAACCGACCGCCTCCGGGCCGTGGCGGGTCTGGCCCATATCAACTTCCACTAAGCCTGATTCGGACTCATGCAAGGTGATAAGACCCGTGGCGATTTCCGCGCGCAGCGGGTTGCGTCGTGACAGGCCCTGTTGGTGGACGAAGCGCACGAAGCAGCGCGCGCCGTTACCGCAGTGTTCGACCTCACCGCCATCGGCGTTGAAGATGCGGTAGCGGAAGTCCGCCTCGGGATGTGACGGCGCCTCGACCAGCAGAATTTGGTCGGCACCGATGCCGAAGTGGCGGTCTGCCAGCGCTCGGGCACGCTCAGGCGTCATGTCGATGGCCTGGCTCATGCCATCGAGCACGACGAAGTCGTTGCCGGCGCCCTGCATTTTTGTGAAGGTCCACATCATGCATTGCATTATACGGAGCTGCAGGGCGGCGCGACTCAGTAAAAACGTGCCTCTCCGTCAGGGCGGGTTTTGTAACGGCGGTGCACCCAGTAATACTGGGCGGGCTCTGGACGGACCCAATCTTCAATGAGACGGTTGATGCGCGCGGTAGCTTCTTCCAGGCTTTCCTCACCGGGGAAATCCTGCAGCGGGGGCATTACAGTGACATGGTATCGACCCGTGTCGGCGTCCAAGCGGCTCATGATGGGCACCACGGCAGCGTCGAAATTGCGGGCTATCTGAGCAGTGGTCAGTAGCGTTGCAGCCGGCACATCGAAGAAGGGGACGAATGCCGCGCCGGCCAGCCCCCAGTCCATGTCGGGCAGGTAGTAAATCGGTACGCCGTTGCGCAGCTGGCGTATCAGGCCGCGCACACCGTCATGCCGGCTAATCAAATGCACGGTGTTGAAGCGGCCTCGGCCTTCGCGAACCAGTTGATCCACGGTGGGGTCACTCTGGCGGGTGTACATGGTGGCGGATTCTTTCAGGAACAGGGTGAGACGTGTCGCAGAAGCATCCAGGCCGACGAAATGAGGTGCGAGCATGATGATGCGGCGCTTAGAGGCCAATAGCGACTCAAGATGTTCCAACCCTTCTATGGGGACGGTGTCATAAATTTCGTCGGTAGCACCGAACCACAACAGACCGCGGTCTATCACCGACTGCGCAAGCAGATGAAAATGCTCGCGCAGCCACGTTTCACGTTGGACAGCTGTCGCATGAGGAAATGCGACCGACAGATTGGTGCGCACGATATGCGCACGTGAACGCATTACGCGCGGCGCGAGCCAGCCCAGGGTCCGGGCCCAGCGGCGGCGGGCGCGAAAGCTGCTGCGGCCGAAATACGAAAACAGCCCGCGCAGCAATGAAATTTTTTTGAAACTCATGGGGAAGTGGTGTCCGGTAGCGGGGGCGCGTCGGACGGAATCTTGTAGCGGTTATAACTCCACAAATACTGCTCGGGGAAACGCTGTATCAGTGTTTCCATGCTGGAGTTGATCAGGCATGCGAGTGCTTCCGGGTCAGAAGGCAGGGGCTCGGGCAAGCGCAGATAGTGCATGCGCCAGCCTTTACCTCGCGGCAGGCGCTCACCCGCCAGTAGAATCACAGCTACGCCTGTTTGGCGGGCCAGTTTGCCCGCCAATGTCATGGTAAGAGCAGGGCGACCGAAAAAGGGCGCCCACACACCGTCACCACTTCCCGGTACCTGGTCGGGCAGCATACCCACCGACTCACCCCGTTTGAGTGCGCGTACGAACTGTCTCACCCCTTGCATCGTGGCCGGCACGGCCTTGAGGCCCGGGATATTGCGGGCCTGTTCCATAGCGGGTTCCAAAGCTGCGTAGCGGGGAGGGCGGTACATGACGGTGAGCGGGCCGTACCTCACCATACAGCGCGCTGTGATTTCAAAGCACCCCAGGTGCGGAGTGAGGTAAAGAACCCCGCGCCCTTCGGCGTGCGCTTCTTTGACTATATGGTCTTCGTCGTTGATGACGCGCTTCAGGCATTCTTCAGTCTGCAGCCAGACTTTAGGGGTTTCGAGGATCATCGCGCCGGCTTCTGCTGCTGCACGCCGCGCGAAGGCAGGGTCGGTGTATCCCGCCTGCAGCGAGTTGGCGCGCAAGCGATTGCGGTAGCGGCCCGGTACGGCGTAGACGCAGCGGCCCAGAAACCGCCCCAAGCCGTGTAGCACCGGAAGTGGCAGCTTTGCCAGCACCCGGACCAGCATCAACACCATATGTGCGAGACCTTGTTGCATGTAATGAGTGGGAGAAATACGGTATTTTCGCTTAAAATGCCGTCTATCGCTGAGTTAACCGACAACTTGCGGAGCGATGGCACCCGTTTAGGGTGCGAAACAAACCGCTAAAGCGTCGCGCCCAGAATACCTGCACGCCGGGTTGGAGGTGCAACGCAACCGACCAACCGGTGCCCGCATGATCGTGGCGCCACTCTGCAGGAATAAGCTCTGTGGCAAAGAACAGTGATTTTCTCTTTACTTCCGAATCGGTCTCAGAAGGCCATCCCGACAAGGTGGCCGACCAAATCTCCGACGCGGTCCTTGACGCCATTTTCACCCAAGACCCCAATGCCCGTGTAGCGGCCGAAACGCTGTGCAATACAGGGCTGGTGGTAATGGCCGGCGAAATCACCACGACGGCCAATGTTGATTACATCCAAGTTGCGCGCGATACGCTGAAGGGTATCGGCTACGACAACAGCGATTTCGGTATCGATTACAAAGGTTGTGCCGTACTGGTGGCTTACGATAAGCAATCGCCCGATATCGCTAGGGGGGTCGATCGTAGCCCAGAAGACCTGCTTAACCAAGGCGCAGGCGATCAAGGCTTAATGTTCGGCTATGCTTGTGACGAAACGCCCGACCTGATGCCGGCCCCCATCTGGTATGCGCACCGGCTGGTGCAGCGCCAGAGCGAGCTGCGTAAAGACGGCAGGCTGCCCTGGCTGAGGCCCGACGCCAAATCGCAGGTAACGTTCCGTTATGTCGACGGTCGCCCGGTCGAAGTCGACACCGTAGTATTTTCGACCCAGCACGCGCCCGAAATTTCGCAGGACGATATCCGCGAAGCCGTTGTTGAGCACATCATTAAGCCGATTATTCCCGAAGGCCTGCGTACCGATAAAACACGCTTTCTGGTGAACCCCACCGGCGTATTCGTCATCGGCGGTCCGCAAGGTGATTGCGGCCTGACAGGGCGCAAGATCATTGTCGATACTTACGGCGGCGCCTGCCCCCATGGAGGGGGCGCGTTCTCGGGCAAGGATCCCTCAAAGGTCGACCGCTCCGCCGCCTACGCCGCCCGCTACGTTGCAAAAAACGTGGTGGCGGCCGGCCTGGCACGTCAGTGCCAGGTACAGCTGAGCTACGCCATTGGTGTGGCCGAACCTATCAACATCACCATTTATACGGAAGGCACCGGCGTGATTCCAGACGAGCAGATCGCCCGCCTGGTGCGCGAGAACTTCGACCTGCGTCCACGCGGCATCATCGAGATGCTCGACCTGTTGCGCCCGATTTATTCCAAGACTGCGGCCTATGGCCATTTTGGCCGAGCTGAACCGGAATTTAGCTGGGAGGCCGTGGATAAAGTGCAGGTGCTGAAGCAGGCGGCCTAATCTTTTAAAAACGTGCTCATCACCCCGGTGCTCTCGCGCCGGGGTGAAACTAAGCTAAAATAGAAGACCCCCGAGGGGCGCTGCAACGGTGGCAACACCGCTAGGCTCGGGGTCTTCCAACAGTTTCAACGGCGCTCATCCTTACCCGTATCCGGGGAAGATGAGCGAACCACACACTTCTTCCCTCGGCACGGGTTCTATTGGGGCTTTCATACCATGAACTCTGTTGCTGACACCGCTTTTTCCGATTACAAGATTGCCGATATCTCGCTGGCCGAATGGGGCCGTCGCGAAATCGCCATTGCCGAAACCGAAATGCCCGGCTTGATGGCCGTGCGCGAGGAATACGCCGGCAGCCAGCCGCTTAAGGGCGCCCGCATTGCGGGAAGCCTGCACATGACTATCCAGACTGCCGTGCTCATCGAGACACTCAAGGCGCTGGGGGCGGAAGTCCGCTGGGCATCGTGCAATATCTTCTCCACTCAAGATCACGCTGCTGCTGCAATTGCTGCAGGCGGGACGCCGGTCTTCGCCATCAAGGGCGAAACGCTGGAAGACTACTGGCAATACACTCACGAAATCTTTAACTGGCCCGGCGAAGAGCAGGCCAACATGATCCTGGACGACGGTGGCGACGCCACACTGCTGCTGCATCTGGGCGCGCGTGCCGAGAAAGACTTGTCCGTGCTCGACAATCCGGGCAGCGAAGAAGAGCGCGTGCTGTTTGCGTCAATCCGCGATCGGCTCGCGGCCTCGCCCGATTGGTATTCCACCCGCCTGGCGCAGATTCGCGGGGTGACGGAAGAAACCACGACCGGGGTGAACCGCCTCTACCAGATGTCCAAGAAGGGCGAACTGGCTTTCCCGGCCATTAATGTGAACGATTCGGTCACTAAGTCTAAGTTCGACAACCTGTATGGCTGCCGCGAATCGCTGGTTGACGGTATCAAGCGTGCCACCGACGTCATGGTGGCCGGCAAAATCGCCGTGGTGATCGGCTTTGGTGATGTGGGCAAGGGTTGCGCCCAGGCATTGGCCGCACTGCGCGCCCAGGTTTGGGTCACTGAAATCGACCCCATTTGCGCCCTGCAAGCCGCCATGGAGGGCTACCGCGTCGTCACCATGGAAGAGGCGGCAGACAAGGCCGACATCTTCGTGACGGCCACGGGCAACTACCATGTGATTACGCGTGAGCACATGGAGCGCATGAAGGATCAGGCCATTGTCTGCAACATTGGTCACTTCGACAACGAAATCGACGTCGCCAGCCTGGAAGAGCTGCAGTGGGAGGAGATCAAGCCGCAGGTGGACCACGTGATTTTCCCGAACGGTAAGCGCATCATTCTGCTGGCCAAGGGGCGTCTTGTGAACCTGGGTTGCGCGACCGGCCACCCCTCCTTTGTGATGTCGGCATCCTTCACCAACCAGACTATCGCGCAAATCGAGCTTTTCACTCGTGGCGAGCATTACAAACAAGGTCAGGTTTACGTGCTGCCGAAGCATCTCGATGAGAAGGTCGCAAGCCTGCATCTGAAGAAACTGGGTGCGCAGTTGACCCGTCTGAGCCCCGAGCAGGCAGACTACATCGGCGTGCCGCTCGACGGTCCTTACAAGCCCGATCACTACCGTTACTGAGGCCGCTCATGACGCTATTACTCGTCTGGATACTCAATGCAGTCGCCCTGCTGATCGTGGCGTATCTGCTGCCCGGCATCAACGTCGCTTCGTTCGGCGCGGCTCTCATCGCCGCGCTGGTGCTGGGCTTGCTGAATACCCTCGTCAAGCCGGTGCTGGTGCTGCTAACGCTGCCCATCACAATTGTGAGTCTGGGCCTGTTCCTGCTGGTGCTGAATGCCCTGGTCTTCTGGTTTGCCGGCTCCATCCTAAAGGGTTTTCACGTAAACGGTTTCTGGTGGGCGCTGTTGGGCGCTCTGGTGTATAGCCTGATTTCAGGTCTGCTTTCGAGGTTATTGGTGCAATGAGTGGTGGAAAAACTATCAGTCTGGAGTTCTTTCCTCCACGCGAAGAGTCTGCACGTGAAAAGCTGGTAGTGGCGGCGCGCGAGCTCGTGGCTCGCAAGCCTGCCTATGTCAGTGTCACCTATGGTGCGGGCGGCTCCACACGCAGCGGCACTGCTGACACCGTGCGCCTGATGCAATCCCTGGGTGTTGATACCGCCCCGCATTTGTCGTGTATCGGCTCCAGCCGTAGCGAACTGCGCGAGATTCTCGACGAATATCGTGAGCAGGGCATCCGGCGCATCGTGGCACTGCGGGGCGATCTGCCCTCCGGCATGGGCCGATACCCCGGCGAGGTGCACTACGCCAACGAACTGGTGAGCCTGATACGCGAACACAGCGGCGACTGGTTTCACATCGAAGTGGCCGCGTATCCGGAAGTTCACCCGCAGGCGGGCAGTGCTGCTGCCGATCTGCAGCATTTCATCGACAAGGTGAAGGCAGGCTCTAACGGCGCCATCACGCAGTACTTTTTTAATGCCGACGCCTACTTCGATTTTGTTGAGCGCGTTCGGGCGCAGGGCGTTGACGTTCCTATCGTGCCGGGCATCATGCCCATCACCAATTACAAGCAGCTGGCTCGTTTTTCCAACATGTGTGGGGCGGAGATCCCGCGTTGGCTGGAGTCACGGCTTGTGGATTTCGGTGATGACCTCGCTTCTCTACGTGCGTTCGGCGCCGATTTTGTAACGGAAATGTCCCAGCGCCTGCTGGATCAGGGTGCGCCGGGCCTGCATTTCTATACATTGAACAACGCCGAAGCCACGCTGGCGGTGTGGGAAAGGCTGGACGTCGCCTGATAGCGCTAAAGGGCGGGCGCGGGAACCGCCCAGCCCTTATCGGTCAATATGCCGTCGAGGCGTACATCATGTGGCTGCGAGATGTGGCCGATTTCGCTTAAGTCGCCGGTTGCCCATGCAATACCGATGGTTACAAAGGGGTGGCCCGCTTCCTTGAGCGCGGCCAGTGTGCGATCATAATATCCGCCACCGTAACCCACGCGGTCGCCGGCACGGGTGTAGCCGAGCGTGGGTACCAAAATGATGTCAGGAAGCGGTGCCGGCCCGCTCACTGGCTCTTGTATGCCGTAAGCGCCCTTACGCATTGGGCCATCCGGTTCCCATGTGTGGAATTCCAGCGGTGCATCAGGAGCGGTGACCACAGGCAAAGATACCTGGTAGCCGTCTTCTTCCACCCATTGGCGCAGCAGGGGCAGCAACTGCGGTTCTTCGGGCATAGACCAAAATGCCGCAATATTTTTGGGTGTCGGCCGGCCTTCTTCACGCAGACGGGTGACGTTCGTGGCAAGCCACGTGTACAGGCGACCACGGATCAGCAGCGCTCCCCGACTGCTGTCCGATGAGCTCTGTGCAGCCCGCAACTCTTTGAGTCGCGTACGCAGTTGGACTGCGTTATTCTCTTTATTCTCGTTCATGGCGGTGTCTGGTAGGAAGGACGTAAGATGATAGCCAATAGGCCAACGTATCGGCAAACTGCTGCAACGCAGCGAAAAAAAACCGTGCAACGCAGGCTCGGCCTGATTTTGGCGGTCGGTGTTCTTGCCGTGGCCGGCTGTTCTAGGTCGCAGTCGGGCGTGCAGCTGAGCGAAGTCATCGAAGATATCGACCTGCGGCAGACATTGGTGGCCGAATCCAGCGGCAAAGCCATGGCAGCGGCAAAACCGGGTGCGAAAAAAGTTGAGCCTGTACGCCTCATTGTGCCCCCAGAAGCACGTGAGGCGGTAGTACAGGCACGCGAGGCCATGCGAGCCAAGCAGTGGGACCGTGTACAAGCGCTCATCCCTCAAGCTGACAAAGACCCGGTGCTGGGCTTCTATGTGCGCTACTGGTGGCTGCTGAATCGACTTCAAGATCCGGCGCTGCCAGTTCCCGAAAGCGAAATACAGGAATTCTTTGCTCGCAATCAGGATGCCTACCTGGCAGACCGGCTCAAGCGCGAATGGATGATCGCCGCCGGTAAGGCGGGCGACTACCAACAGGTGCTGGGGTTGGCGCCGGTCGTGGTGGATAACGCCGAATCCCGTTGCACCGTGCTCATGGCAGAACACATGAGTGGGCGTAAGATACGGCCCGCCGACGCCGTCGACGCTTTTTCGCCCGGTCCGGCTTGCTGGACCATGCTCGACCAGTTCTATGAGCGCAAGGTTCTTGGGTGGTCAGACCTGCAAGGCATGCTGCGGGCGTCTCTCGAAACCAACCGGCATGGTAATTCTCGACGTTTGGCCGCCATTATGTTCGACGGCGCTCAAATGCGTGACTACACCGCCATCATGAAAGACCCGAGCAAATGGCTTCAGGGGCGCCAGCCCCCACGTAGTCCGGCTGAACTTGAACTCACCGCCATTGCCCTTTCACGTCTTGCCTATGGGCCCAAGCGGCTTGAGAATGCCCGCTGGATCGAGAAAAACTGGGAAGGTACGCTGCCGCGGCCCTATATGGAATGGGTGTGGAGCCAGTTCGGTCTTGTGGCGGCGCTCAATGTTGAGCTCGACGCTGCCCGCTGGTATCGCAAGTCGGGCAACTTCCGCATGACCGACTACAACCACGCCTGGCAGGTGCGTGCGGAATTGCGCCAGCCGGTTATCGACTGGAATCAGGTCGCCAAGGCGGTGCGCCGGATGTCGGCAAGGCAAGCGGCGGAACCGGTCTGGGTTTACTGGTATGCACGTGCGTTAAGCGCGCTGGGCAACCAGCAGGCGGCACAGGAACACTACCGGTCTATTGCTAATGATCTCAGCTTCTACGGCCTGCTGGCCAGCGAGGAGCTGGGGCAATTGCAACCCCTACCGTCCGCGCCGGCGCCGGTAACGGAAAGCGAACTAGCCGAGGCCCGCAACCATCCTGGGCTGCAACGCGCCGCAGCGCTGTTCGAGCTCGGTTGGCGGCCCGAAGCCGTGCCCGAGTGGAACTTCAGCCTGCGCGGCATGAGCGACCGTCAACTGCTGGCGGCTTCCGAGTTCGCACGCGAAAAGCACATCTACGATCGGGTGGTCAATACCTCCCTGCGTACCGAGCAGGAAATCGACCTTACGCAGCGCTTTATTGCACCGTTTTCCGGCGAGGTATCGCAGAAAGCTCGCGAGATCAATCTGGATCCGGCCTGGGTCTATGGTGTCATCAGGCAGGAGTCCCGGTTCATCACGGATGCGCGGTCGCGCGTCGGGGCATCAGGGCTGATGCAGCTGATGCCGGCCACAGCGAAATGGGTTGCGAACAAGATCGGCATGAAGGATTTCCATCCTTCGCGGGTGAATGAGTTCGAAGTCAATACCATCTTGGGTACGAACTATCTGCGCATGGTGCTCAATGACCTGAATGGCTCGGAAGTGCTGGCGACTGCCGGCTATAACGCGGGGCCGCGGCGCCCGGTGCAATGGCGTTCCAAGTTGGCTGCGCCTGTCGAAGGGGCCATCTTTGCTGAAACCATACCCTTCACTGAAACTCGCATCTATGTGAAGAACGTCATGTCTAACGCTATCTATTACGCGACTCTTTTCACCGGTCAGCCGCAATCGCTGAAGGCCTGGCTAGGCACCGTTGAGCCGGCCGCTAATCGGCAGGTGGCTTTGCCTTGACCCGCATTGATCCGGTGCTCCAGGGCCTTCAAGTCTATGTTGTGGGCGGAGCAGTGCGCGACGAATTGTTGAACCTGCCTGCCGGTGACCGCGACTGGGTGGTGGTGGGCGCCACCCCCGCCGATATGGAGGCCCGGGGCTTCATCCCGGTGGGTGACGACTTCCCGGTTTTCCTGCATCCCCGCAGCAAAGAGGAATACGCCCTGGCCCGCACCGAACGGAAATCCGGTCGGGGTTACAAGGGGTTCACCTTCTACACGGGAACCGACGTTACGCTTGAAGACGACCTGCAGCGGCGTGATCTCACCATCAACGCCATTGCCCGCCACGCCGATGGTACGCTGGTGGACCCTTGCGGCGGCTTACGCGATCTTGAGGCAAAAGTGTTGCGCCATGTCGGTGCCGCCTTCTCCGAAGATCCTGTGCGGCTGTTGCGCCTGGCTCGTTTCGCCGCGCGCTTCCCAGACTTCTCGGTGGCGCCCGAAACGTTGAAGCAGGCGGAACAACTGGTGGAGTCGGGCGAGGTCGACGCGCTCGTAGCAGAACGAATATGGCAGGAAGTGGCGAAGGGGCTCATGACCCGGCGCCCGGGACGCATGTTCGAGGTATTGACCGACACCGGGGCGCTGCCACGGGTAATGCCCGGGCTGGTGTATGTTGAAGAAATCGGCGATCAGCTTGCAAAGGCGGCCGAGCGCGGCTTACCGCTGGCCTCACGATACGCGGTGCTATGTCGGCTGACCGACGATTCCGATGCGCTGAGCCGCCGTATCCGAGCCCCTGTCGAATGTGCCTCGTATGCGCGGCTTCTGCGTGTTTTACTTGCCGGCCTATCGGCAGCAGATGCCGAATCCGTACTTGGCCTGTTGGAAGCCTGCGATGTGTTACGCAAGCCGGATCGCTTCCTCGACCTGTTGAAGGCTTGCGCCTGTGTGCGCGATGTCGACGAGGCGGCATGGGTGCAGCGGATGCAGGCCGTACGGGGGGTGGATGCGGGCGCGATTGCCAAATCCTGCCCTGACCGCAAACACATTCCAGCGGCGGTACGCGCCGCTCGGCTGGCGGCGCTACAGGCGGTTTGCTCTACAGAGCCCCTCTCCGGTCACCCTGAATGAAACCCAGCAAAGGCGGCTCGACCCCCCGGCCCACTGCCAGAACCTTGAAAAGCTCGCCCATTTCCGCCTCTGAAACCAGTTTCTGAACGGCAGATAACTGGGCCGGCATGTTTGACGTTTGCGGGCCGGTCATCGCAGCCTGCAATAGAGACGGCAACCCGGCGTTCAGTAGGAAACGCGCCTGGTTGGTGTAGCCCAGTACGTCCAGGCCGCCTTCCAGTGCGGCATCAGCCATGGCGGTGAAATCCACATGCGCAGTGATATCCTGGATCCCTGCCAGAACCAAAGGCTGATCGTGGCTATGGTGACGGAAGTGGCACATTAAAGTGCCGGTCAGTCTCTGGGGATGATAATACTCACGCTGGGGAAAGCCGTAGTCAATCAGCAATGCCGCCCCGTTCTTGAGCCAGCCGCCGAGCTGCCTGACCCAGGCTTCTGCCTGAAGGTTGACCTCTGAGCGGTAGCCGGGAAGGGCCGGCATACGATTTTCGATCACTGACCGTAGATCCGCGTTTGCAGGCTGTTCTTCCCATTCGAAAGGGGGAGAGCCTTCCGGGCGGGCCTGTACACCCAGCTCCATTAAATGGCCGGCTTCGTTCCAGCGAAACAGCGTCACCGGCATGGCGTCCAGCACCTCGTTCGCGACGACGCAACCTTCAAAGGCATCCGGTAGCGTATCCAGCCACTCTACAGATTGCGCCCACGGCGCCAGTCGTTCAGCTTGTCGTGCAGAGAGATCTGCCGAGACTTCAAGAATTTGATACCGGATGTCGATGCCCAATTCCTGCAGCGCAGGAATCAAGGACGCGGCCAGAGCTCCGGTACCGGCTCCGAACTCAAGTACCGTGTTCGTGCCGGTCATCTTAAGTATCTGCGCAACCTGCCTCGCCAGTACTTGTCCAAATAGCGGAGTCATCTCGGGCGCGGTGGTGAAGTCGCCGGTAGGCAAATCAGCACCGAATTTGGTGTTGCCTGCCGCGTAGTAACCCAGGCCCGGCGCGTAAAGTGCCTGCGCCATCCATTCTTCGAACGAAAGCCTGCCCTGTGGACTTGCCGTGAGGCACTCGAGCAAATGGTTTTCTACGAGTTGCGAGTGTGCAGCGCTTTGCGGGTCAACCGGCGGCAGGCCCGCAGGCAGCAACGGAGATGCCGGCATCATGATTCAATATCCTTTGCGGGGCGGTCGGCTTGTTCTGACTTCTTGCGACTGAGGATGCGAAGGGCGTTGTACATGGACAGCAGAAAGGAAATCAGCAATGCTGCGATGAAGGCAACAAGGTAATTTCCCAGAACAATCCATAGCGGCAGGGACAGTATCAGCGCCAGCACGAAAGGGTGGTTCACAAGCTGCTTCATGGGTGGCTACTATACCAGCGCCGCCGGCGTGTGGCCCTCTGACTTCAGAGCCGCACGCGGGGCTGCTTCACAGCTTAATAACGGGCTGCGTTGCGATGGCTGCGCTCGTTGCGGCGAGCTGGAGCTGCCCGGCCGGCTGGAGCGGCATTCCCTGGGCGCCGGCTGCGACGTACACCTTCACCCTGGGGTTTTCGGTCAGCAGACCATTCGGTGCGACGGTCGCTCTTCCACTCAGGCTTCGCTTCCTTGCCACGGCCGGGTTGCCACTCGCCGCGGCCCTCCGGCCGGCGATCGGTCTTCCATTCCGGCTTGCGCGCACCTTGGGGCCGTCCCTGGCCGTCGCGCCGCGTGCTGCCGTGGGAGCCACGATACCCGCCGCCACCACCGCCCGGCCGCTTGCCGAAGCTACGTTGCGGCTTGCGTTGTGGTTCGAGACCGGCGATTTCGTCCATGGGAATGCTTCGACCGATGAAATGCTCGATGCGGCGGATCTTGTGTCGTTCCGAATGGATTGCCAAGGTGTAAGCCTGACCATTGCGACCGGCACGACCGGTACGACCGATGCGGTGAACATAGTCTTCCGCATGCATGGGAAGATCGTAGTTAAACGCGTGGCTGATGCCTTGTACGTCGATGCCGCGGGCGGCGACGTCAGTAGCAACCAGAATACGTACACGGCCACGTTGCAACATGCCCAGTGTGCGAGTGCGCTGGCGCTGGTTCATGTCGCCATGTAACGCGGCGGCGGCATAACCCTGTTCGTTCAAATAGCCGGCCAGATCGTCCGCCCCACGCTTGGTGGAGGTAAAGACAATGGCCTGATCAAGGGACGTGTCACGCAAAAGGTGATCCAGCAGACGCAGCTTGTGGGAGCCATCATCGGCGTAAAGCAGTGTCTGCTCAATGTTTTCATGGCGCTGTTTCTGGCTGGCTAGTTCCAGGCGAACCGGATTGCGCATCATGCGGGAAGCCAGCTGCGCTACCGTGCCGTCCAGCGTCGCAGAGAACAACAATGTTTGTCGCTCGGCAGGAAGGCGGGCGATGATGGACTCGATCTCTTCAATGAAACCCATGTCCAGCATGCGATCGGCCTCATCCAGCACCAGAGTACGGACGGTCGACAGGTTGACGCGTTTGGCCTGCAGGTGATCGATAAGCCGTCCCGGCGTGGCAACCAAGACGTCCACACGGCGCGACAGCGCTTTGATTTGTGCGCCGTAGGGCATGCCGCCCACAACGGTGGCGATACGCAAGCCATTGATGCCGGCGCCATAGACACGAGTCGCGTCTGCGACCTGCAGAGCCAGTTCGCGGGTGGGCGTCAGGACCAGCACTTGGACGCCGCTGCCTTTATTGGAAGGAAGTTGCGCGATCCGGTTCAGAGTGGGCAGCATGAACGCAGCAGTCTTGCCGCTACCGGTCTGCGAGGACACCATCAGGTCCTCGCCTGCCATGGCTCGCGGAATGGCGGTTGCCTGAACAGGCGTGGGTTGGCTGAAGCCGGCACGGTCGAGCGCCGACAACAGGGTCGGGATGAGTCCCAGGGATTCAAAAGACATGATTACCTTTGCCGTGGAAGGCGGTATTTGCGCGCAGGGCCGAGCATGGCCAGGAAAGGCACGCGGTTGAGTGGATCATCGTGCCGACCCAATCAACCCGGATGCACGGAATTCGTGCGCCGCGCAAAACGGCAAGGTACTGGAAGGTCAGGGTGCGATGTTGTGCGGCATACGCTTTTGATGGCGGCCCGCTGCAAGGTGAACTGTTAATTAGCTCATGCAGGGCCTGCATCCATGCCGACACTTTTCTAGAATGCAGCCCGCCATTATAGGATGAACTTGGTGATCCGGCTAGTGTTTGTTGTTTTTTCCGGATTCTTAGCTAAGTTAGCCGGTCATTGCGGCATGGGATACCCACTGAATGGGTTGCACCCCTTGCGCGCTCAGCCAGGCGTTGGCCTGTGAAAAGTGGCGGCATCCTATAAAGGGGCGAGGCGGCCGCGATGCAGACAATGGCGAGGGGTGGTTGGCCATGAAAATCGTGTAGGCCTGACCCTTCTCTCGGATAGATGTTTGCTTGCTTTGAGCATGACTACCCCATAGCAGGAATACTTTGGGTTGTGCCGTGGCGGCCACTGTGTCGATAAGTGCGTCAGTCACGATCTCCCAACCTTTACGGGCATGTGAGCCCGCCGCGCCTTGTTCCACGGTAAGGCTGGTGTTGAGCAACAGTACCCCCTGGTGACTCCAGTCAGACAGGTCAGTGCGACGGCGCCGCGGCATGTCCGGGTATTCCTGCGCCAGTTCATTGAAGATGTTGCGCAGGCTGGGGGGCGTCGGGCACCCGTCAGGGACCGAGAATGCCAACCCCTGCGCCTGGCCGGGGCCATGGTAGGGGTCCTGTCCCAGTATCACTACGCGCACGTCTTCTGGAGCCAGCTCTTCCAGCGCTCGAAATATGCGCGCTGGAAAGATCACCGCACCGTCCTGCAGCCGCTGCGCGAGAAACTCGTCCAGGCGGGCAATGGCGTCTTGTACCGCTGGTGTGTCCAATGCGGTCCGCCAACCGGGGTGTAGGCGGGCGAGCTGCCGACTGGGAAGTTCCTGCAGCCGGTTGGACGAAGGCACAGAAGACGGGGCCGGCGAAGCAGCCGGTTCGCTGTTGCCATTACCGAATGTGTGCTGCAGACTGACCTTCAATGCCATGGTGTACTCACCCTGTAGCGCTGCCAAGGCTTCATGGCGCTCTTTCCAGCTTGCCTGACTGTCTGAGTCGCGCTCCCGTTGCGGCGCCCAGATGCTATCCGGAAACCAAGGGTCGTCCTTCCAGCGGGGAATGACATGCCAATGCAAGTGAGGCGTCATATTGCCCAGCGACGCCAGGTTTACTTTGTCTGCCGCCAAAATACGGCGCTGCACACTTTCCACAACGAATACGGCCTGCATCAGTAGTTGCTGGTCTGCCGCTTTCAAATCGCTCATTTCAGCGACATGGTGCTGCCAGATGATGCGCGTGTAGCCCGGAAGGTCGGGCTCCTGCACGTAAACCACTCTAAGTGCCTGGTTGCGCCAGATCAGCAAGCCGCCGTCTTCGACGCAGAGCCCGCATTCGTTTGGCTTTTGGGTCATTGTGCGGGCTGCTTCAGGCGAAAAACATCTCGTGGAGAGCGGCGCCCGGATCTTCTGCCCGCATGAAGGCTTCGCCCACCAGGAAGGCGTGAACCTCGTTATTTCGCATGAGTTTGACGTCATCCGGAGTGAGGATGCCGCTTTCCGTCACCACACGCTTGCCTTCCGGAATCAGAGGCAGCAGGTCGAGCGTGTTTTGCAGAGAAGTTTCGAAGTTGCGCAGATTGCGGTTGTTGATACCGACCAGCGACGTCTGAAGCTGCAGCGCAGTTTCGAGTTCGCTCCGGTCGTGCACTTCCACAAGCACATCCATGCCTAGTTCCAGCGCTACGGATTCGAATTCCTTGAGCTGGGCCAGGCTGAGCGCGGCGACAATCAACAAGATGCAGTCGGCGCCCAACGCGCGGGAATGGATGATTTGGTAGGGGTCGACGATGAAGTCCTTGCGCAGCACGGGCAGGGAACACGCTGCACGCGCCTGACGCAGGTAATCGTACGAGCCCTGGAAGTACTGCACATCGGTCAGCACCGACAAACATGCGGCGCCATGTGCGGCATATGTGCTGGCAATTTCGGTGGGGTTGAAGTTCTCGCGAATGACGCCCTTGGAGGGTGAGGCTTTTTTGATCTCAGCAATCACGGCGGGTTTGCCGCGGGCGATCTTGTCTTCCAAGGCGCGGCCGAACCCGCGCACGTCTTTGCGACTCTTTGCTTCTCGCAGAAGGTCGGATTCGCTTCGCATTTGGCGAGCGGTGGTGACTTCTACTTTCTTTGTTTCCAATATCTTGGCGAGAATGTCATTCATGCGGACAATTTCTCCGTGTAACTGCGGAATTCTTCAAGTTTGGCGCGTGCCGCGCCGTTCCGCATGCATTCGTGAGCGAGCTCGAGGCCTTCCTTAATGGAAGCAGCCCCGTTGCCGGTGTAGATGGCTAGGCCGGCGTTGAGAGCAACGATATCACGGGCCGGACCTTCGACGTTATTCAGCGCTTCCCTGATGAGCCCTGCGGATTCTTCCCGGCTGGCGACTTTGATGCTGCGATTTGACACCATCGACATGCCGAAATCTTCCGGGTGGATTTCGTATTCGCTCACTACGCCGTCTTTCAGTTCGCCGACCATCGTGGCTGCGCCCAGTGAGCCTTCGTCCATGCCATCCTTTCCATGTACGATCAGCACGTGATTCGCGCCCAGGCGCTCCAATACTCGTACTTGGATCCCTACCAGGTCGGGATGAAAAACGCCCATCAGCTGGTTGGCCGCATTGGCCGGGTTGGTGAGCGGGCCAAGGATATTGAAGATGGTGCGTACCCCCAATTCCTTACGGATGGGAGCCACATTCTTCATGGCGGAATGGTGCGCAGGGGCAAACATGAAACCGATGCCGATCTCTTCAATGCATTCGGCGACCTGTTCCGGCGACAGGTTGATATTGATGCCCAGCGCTTCCAGTACATCGGCACTGCCGGACGACGAAGACGCGCTTCTGCCACCGTGCTTGGCGATCTTGACGCCGGCAGATGCGGCTACAAACATCGCCGCGGTCGAAATGTTGAAAGTGTTGGAACCATCGCCGCCCGTACCACACATGTCCAGCAAGTTGCTGGGGTCGGCGACCGGAACGGGTAGCGCAAATTCGCGCATGACCTGAGCCGCGGCGGTGATTTCGCCAATGGTTTCTTTCTTAACGCGCAGGCCCATCAACAATGCAGCGGCCGTCGGCGCAGGTATTTCGCCACGCATGAGCATGCGCATAAGGTGGAGCATTTCATCGTGGAAGATTTCTCGATGCTCAATACAGCGGGTTAGGGCTTCAGTAGTGGTAATGGTCATGGGAATCGTCAGGCTTGGATTTGGAGAAAGTTTTTCAGCAGGGCGTGACCATGCTCGCTTAGTACGGATTCGGGATGGAACTGTACGCCGTAAATGGGCAAGGCATTATGACGAAGCCCCATGATTTCGCCATCGGCGGTTTCCGCGGTGACTTCCAGGCAGTCCGGAAGGGAGTCGCGCTCGACGGCTAGCGAGTGGTAGCGGGTGACGGTGAATGGTGATGGCAGGCCGGCGAAGACATCGGTGCCGCGATGCGTGATTTCGGATACCTTGCCATGCATGATCTCCCGGGCGCGCACGACGCGCCCTCCGAAGGCCGCGCCGATGGCCTGATGCCCCAGGCAGACCCCAAGAATGGGTACACGCCCGCTAAAGTGGCGGATGACCTCTACAGAAATCCCTGCTTCGGCTGGAGTGCACGGCCCCGGAGAAATACAAATTCGCTCGGGCTGCAGCGCTTCGATCTCTTCAATCGTGATCTGGTCGTTGCGATGCGTATGAACCTCCACACCCAGCTCCCCGAAATACTGCACAAGGTTGTAGGTGAAAGAATCATAGTTATCCAGCATCAACAGCTTCATGGCATTCTCCGAAACTGGGGTCAGACCCCGGTTTTGCAAAGAAACTGGGGTCTGACCCCACTTTTGAGCGGGAGCATTTTGGGGGGAGTTTGAGGTATGCATCGGCAGTTCTCCTTGTTGGGAGTCGCCGTGCCGGGGAGCTATCTGGAGTCGACCTTGTCTACCGGTACGGCGACAAGGCGCGGTTTGAGCCCGCAGCGACATGCCGCTTCCTTAGAGGAAGCGCCACCACAGGGTTACGAAGGGCGTCGCGATTTGGCTCATGTGATAGGGTGTGTGAATTCTTTTGGGTGACTGCCCGCTTTACCGCCGTCTGTGACAGGCGTGGAGCAATTACATCCGAGACGATTCTATCACGCGCATTTGATTTTGCGGGGTTCACTGCGCCGTTTGGCGCATGCTCGTTGCTGCCCTAGAATCATCATCTCGCATCAGTGGTGATTTCATGGCCGACGAAAGCCAAAAAAGTTCAGACATTTCTTCTGCTTCGGCAGGTTCAGAGGCGGCGATGCAAGGGCGTGGTATGTCGCGCAGCTTCCTGATTATGCTGGTCACGGTGGCGGCGATCAGCCCCTTGGGCATCAATCTGTACCTGCCGTCCATGCCGGGTATGGCGGCGTCGCTCGGCGTGGATTATGCCGCGGTGCAGGTGACCTTGTCGGTTTACCTGGCCGCCGTGGCGGTCGGGCAACTGATAATCGGGCCGGTGTCCGATCGCTACGGGCGTCGCCCGGCGCTTCTAGGGGGGCTGGTGCTGTTTGTGATCGGCTCGCTCATCTGCTTGCTGGCCCCGAATATCGCCGTTTTAAATGTGGGGCGCGTCATTCAAGCGCTGGGGGGGTGCGCGGGCATCTCGCTGAGTCGCGCTATTGTGCGCGATATGTATGACCGCACCCAGGCGGCCAGTATGATCGCCTATGTCACGATGGGCATGGCGGTGGCGCCTATGATTGCGCCAACGATCGGCGGGGTGCTGGAAGCCATGCACGGCTGGCGGGCGTCCTTTGCGTTTCTGATGCTCTTTGGTGTGGGCACACTGGTGGCGACATACCGCATGCTTCATGAAACCAACCCATGGCGCGGCGCAGCGAGCGGGCCACGGCAACTGCTGCAGGGGTACCGTCAGCTTCTGGGAATGCCGGCTTTTTGGGGGTTCGCATTCACTGCCGCACTCACTTCCGCTGCTTTCTTCGCCTTTGTGGGCGGCGCAGCCTACGTCACCATCGAACTGATGGGGCGCTCACCGGTTCAATACGGCCTGTACTTCGGGTTGGTGTCGGTCGGGTATATCGCCGGTAACTTCTGCTCGGGGCGGTTCGTCTCCAAGCTCGGGCCACAGCGCATGATACGGCTGGGCATTCTGTTGTCGGGTTCTTCGGTGGTGTTGATGGCCGCCCTGTATGGCCTGGACGACATGCAACCGGCTTTCATCTTCGTACCCACGATGTTGCTGGGCGTGGGCAACGGCCTGGTTCTGCCTAGCTGTGTGGCCGGCGCGGTCAGTGTGAAGCCTGAAGTCGCCGGCGCGGCGTCTGGGCTTGCAGGCAGCATACAGATCGGGTTTGGGGCAATCGTCGCCCCGCTTGTGGGGGCGTTGGTTGCCACGTCAGCCTGGCCCATGATTTTGATCACAGGGGCTTGCATTTTGCTCAGCACGTTGAGCATACGCTTAGCGCTGAAATAGCGGAATAGCGGCGGCATGACTAGCGGGGGTATACCCCCGCCGCCAGTCAGATCGGCTCGTCCAGACCGTTTTGCACCTGTTCCGCAGCGCGCAGTACAGCGCGCGCCTTGGCCTCAGTTTCCTGCCATTCTTTTTCCGGATCGGAATCCGCCACCACGCCTGCGGCCGCTTGAACGTAGAGCATGCCGTCCTTGATCAGACCGGTACGGATCGCAATGGCCAGATCCATCTCGCCGCCGTAGCTCAGGTAGCCTGCCGCACCTCCATAGATGCCGCGCCGTACCGGCTCGAGTTCGTCGATAATCTCCATCGCCCGTACCTTGGGCGCACCGGTGAGGGTGCCGGCGGGGAAGGTCGCTCGCAGAACATCCATGTTGCTCATGTCATCTTGCAGTTCGCCCGTTACGTTGGAGACCAGGTGCATCACATGGGAGTAGCGTTCGATGCTCATGGTGTCGGTGACTTCCACCGTCCCGGTTTTGGCGACGCGGCCAACATCGTTGCGCGCCAGATCAATGAGCATGACATGTTCTGCGCGCTCCTTGGGGTCGGCGGTCAGCTCTTCCGCCAAACGCACATCCTCTTCCGGCGTGGAGCCGCGTTTGCGGGTGCCTGCCAGCGGTCGGATGGTAACAAGCGTCTTGTTCTCGTCTTCCTTCTTCACGATCTCCTGGCGCACCAGAATCTCTGGTGAAGAGCCCACCACATGGAAATCGTCGAAGTGCCAGTAGTAGAGGTAAGGGGAAGGGTTCAGCGAGCGCAAGGCGCGATAAAGCGACAGCGGTGAATCACGGAACGGCTTGGCAATGACCTGGCCGACCTGCACTTGCATCAGATCCCCGGATTCGATGTAGTCCTTAGCCTTGCGTACGGCAGCGAGGTAGTCTTCCTTGGCGAAGTCACGCCGTTCCTGGGTCTGCATGCTGGCATAGGCGTAGGGGATGGTAAGCGGCGTACGTAACTTCTCGCGTAGCTGCTTGTGGCGACGCTTCGCCAAGGCATAGGCCTCCGGCTGAGACGGGTCGGCATACACCAGAATGTAGGTGCGGCCCGCGAGGTTGTCGACGATGACGAGTTCATCGATCTGCAGCAGCATGATGTCGGGCGTGCCTCCCTCCTGGCCGGCCGGGAAAGGTTTGGTGGCGGGGCCCAGGCGTGGCTCCATGTGTCGCACGGTGTCGTAACCGAAGTACCCCGCAAACCCGCCTGCAAAGCGGGGCATGCCCGGGCGCAGAGCAACCTTGAAACGGCGCTGGTAGTCTTCGATGAAGGCAAGTGGGTCGCCTTCATGAGTTTCCACAACTTCACCTTTATGCACGACTTCAGTCTTCGTGCCATGGGAGCGCAGCACCGTCTTGGCTGGCAGGCCAATAAAGGAGTAGCGTCCGAAACGCTCGCCTCCCACCACGGATTCCAGCAGGCAGCTGTTGCGGCCGCCCTCCGGGCCGTTATGTGCCAGCTTCAGGTAAATCGCGAGCGGGGTGTCGAGGTCGGCATAGGTTTCCGCGATCAGCGGTATGCGGTTGTAGCCTTGAGCGGCCAGAGCGTTGAACTCTATTTCTGTCATGGGTGCCTCTTGCATTTTGGATAATGAGGCCGGGACAGAAAGAACAAAGCCCGGCCATTTCTGGTAACCGGGCTGCTGTGTTGCTATTCGGGAGCCACGACGGAGCCGTGGCCGCCGGTGTGGGTAAAGACTTACCGCAACCCGGGGTACGAACGCCACCAGCGCCAATAGGCGCCGGAAACGGTGTACGAGTTGCGGGAAGTCGTCATGGTGTCTTTATTACTGGCTGGTAGCTTCGAATGCCCAACGGCAGGCTTCATCGATGCCAAAAACTATACCATCAATATCCAGGGTGTGTATATCCAGCCCTTCGTTATAGCCGTAGGGCACCGCCAGCACAGTCATCCCGGCCGCCCGCGCTGCTTTAGCGTCGTTAATGGAGTCACCGATCACCAGCGCTTCAGAGGCCGAACACTCCAACAGTTCGCAGGCATGTAGCAGCGGCATGGGGTCGGGTTTTTTGCGCTCGCAGGTGTCGCCGCACACGACGGCGTCAAACCACGGCGACAGGCCGGTGTGTTCGAGCAAAGGCAGCGTGAATTCCGTGGGTTTGTTGGTGACAACGGCGAGTTTTGCCCCTTGCGAACGAAAGGCTTCCAGGCCCGCCAGCACACCCGGGTACAAGCGGGATTCTCGCCCGTTGACGGTGTGGTAGTGACGGTTGAATACGTCAAGCGCCTGCGCGACGGATTCGTCGTTGGCCGGCAGGTTTACCCGCTGGTCCTGAAGGCAACGCCGCACCAAATTCTCGGTGCCTTTACCAACATAGGTTGTGATGGTTTCAATGGGAAGAGTCGGTGCTCCCAGCTCCGCCAGCATGCCGTTGGCTGCGGCGGCAAGGTCGGGAATGCTGTCAAGCAGTGTGCCGTCGAGGTCAATCAGAATGGCGCGATAAGACATGGTGTAAGGCTCGGTGAATCAGGCTGAGGTGTTACGGCATTTGAGAATTTCGGCGCGCATGGCATCGATCACGGTGCGATAGTCGGGCGCCCCGAATACGGCCGAGCCCGCCACGAAAGTGTCGGCACCGGCGGCGTGGATGGCGCCGATGTTGTCGACCTTCACGCCGCCGTCGACTTCCAGGCGGATGGGCTGGCCTCCCGCTTGTACCCAGGCGTCTATTCGTCGCCGCGCGTCGCGCAGTTTATGCAAGGTGGAGGGAATAAACTGCTGCCCGCCGAACCCCGGGTTCACCGACATCAGTAACACGATATCCAATTTATCCATCACGTAGTCCATCCACCCAAGCGGGGTGGCGGGATTGAATACCAGCCCGGCTTTACATCCATGATCGCGAATCAGCGCGAGCGTACGGTCTGGATGACGCGAAGCTTCGGGATGAAAAGTGATGATGTTGGCACCCGCCTTGGCGAATTGCGGGATAATGGCATCCACAGGTTCCACCATCAGGTGAACGTCTATCGGTGCGCTCGTATGAGGCCGGATAGCTTCGCATACCATCGGGCCGATCGTCAGGTTGGGAACGTAATGGTTGTCCATGACGTCGAAGTGGATCCAGTCAGCGCCCGCAGCGACGACATTGCGGACTTCGTCTCCCAGACGGGCGAAGTCGGCAGACAAAAGGCTGGGAGCAATACAGATATCTGGTAGGGTCATGTCTCAGGAACGATAAAAGAAAATGGCGGCAAGGATGAGTGTATTGCAGTTTGACCTAGAGCCTAAATGGCCGTCCCACCGCGCGGGACAAAATTCGGACAAGAAAAAGCAGTACGGCAGGCGGTCGCGCTGGTTAAACAGCGTCATTCCCTTGACTCTTACAGCTGTGCTGGCGGCCTGTACCTCTGTCGACCTTGACGAAGAAGCACCCACGGTAGCTCCGCAGGTCGATATTCTTCAGCAACCGCTCACCGTCCCGCCCCTTGAGGCCATGCGTGACAGCCCTGAGCGCAAACTGGAAGGGAAATTCGTTCCGGTCAGCTGGGCCGCTTTGCCTTCCTGGGGCGAAGATGATTTTTCCAAGACATGGCCGGTCTTCATCAATAATTGCAAGGGCCTAATGCGTGCAACGGGGGGGTCTCTGGCACAACAGGCCAGGGCGACCCCCAGGGCATGGCAACCTGTGTGTGCCGCCGCGGCGCAAACGCAGCCGCAAACCAATGCCGAAGTGCGCGCTTTCTTCGAGCAGCATCTGCAGCCCTGGCGATTGCTGGACGAACAGGGTAAGCCTGCCCGCAATACCGTCACCGGCTATTACGAGCCACTGGTCCATGGTTCTCGCAAGCGTGGGGACGAATATCAGTGGCCGTTATATGAGCCGCCCAAAGACTTGCTTACTGTCGATTTAGGCAGTGTCTACCCAGAATTGGCCGGCAAGCGTATCCGAGGCAAGCTGGATGGTAACCGTGTGGTGCCCTATGACACCCGTGCAGAAATCGCCGCGAATCCCGCGCGGCAACCCGCCGCTATCGTTTGGGTAAACGACCCTGTTGAGGCGTTTTTCCTGCAGATTCAAGGTTCGGGTCGTGTGCAGTTGCCGGATGGGAAAATGATCCGACTGGCTTATGCCGATCACAACGGTCGACCCTATGTTTCCATCGGTCGCTGGTTAGCCGACCGGGGCGAGATGCCCCTTGCACAGACTTCCATGCAGAACATCAAAGCGTGGGCCGGTCGCAACCCGCAACGGGTACAGGAAATGCTCAATGCCAATCCGGCCATGGTGTTTTTTCGCGAGGAATCGGTTGCACCCCCACAGGCTGGTGTAGATTTCGGGCCCAAGGGCGCTTATGGCATTCCTTTGGCGGCACAGCGCACCATTGCCGTGGACACCCGCTATGTGCCGTTGGGCGCCCCCGTCTATCTCGCGACTACCATGCCGGCCAGCTCTCAACCGCTAAGGCGTCTGGTGTTTGCTCAGGATACGGGCGCCGCCATCAAGGGCGCGGCGCGTACCGACTTCTTCTGGGGGTTCGGTGACGAGGCCGGTGCGTTGGCGGGCAGAATGAAGCAGAATGGTGAAATGTGGGTCTTGTGGCCCAAACAGGCGGGAGCGCCGACAGCACGATGAAAAAAGAGAAGATTCTAGTTTGCGGCAGTGGTATTGCCGGGCTGGCCACGGCGTTGGGCCTGGCTCGCAGCGGATTCGAAGTTGAGCTTTTGGGGCCGCCGCCCGCAGCCCCAAAATT
The DNA here is from genome assembly GCA_029265795.1 of Alcaligenaceae bacterium. Lineage (GTDB taxonomy): Bacteria > Pseudomonadota > Gammaproteobacteria > Burkholderiales > Burkholderiaceae_B > Yanghanlia. The sequence continues at coordinate 65,697 of JAJUGV010000005.1, forward strand.
GAGCGTAGATGATTACCACCCGCGCGTGTATGCCATTTCGGTCGGAAGCCGCCGGCTGCTGGAATCGTTGGGTGTATGGCCCATGATGGAAAGCCGGCGTGTGACCCCGGTCGAAGCCATGGAAGTCCACGGTGATGCCGCAGGCATGGTGATGCTTCACGCCTGGCAGGCGACGCAGGATACGCTTGCCTGGATTGTCGAATCGGGTGAAATGGAACGCGTGTTGCAGCAAGCCATCCAGGTATATGGCATACGTTGGTGGAAGGAAAAATTCACTCACCTTGAAGGCAAGGTCGCCTGTACCGAAACAGGCCGCAGGCTGCCTTTCGATTTGTTAGTTGGCGCCGATGGGGCGCGTTCACCTGTGCGCAAGGCGGCGGGCATTTTCCATCGCTCAAGGCCGTACGGTGATACAGGAGTTGTGGCTCACTTGGATACTGAGCTGCCTCACCAGAATGTGGCGGTCCAGTGGTTCACCGGGGATTCCATTCTTGCACTGCTACCGATGCCGGATACCGCCGACGGCCATCAGGTGTCTATGGTGTGGTCGCTGCCCGAGCGCGCGGCCGCCGACCTCATGGGGATGGAGCCCCAGGCGCGCGCGGCTTTTCTCGAAACCCGGCTGGCCGCCACGAGCGGCGGGCGTTTTGGGCGCCTGCGAGTGCGAAGCCAACCATTCGCCTTTCCATTATTCCTGGAAAACAGCGGCATGGTGGCTCCCGGCGTCGCCCTTGTCAGCGATGCCGCTCACCGGGTGCATCCCTTGGCCGGTCAGGGGCTTAACCTTGGGTTGGGCGATGTCAGGGAACTCTTGCGTGTTTTGACGGCCAAAGAAGAGTTCCGCAGCGTGGGTGATGAGCGCGTTCTGAAGCGCTATCGGCGAGCCCGCGTGCAACCGATTCTAGCTATGAGTGTGGCAACAGACGGCCTGCACCGTCTGTTCGCTTCGCAGGCGGCGCCGGTAGTGGCTGTGCGCAACCTCGGCATGCAGGCGGTCGACCGTCTGCCCATGCTCAAGCGATTTCTTATTGGCGGCGCGGCAGGTTAAACGCTGCCGTCCAGCACCAGGAGTTTTCATGTTTCTTCGTAACAGATTTCGCAATGCCCTGGCGGCAGGGCTTCTCGGCTGCCTGGCGGCCGTGCCGGCCCTGAGTGCCGCACAGGACAAGGTTTTGTCCACGACAGGCAATGACCCTGCCGGCGCGCAGGTTTATTCCACTGAGCAGGTCAAACAGGGCTTTGAAGAGCGCTTTCCCGGGTTGGGGGTCACGGAGGTTTCCAACACCCCTTTTTCCGGTCTATTTGAAATTCGCATCGGCACCGATCTGCTGTATACAGACGCCGAGGTGAACTACGTGTTGCAGGGCTCACTCATCGATGCCAAGTCGCGGCGCGACCTGACCGCTCAGCGTATTGCCGCCTTGTCGCAAGTTGATTTCGACTCTTTGCCCCTACATGACGCCATCAAGCAGGTAAAAGGGGATGGCAGCCGGAAGATAGCGGTCTTCGAAGACCCCAACTGCGGCTACTGCAAGCTGCTGCATCAGACACTCGAAAAAGTCGACGATGTCACCGTCTACACCTTCCTCTATCCGATTCTGTCGCAAGATTCGCATGTGCGTTCACGCAATATCTGGTGTGCAGAAGACAGTGCGACAGTCTGGAAGGACTGGATGGTGCGAGGCCAACAGCCCGAAGCGGCCGATTGTGAAACCCCGATTGAGCAGAACCTTGCGCTTGGACGCAGTCTCATGGTGACGGGTACGCCGGCCATCTTCTTCGCAGACGGCACACGGGTGAACGGTGCTATCCCGGTCGAGGTACTGGAAGAGAAACTTGCCCAAGCGTCTGCGCAACAGTAATGCGTATCTCAGTCTGCCTCATGGCGGATTGAAACTGGGTTAACGATCAACGGTGCGCCCGTGCCCGGCTCGTGCAGCAGGGTGCAGCGCACACCGTACAGCTGTTCCACTAGCGCTTCGCTCACAATTTGGGCGGGTTCGCCTTCGGCAACGATTTCGCCGCAGTGCATGGCAATAAGGTGGTCGGCATAGCGACACGCACTTGGCAGGTCGTGAATCACCATGATTACCGTCTTACCATGGCGCGACAACTCTCTAACCAGCTCCAGCACTTCAATCTGGTGTCCCAGGTCCAGGGCGGATGTGGGCTCATCCAGCAACAGAAGCGGGGTGTCCTGAGCAATGGTCATGGCAATCCATGCCCGCTGTCGCTGGCCGCCGGAAAGTGCATCGAGCGGGCGCTCGGCAAGGGCCTCCAGCCGGGTTGCGCGTAGTGCAGTCTGAACGATGGCGCTGTCCTCCGGCGACCACTGACGCATCAGGCTGCGGTACGGTTGGCGGCCAAATTGGATCAGCTCCTCCACGGTCAGCCCATCGGGCGCCTGAGCATCTTGGGGCAGCAGCGCCAGCTTGTGCGCCACCTCGCGCGTGCGCAGTGTATTGATGTCCCGCCCGTCCAACAGAACTGCGCCGGATTGCGGCGCCAGGATGCGAGCCAGCCCCGCCAACAGTGTTGATTTACCGCAGCCGTTCGGGCCTACGATCGCTGTTACCTTGCCGGGGGGTATTTCGACGTTGAGTTGATCCACCACCGTGCGGGAACCGTAGCCCAGCGAAAGCTGTTGGGTGGCCAACGTGGCCGAGCGGGCGGAAACCGCCGGGTTGCTTGGCTGCGTCATCGGCCCGTCACCCGGGGTTCGCGTAAAAGTATCCATAGTAAGTAAGGTCCGCCCACGATGGCGGTAATGACGCCTACAGGAATCTCCACTGGTGCGAATGCGGTACGGCCCACCCAGTCGGCGGCAATCATCAGGAGCGCGCCTGCCAGTGCTGAGTTGATGATGGGTACGCCGCGATGGCCTGTCAGGTGGCGGGCGACTTCCGGAGCTATCAGGGAAACCAGCCCGACCGGGCCGGCGACTGCGACGGCACAGGCCGTCAGAAAAACTGTAACCACTAAGATAGCGACTCGTGTGCGCTGGACGGGCGTTCCCAGCCCGGTGGCCACCGCATCAGAGAAGCGCAGCAGCTGCAATTGTCGGCCGAGCACTTTCGCGATCGGCAGGCAGACCGCCAGACAGACGGCCAACACGACTACGGTAGAAGGGCTGCGCGCATTGAGGCTGCCTACCGTCCAGGGATAAGCTAGATTGGCGCTATCGATATCGGTGCGCGCGAGCATAAAGCTAGTCAACGCACCAAATAGTGCCCCAATGGCAATGCCAACGACGATGAAGCGATAACCCCGAGAGCCTCCACCGCCTAGGCCAAAGGCCAGAGCAGCCGCCGTTGCCGCACCCAACAGCGCCAGCACAGGTGGTGCCAGACTGGTGGGGATCGCGACGATAGAAGCCACGGCGAAAGCCGTTGCACCGTCGTCTATCCCGATGATTCCCGGAGTGGCCAGGCGATTGCGGGCCAATGTCTGTAGCAGGCAGCCGCCCACTCCCAATGCGGCGCCACTGAGCAGGCCGGCCTCTAATCTGGGCAGGCGCAGCTCGTGCAGCATGAAAATATTAAAGGGGTCACCGTTTCCGGCCAGCGCTTCTAAGACTTCACCGGCCGAAAGTAAGGGTGTGCCGATGCTTAAGCCGGCTACCCCGACGAATGTCGCCAACATGCCCAATATCAGGCCGGCCAGGCATCCCCGTCGGTTCACCAGCACGGACATGCCTGCGAGTCGCAGCCACCAGTGGCCGCGTGGCGGTTTGCAATAAGGACTGATACTTTTATTCATAGGCGGGGCAAACGATGACTGCGCACGACGGCAATCAGCACGGGTGCGCCTATGCAGGCCGTTACGACGCCGATGGGTAGTTCATAGGGTCTAACGGCCAGGCGCGACAGAATGTCCGCCAAGAGCAGGACGGAAGGGCCAATGAGCATGGCTATCGGCAAGGCACGGCGAACGTCGGGGCCCACCATGCGACGCGCGAAATAGGGAACGATTAAGCCGGCGAACGCGATAGGCCCCGCAGCGGCGGTTGCTGTACCTACCAGCACGGCGACGCCGGCCATGGCCAGAATGCGCGTGAGTATCGGCTTGTGGCCCAGGCCCAGGGCGACTTTCTCTCCCAGAGATAGGGCCGCCAGTGCCGACACGGTCGCGCCGACCATAGCCAGTCCGGCCAGCAATCCCGGCAATGCCAGGGTCAGGTTGCTGACTGGACGCCCACCCAGAGCACCGATGACCCAGAACCGGATTTCGTCGGCAGTGCGCTGATCGTGCAGGAGAATCAGCGTAGTAATGGATATCAGTATGCTGGAGAACGCTGCCCCGGCCAGCACCAAGCGCACCGGGTCGTTACCGGCACCACGCAACTGAGTGGTAAGCAGCACCAGTGCGCAGCCGACCACTGCACCCAGGATGGCGACACTGAAGTGCACGCCTGCAGCATCTGCGCCATAGTAAATAGCCAGTACCACGGCGAAGGAGGAGCCGGCACTGACGCCCAGCAGTCCGGGCTCCGCTAGTGGGTTGCGGGTGGCCGCCTGCATGATGGTGCCGGCGGCACCCAGCGCCACACCCACTAATACGGCTAGAAGTGTGCGTGGCCAGCGCAGCTCAAAGACAATGAAAACGTGTTCCTCGCTGCCGTTACCCCGCAGCGCTTGCCACGAATTCAACGCGCTCAGCTCACCCGCGCCCAGCAGCATGCTGGCCATCATCAATACGCATAAAAGCGCTGCGCAAGCTAGGGCCCATTTTTGCAGACGCTGGTGTCCTGGAATGGACGACATTACGGCAGCAGCAGGCGTTCGATATCGTCAAGGATGCGTTCGGCAGCCAGGACGCCGGTGCCGCTGGACCATATTTGTCCGTCGACGGTAACGGCCCTTCCGTTACGCACCGCTTCCAGCCGTGTGAATGCCGGTTGTTTCCGTGCCGTTGCAAGGGTGGCATCCCCTTGCTCATTGAGGGTGGCAATGAACAGCCAGTCTGCGTCTACCGAGCCCAAATTTTCGAGGCTCAGGATGTCACTGTGAGGGCGATCACCCAGCTCGGCGGCGATGGAGGTAGGCTGCATACCCAGGTCGGTAAGAATCTGCCCGGTAATCAGCTTACTCGACATGGCCATGGGGCCCTGTGGCATCCAGCGGACGACGGAAAACGTCAAGCCGGGCTCGATACGTTCACGTAGCGCTTCGATGCGCTCGCGTACTGCTACGAGGCGCTCTGCCATTTCCTGTTCTTTGCCCAGGGCTGCGACATATTGCGCGTTGCGCTCCTGCCAAGGGGCCGTGGTGGGGGTGGTAGGAACGATGGTGGGCGCCATCTTGGAAAGAACATCGTAGACCCGTTTCTCCAATCCTGGAGAGGCCAAGATGAGGTCGGGTCTTTGCGAGAAAATGGCTTCTAAGTTGGGTTCGCGCGTGACGCCGACGACGGGAACTTCCTTCGCATAAGGTTGCAAATATGTCGGCAGGTCTTTGCCGCCGCGCGCAGCCACGCTGCCCACGGGTTGCAGGCCCAACGACAGCGCGGTGTCGAGCGCACCTTCGTCGAGCGTAACGATTCGCTGGGGATCCGCCTTGACAGTGACCGGCCCATAAGCCGTGTCCAACGTTTTCGGCTGAGCATACACGGGGGTGGAGTACACACCGGACAGAACAACGACTAGGGCGGGCAACAGTCCAAGCAGGGTCCGCCGCCGGGTAAGTGCGGTGACTGTATAAGGAGAAATGGGCATGGTAATTGGGAATAGTAGTAATTCGCATTAAAGAATGCTGTGGCGAATTATCTCGCTTGCCCCTCTCCCGTGTCAAACGGACCTTTAGCGCGATCGTTAGCCGACCGGCCCGGATGAAGCGGTTTCTGCGGCTTGGCTCGCCCGCGATTCCAGTGCGGCCTTCAGAGAAGGCTCCAGCTGTAGCGCTCGCGCCAATTCGTCCAAATAGGCGCGTTCCATGAAATTATCTTGCTCGGTGACCAAAACGCTCGCCAGATAAATTTCGGCGGCCATCTCCGGTGACTGTGCGAGCGACGCTATAGCCGCGGGATCGGTGGGTTTTTCCAACTCGGCGTGCAGCCAGCGTTGGTCGGACTCACTGCTGGGCAACCGCTGAATTTCGGCTTCTATTAAGGCGCGCTCGTCAGGGCCGATGTGGCCATCCGCCTTGGCAGCGGAAATCATGGCGGCCAGCATGGCGCGGCTGTGCTGCTCCATCATTGGCGTTTCTACATCGGTCAGGCGTAAGGGTGACATCGGGGCCGGAGCGGTCCCACTGGTGGCTCCGGGGTGTGGGCTTGTCTGGCGGTTTTGCCAATCTTGATAGGTTTTCAGTGCCAGTGCACCCAACGCTGCAGCTCCGCCATACCCGGCCAGTTTGCCGCCAACCTTGCGAAATTTCTTGTTTCCGAGCAGCAGACCCAGGGCGCCGCCAACCACGGCACCTCCGCCAAATCCGCCGACAGCTGAGCCAGAGGGAGTCTTATTCTTGAGTGAGTTTCCGGCGTCCTGCACCAGGCCTTGACCGGACTGCAGAATTTGCTGAAACAAGTGCTGGATGGACATGTCGGTACTCCTGGTTGGTGGAACCGCGATGCCCGAGGGTATGCTGCGGTTCGATCAGTTAGCGACGGATAACCCGTCAGTGTCAGTCATAGGCGGCTGAGGCACGTTTGCGTGTTCGGGCTGCGTATGTGTGTCAAACAATTGATCTAGACGGATGCGGTATGCGGCGATGATATGCGCTCTGGCGGCCGCTTCGGCGGCATCGGGGTCGCGCCGTGCGAGTGCTTCGACGATTGCACCGTGCTCGGTACGCGAGGTCTCTGCGCGGCCCGGAGCGGCAAGAGTCGTGGGACCCAGCAGCATCATGGACTCTTGCAGGGTATTGAGCGTTTTAACCAAATAGCGGTTGTGTGCGCAGCGGTACAGGGTTTCGTGAAAGAGTCGGTTGTTGGCCGCCAGTGCTTCGGGAGTGGTCAGCTGCGCATCGCGAACGTTGATTTCACGCAAGAAATCTATTTCGACATCGGAAGCGTGGCGCGCAGCAAGGCGCGCTGCAGTGCCTTCAAGCACTTCCCGCATTGCGTACAGTTCGCTGGCCATGGAGTGATCGAGCTCCGTGACGATAAGGCCCCGCGCGGCATCCATCGTAAGCAGGCCTTCAAGCTGAAGCCGGCTCAGCGCTTCGCGTATGGGCGTGCGACTTAACCCTGTCAGTTCAGCCAGTTCGGTTTCACGCAGGCGCGTGCCAGGCACGAGCCGCCCCGACTGGATGCCCTCCACAATGTATCGGTAAGCCTGGTCGCTGCGGGAGACGCCGCGCCGTTGGCCTGTGTCGAGATCATCCATGCTCAGTGTATCCATTCTCTTTCGCAAGTGTAGCGTGAAGTCGCTTGTTTTATCACAGTATCATGGAATAAAATACGTCTGTATGCAAGTGTATACATATAATGGCGGAACGCATCCGCTGCGTACTTTATTTATTAGTGGAGACCAATGTGAGCCAGGCTCCGACATACGATGTATTAGTCATTGGCGGCGGCAATGCTGCCTTATGCGCTGCTCTTACTGCCCGCGAAGCCGGCGCGAGCGTGCTGCTGCTAGAGGCCGCGCCTAAAGAGTGGCGCGGCGGCAATTCCATGCACACGCGCAATGTGCGCTGTATGCACGATGAGCCGCAAGACGTGCTGGTGGATTCGTATCCTGAAGAAGAATACTGGCAGGATTTGCTCAAGGTGACAGGTGGGCGCACCAACGAGGCGCTGGCGCGCCTGGTAATACGCGAGACCGCGACATTTCGCGGTTGGATGCGCAAGCATGGTGTGAACTTTCAGAATCCGCTCTCAGGTGCGTTGCACGTTGCGCGCACCAATGCCTTCTTTATGGGGGGCGGCAAAGCGCTGGTAAATGCTTACTATCGCAGCGCCGAGGCCTTGGGCGTACAGGTGCGCTACGAGGCGCCGGTTGACGAGCTTGAGCTGGACGGCGACCGTTTCGTGGCTGCACGGCTGCGCAACGGCGAGCGTATCGAAGCTAAGGCGTGTGTCCTGGCGGCCGGGGGCTTCGAGTCCAACCGCCAATGGTTGCGCGAGGCCTGGGGCCAGAATGAGCGCGGCGAGTGGCCTGCAGACAACTTCCTGATTCGCGGCACCCGCTTTAACAAGGGCGTGCTGCTGCGCTTCATGATGGATGCCGGCGCCGACATTATTGGCGACCCCTCGCAGTCTCATTGCGTCGCCATCGATGCTCGCGCCCCGCTATACGATGGCGGCATTTGTACTCGTATTGACTGTGTCTCATTGGGTGTCGTCGTGAACCGGGATGCCAAGCGTTTTTACGACGAAGGCGAGGACTTCTGGCCGAAGCGTTATGCGATCTGGGGTCGGCTGGTCGCCATGCAACCTGGTCAGCTTGCGTGGTCTATCATCGATGCGAAATCGGTAGGGCGTTTCATGCCCCCGGTCTTCCCAGGCACCACAGCCAACACGCTAGAGGAGCTGGCTCAGCGCATTCAGGTGGACGTACCCACTTTTGTGAAGACCGTCACAGACTTCAACAAGGCCTGTGTACCTGGAAGTTTCGATCACACTCAGCTGGACGACTGCCACACTGAAGGGCTGGAGATCAACAAGACTCACTGGGCTCGGCCGATCGATACCGCCCCCTTCTTTGCCTACCCCCTGCGCCCTGGCATCACCTTCACTTACCTAGGTTTGAAGGTGAATGAGCATGCCGTGGTGCACTTTGGCGGCAAGCCCAGCAGCAATCTGTTTGTGGCCGGCGAAATGATGGCCGGCAATGTGTTGGGGCAGGGTTATACCGCCGGAGTCGGCATGTCCATAGGCACGGTCTTTGGCCGAATTGCAGGCGACCGCGCTGCCTCGGCGGCCCACGGCGAGTTCAAGCATCTGAATGGAGAAAAGCAGCATGCAGCTTGATGCATTGATAAAAGAAGCAAATTCGAACGGCTCGCCCGGCGTGCTCGATGACTCGGGTATGCCTGTGCCGCCTGCTCCTCCAGGTGGGATGTGCCAGGATACTTCGGCTCACGCCCTGCTGACGGCCGACGAGGCCGAAGCCGCCCGCATTCTGCAGATATGTAACGCCTGTCGCTACTGCGAAGGCTTCTGTGCGGTGTTTCCTGCAATGACACGCCGCCTGGAGTTCAACAAGGCGGACATCAACTACATGGCCAACCTTTGCCATAACTGCGGAGATTGCCTGCACGCCTGTCAGTATGCGCCACCGCACGACTTCCAGGTAAACGTGCCGCAGACCATGGCCAAGGTTCGTGCGCAAACCTACCAGGAATTTGCCTGGCCGGGGCCGCTGGGCGCACTCTACAAGCGTAACGGGCTGGTGGTGTCGCTGGCGCTGGCGGCTGCACTTGCGCTGTTCCTGGTGATGGCACTCGCCAGTACCGGTTCACTGCTGCATGAGCCGCTGGCCGGCGATTTCTACGCCATCTTCCCGCACAACCTGCTGGTGCTGATGTTCGGCAGCGTCTTTCTATTCGCGGTGCTGGCGCTCGCTGTGGGCGTGGTGCGCTTTTGGCGGCAGTCCGTCCCCGGTCCGCGCAGCGCGCAAGCCATTGGGGAAGCCACCGCTAATGTACTGACGCTGAAGTACCTGGACGGCGGCCATGGCAAGGGGTGCAATAACGAAGACGATGCCTTCACGTTGTGGCGTCGCCGCTTCCATCATTTCACGTTCTACGGCTTCTTGCTGTGCTTTGCCGCGACCAGCGTTGCGACAATTTATCACTATGTGTTTGGCTGGCAGGCGCCGTATGCGTACACCAGTCTGCCGGTCGTACTCGGCACACTGGGCGGCATCGGGCTGCTGATCGGGCCGGCAGGCCTGTTCTGGATGAACCTGCGCCGCCACCCGTTACATGGCGATATGCAGCAAAGACCCATGGATCTCGGTTTCATCGCCTTGCTGTTCTTCATCAGTCTCACGGGGCTGGTGCTGATGGTGTTGCGTGACACTTCCTGGATGGGGGTATTGCTGGCTGTCCATCTGGGTACGGTGATGGCGCTATTTCTCACTATGCCGTATGGCAAGTTCGCCCACGGCATCTATCGGTCTGCAGCACTGCTGAAATGGAATATCGAAAAACGCCAGCCGTTGAATCTCAACCTGGGTTCTGACTGATTGTTCTCAAGCAAAGAAAGACGTGCAGCATGTCGATGCTGCACGTCTTTTTCTATGAATTAAGCGTTGCCGACGGACTTATTTGGCAGTGGGCATCGCGAACTCCGCACCCTTGGCAATGCTGTCCGGCCAGCGCTGCATGATGCTCTTTTGCCGTGTGTAGAAGCGCACCCCTTCCTCACCATAGGCATGGGTGTCGCCGAACAGGCTGGCCTTCCAGCCACCGAAGCCATGCCAGGCCATCGGCACGGGGATGGGAACGTTCACGCCAACCATGCCGACTTCGATACGCCGGCCGAACTCCCGCGCTATGCCGCCGTCGCGAGTGAAGAGGCTCACCCCGTTTGCGTACTGATGGGCGTTGATCAATTCCACGGCTTCGGCAAAATTGCCTACGCGCACGCAGGACAGTACCGGCCCGAAGATTTCTTCCTTGTAAATACGCATGTCGGGGCTGACATGATCGAATAGCGTACCGCCCAACCAGAAGCCGTTTTCGCAGCCTTCACCTGTGTTGCTCGGATCGAACTCTCGCCCGTCAACCACCAGCTTGGCGCCCTCCTTAACCCCTTGCTCGATGTAGCCCGTAATGCGCTCAAGCGCGCCGGCGTGCACGATAGGGCCCATTTCGGCTTCGAGGTCCATGCCGTTTCGGATTTTCAGCGCTTTGGCCCGTTCAGCCAACACCGGCACCAGGCGATCGCCCACGTCTCCGACAAGCACCGCCACGGAAATGGCCATGCAGCGTTCGCCCGCAGAGCCGTAGCCCGCCCCGATGAGAGCGTCGGCGGCTTGATCGAGGTCGGCGTCCGGCATGACCACCATATGGTTCTTAGCGCCTCCCAATGCCTGCACGCGCTTACCATGACGTGCACCCGTCTCGTAAATGTAATTGGCGATAGGGGTGGACCCGACGAAGGATACGGCTTTGATGCCAGGGTGTTCCAGAATGGCATCTACCGCTTCCTTGTCGCCCTGGACCACATTGAACACGCCGTCAGGCAAGCCTGCTTGCTTGAGCAGGTCGGCCAGCAACAATGAGGCGGAAGGGTCTATGGGGCTGGGCTTGAGTATGAAGCAGTTGCCGGCAGCGATGGCCAGTGGGAACATCCATAGTGGCACCATAGCTGGGAAGTTGAATGGGGTCACACCCGCCACCACACCTAACGGCTGGCGCAGCGTCCAGTTATCGATGCCTGTGGATACCTGATCGGTGAAGTCTGATTTGAGCAGCTGCGGGATACCGCAGGCGAATTCCACGATTTCGATGCCCCGAGTCACTTCGCCTTGCGCATCTGTGAACACCTTACCGTGTTCCTGTGTGATGGCGCGCGCCAGTTCATCGCGATGCGCGTTCAACAGTTGCAGGAACCGGAACATAACGCGTGCGCGACGGATGGGCGGGGTGTCCGCCCACGCAGGGAAGGCGGCCGTGGCGGCTCGAACTGCAGCATCCACCTCGGTTTTGCCTCCCAGGGCCACTTGGCCGCTGACTTGCCCCGTAGCGGGGTTGTACACGGGGCTGCTGCGCCCCGAGCCGCCTGCTTCGGGTTCACCGCCAATCCAATGTGTTATGAGTGCCTGGCCCACCTTCTCTGTAGGATTACCCATGTGTTCCTCCGTTTTCGATTGCAGATTCTGTCAATTCAAGTCTATTGGGTCTTGCCGTTTGCATCTACGTCCTGAGCTTTAATACAGTGTTCAAAAATTTCGACGAATGAGGCTTTAATGAGCACAGGAACAGCGACGCCGTTTTCAGATATGCACTTGTTGACGGTGCTGGCGGAGACACAGAGTTTTGTCCAGGCTGCCGAACGTCTGGGTATCTCCCGCTCGTCTGCCAGCATGCGTATCGCCGCGTTGGAGAAGACGGTTGGGGTGCCGCTAGTGAGGCGCTCGACGCGTCGTGTGTCGTTGACCGAGGCAGGGCAGCAGTTGGTGGACGAGGTAACTCCCGCTTTTGAACGGATCACGGCAAGCTACCATGCCGTGCACGACCTGACGGGCGCTCCGCGCGGCACTTTGCGCGTCACCGCGCCAGTGGCCTTGGGGCGTCAGCACATTACGCCGTCCCTGGGCGATTTTCTGCTTCGATATCCGGAAGTGCGGCTGGAGCTCGAGCTGACCGACCGACTGGTAAACCTTTCGCACGAGGGCTTTGATCTGGCCATCCGCCATGCCCGGCACATCCCCGACGACTATGTTGTGTGGGAGCTGGCACGTAGCGAATCCGTACTCGTCGCCAGCGATGCCTATCTGCAACAGCGGGGCCGCCCGTTGCATCCCGCCGATCTGTCGGCCCACGACTGCGTGTTGTACACCGGCAGTCCGCGCAGTCTGGCTTTCCAGCGGGTGGGCTATGAGGGAGACCCGGTTTATGTCGATGTATTGCCCCGCTTCACTGCCAACAACAGTGAAGTACTGCGCGATGTCGTGCTTGCAGGGGCGGGTTTGGGGCTGCTACCCGATTTCAGCTTACGTGGTGCTGCGGCCGGCAGCCTGGAAAGAGTGTTGCCCGACTGGAATGTTCAGGGCTATTTCGGCACCCATATCATCGCCGTTCGGCCGTTTTCACCCAGCGTTCCGCTGGCGGTACATTGCCTTGTCGATCATCTACGGGCCGTCTTCAGCCAAGCACGCTAAGGGGAGGCGACCGCGCCCATCCAGTTCCCCAGACGCACCTGCTCCAGTGCGACTTTCCGTATGACGCCGCGCGCGGCAAGCCCTGCCGGCGACAGTTCTTCGTCCGGCAAACTTACAAGCAGGTTGCTCCGGCTCAAGCCGGGATCGGTGAACTCCGTCATTTTGAAAGGTTTATGACGCAAGCGGGCCAGGGCGGCACCGGGTTGTACGGTCGCGACGATGCCTGCGTGAACGGCATCCATGACGATGGCCAGTGAGTCAACCTCAAGGCTGATGTTGGGGTGTATGTTGTACTGCCGGCCCGCTTGGGCGAGCAAGGCCCGCAGCCCGTGCATGTCCGTGGGCATGGCTAGGGGAATATCACCCAACTCACTCAGCGTAGCCTGTTTGCTTTTTGGAAAAGGCGTGAAATCCGGCGAGGCAATGAGAAACAGTTTCTCGTCCAGCAGTGGCTCTACCATCCAGCGACGTCCAGCCTCAGCATTGAAAACGATAGCCAGATCAAGCTGGCGGGCGTTGAGCATGGCCGCCAGGTGTCCGGATAGCGTTTCGACTATGTGGAAGCGGACATCTGGATAGCGCTCTCGCATGGCGAGTATCAGCGGTAAAGCCATGACGGATGCGGTGGTGGGCGCCAGCCCGACACTGACGTGGCCCGACAGGCGCGCCTGCTGCGCCGCCCGTGCCGCTTC
>JAJUGV010000128.1 GCA_029265795.1 Alcaligenaceae bacterium
ACGTACTGGAACAAACCCTAAAAGGATAACCATGCAACTCGTACAAGCGACTCGTGACGCCTTGCTCAAGCCATTGATGACTGTGGCCGGGATCGTAGAACGCCGCAATACGCTACCGATACTTGCGAACATCCTGATGCGGAAGGAAGGCCAGGGCGTGGCGTTCATCACGACCGATCTCGAAGTGCAGATCACGACGCACGCCGAGTTCGGGGTGGGCGAGGAAGCCGCCTCCACCACGGTGGCCGCCCGCAAGTTGCTGGATATTCTTCGTGCTCTGCCCGACACCGGCGATGTGAAGCTGGGCGTGCAGGGCGGTCGCATGACCGTGCAGTCGGGCAAGAGTCGCTTTGCGCTGCAAACCCTCGACGCCGCCGAGTACCCCGTGCTGGCTGTCCCCGATCACTGGGATGTTTCCTTTTCCATGACGCAGAAGGCGCTCAAGCATCTGTTCAATCAGGTGCACTTCGCCATGGCCCAGCAAGACATCCGGTACTACCTGAACGGGCTGCTTTTCGTGTTCGAACCGGGCGCCGTGAAGGCCGTGGCCACCGACGGACACCGACTGGCGCACAGCGGCACCGCGGTCGAAGGCATTGAGCAGCGTCACGACGTCATCGTGCCGCGCAAGACCGTGCTGGAAATGCAGCGTCTGCTGGCCGATTCCGAAGACCCCGTGCAGATCGACGTTTCTTCCACCCAGATTCGTTTCCGCTTCGGCGAAGTCGAACTGATCTCCAAACTCGTGGAAGGCAAGTTCCCCGACTTCACCCGCGTCATCCCCACCAACTACACGCGTCATTTCCTCGTCAATCGCGAGGCCCTGCAGGGAAGCCTGCAACGCGCCGCCATCCTGACCACCGACAAGCTCAAGGGCGTGCGCATCCAGCTGTCGGAAAACCTGCTGCGCATCTCGTCCTCGAATACCGAGCAGGAAGAGGCCGTGGAAGAAATCGACATCGACTACGGGCACGAGCCGCTGGATGTCGGTTTCAACGTCAGCTACCTGCTCGATGTGCTGGCCAACGTCAAAACAGAGTCGCTGCGCTGGTCCGTGCAGCCCGACGTCAATGCTTCCGCCCTGCTCACCACGCCCGATGACGACCAGTTCAAGTATGTCGTCATGCCGATGCGTATCTAAGCGCGAATCCCAGTGCAAGCTTCGCCCGTCCGGGCGGAGCTTCTTCACCTCGGAAAACTATGTCTGAACAAACTCAAAACCCTGTTGTGCCGGAATACGGTGCTGAATCCATCAAGATGCTCAAGGGCCTGGAGGCGGTTCGCAAGCGCCCGGGCATGTATATCGGCGACACATCGGACGGTACGGGCCTGCATCACATGGTTTTCGAGGTGGTGGACAACGCCATCGACGAAGCGCTGGCCGGGTATTGCGACGACATCGTCGTGACCATTCACTCCGACAACAGCATTTCCGTCAGCGACAACGGCCGCGGCATTCCCACCGACATCCACAAGGACGACGAACACCAGCGCAGTGCCGCGGAAATCGTCATGACCGAACTGCACGCCGGCGGCAAGTTCGACCACAACTCCTACAAGGTGTCCGGGGGGCTGCACGGCGTGGGCGTGTCCTGCGTGAACGCGCTTTCGGAATGGTTGCGCCTGACCATCAAGCGTGCCGGCAAGGTGCACGAGATGGAATTCCGCCGTGGCGAACGGGTCGCGCCCCTGGCCGTGACGGGTGAAACCGATGAGACCGGCACGACGGTGCACTTCCTGGCGGATGCGGAAATCTTCGAGAACATCGATTTCCATTACGACATCCTGGCCAAGCGCCTGCGCGAACTGTCCTTCCTGAACAACGGTGTGAAAGTTCGCCTGGTCGACGAGCGTCAGGGCAAGGAAGAAGACTTTGCCTTCCTGGGCGGCGTGCAGGGTTTCGTGCAGTACATCAACCGCAGCAAGACGGTTCTGCACAACAACATCTTCTCGGTGTCCACCGAATCCACGGTGGGCGACACGACCATTGGCGTGGACGTCGCCATGCAGTGGAATGACGGCTACACCGAAACCGTGCTGTGCTTCACGAACAACATCCCGCAGCGCGATGGCGGCACCCACCTTACCGGCCTGCGGGCGGCGATGACGCGCGTCATCAACAAGTACATCGCCGACAACGAGCTGGCCAAGCGCGCCAAGGTGGACACCTCCGGCGATGACATGCGCGAAGGCCTGGTGTGCGTGCTGTCGGTCAAGGTGCCCGAGCCCAAATTCAGCAGTCAGACCAAGGACAAGCTCGTGTCCAGCGAAGTGCGCCCGGCGGTGGAAGAAGCCGTGGCCCGCACCCTGGAGACCTGGCTGCTCGAGAACCCCAACGACGCCAAGGCCCTGTGCAACAAGATCATTGAAGCCGCCCGGGCTCGCGACGCCGCCCGCCGTGCACGCGAGATGACCCGTCGCAAGAGCGTGCTGGAAGGCGCCGGCCTGCCCGGAAAGTTGGCCGACTGCCAGGAAAAAGACCCGGCCCTTTCCGAGCTCTACATTGTGGAAGGGGACTCGGCCGGTGGCTCCGCCAAGCAGGGCCGCGACCGCAAGTTCCAGGCCATTCTGCCGCTGCGCGGCAAGGTGCTGAACGTGGAGAAGGCGCGCTTCGACCGCCTGATCGCCAGCGAGCAGATCACCACCCTGATCACCGCGCTGGGCACCAGCATCGGCCCCGATTTCAACATCGACAAGCTGCGCTACCACCGCATCATCATCATGACTGACGCGGACGTCGACGGTGCGCATATCCGCACGCTGCTGCTCACCCTGTTCTATCGCCAGATGCCCGAGCTCATCGAGCGCGGTCACGTCTACATTGCCCAGCCGCCGCTGTACAAGGTGCGGGTGGGGCGTGAAGAACGCTACCTGAAGGACGACGCCGAGGAAGCCCAGTTCATGCTGCAGCTGGCGCTGCGTGAAGCTGCGCTGGTGACCTCCGAAGGCGCCACCCCGCTGGAAGGTGAATCGCTGGCGGAACTGGCTCGCCAGTACGTGCTGGCTGACAACATCATCCGCCGCCTGTCGCGTTACATCGATGAAGACGCGCTTTCTGCCATTGCCGAAGGCGTCACCCTGAACCTGGATACCGCCGAAGCCGCCGAAGCCTCGGCCAAGGCCCTGGAAGAAGCGGTCAGAGACCCGGCCAACCCGCTGGCCGTGAAGGTGATCGTGGAAGCCAATGAAACCGGCGACTCATGGCGCCTGGTGCTGCAGCGCCTGCACCACGGCAATATTCGCGTCAGCGTGTTCGACCGTGCCTTTGTGCGGGGTGCCGACTACGCCGTGCTGGCCAAGGCAGGCGCCACCTTCACCGGTTTGCTGGGCAAGGGCGCCAAGGTCATGCGCGGGGAAGGCGATCGTCGCAAGGAAAAATTCGTCAGCGACTTCCGCGAGGTCATGCAGTGGCTAATGGCGGAAGCGGAGCGCAACGTCAACAAACAGCGCTACAAGGGTCTGGGCGAGATGAACCCCGAGCAGCTATGGGAAACCACCATGAACCCGGAAGTGCGCCGCCTCCTGCGCGTGCAGATCGAGGACGCCATCGCCGCCGACGAGATCTTCACCACGCTGATGGGCGACAACGTCGAGCCGCGCCGCGCGTTTATTGAAGCGCATGCGTTGCAGGCGGGGAATATTGACGTTTGAGGGGTTTGTGTCAGGTAGATTTTGCTCGCCATGAGGTACCTGTTTTCGGCTGCGCTTTATGCAGCGTCAGCCTTCACGCTTTTTTCTGGTTTGGACAGCCATGCCGCCAGCTTCGATTGTTCCAGGGCCGAGAACAAAGCGGAGATTCTGATTTGCGGCGTTCCGGAGCTCTCGGCATTGGACGTCAAGCTGGCCAAGCTCTATCGCCAAGCCCGCGAGGCGGTAAGTGATCGAGTTGAGCTCCGGAATCAGCAGAGAGCGTGGTTGAAGGAAAGAAACCAGTGTGATCACGTGGCCTGTCTGCAGAATCTCTATCAGAAGAGAATCGTTGAGCTCACCACTGTGTCCGGCAAGTATGCAGGAACCGAGACGGTCCAGAGACTCTCTCCCGCCGATAATCCGGTCCAGGGTAGGCACGAGCGGGACACCACGAAAGACGCCAGACGAGAACGTGAGCTCGACGTTCGAACGGATACGGCCGTTCATTTGTCGAAGCGTATGCAGGAAGCTGAGCGGAAGATCAGTGGTCTCCCGAGGACGGACCTCGCCGTTCTCACAGCAGCGGCGAAGATTAACGCACTCGCCGTGAAGAAACTCGAATCGGGACCGCTGTCGGAGCAACAGCGCGCTTTCGTCTGGTCGATCGCACTACACAGACTCGTGCTATTGGCTGGACGAGTGGACATGCCTACGGCGGTTATTCAATGCCATTTGGCGGAAGCGAAGGCATTTGAAGAATCGAGCCGAGGAAAACCGGTGAAGGCTGTTGGATGCCGTTCGGATGCGTATGGCCCTGTCATTCAAGCAGAAATATGGCGAGAGGGAACCAAACCTTACTGGCCGGAACTGGACCGATTGACGTCCGAGTGGGTCGCCGCTGCATACATGTACGCTGAAGAAGTTGGAAATATCAGTGAGTACGGACGCGTCTTTGATAGGGACAGGGCTTCGAGTCCTTGAGGTTTAGGTCTTGACCGTGGGCTCCGGATTTATTCGGTGACAGGGCGCGAGGGGGCTGTCTCGAAAGCTATATCTTTTTGTGTATCTTTGTCGCCAGTCTGGCTCCTCTCTTGAGGGCTTTCCCTGTCAGAGAAAAGGGCCACCAGATCAACGAACCTATGACCCTTCGCGCAAAAAATGAGAAAACAATAAGCACCAGAACACCCAGATTGACAAGGTAGGCGCTCAGCGCGAGTTTGTTTTCGATCGAGGAAAGATACTGGAGCAGTGCCATTCCCACCGCAAAGTTCAGTTCCTTGAATTCGGGCGACTCGGTTACTTCGTCCAACGTCTTGCCATTATTCAACAAGTCGAACGCCGCCTGGTGCTTTTGTACGATCGAAGGGTCGATTTCGGCAAGGCTCTCAAATTTTCCCCAGTATCGTGTGGGGTAATGAAAAATCACCATCGCCCCGATATCCGAGCACGGGTGCAGTACCGAGTATTTGCTTGAAAACGAGTTTTTGGGGCAACCATTCAGGTAACTGGTTGCGTATTGCCAGAGCTTCCAGTCGGAGTTTTTCGAACTGAAATTCACGACCAAGATGTTGGCGACGGTATAGTCGACTGCAGTGATTTGAGTGGGTTTCGCGTTATGTGGGCCACGGGCGATGCCGGGATTGCTGATCGGGATTAAAAGTCCGAATAAAAGAATGCAGAAAAGCAATCCGAGATATCTTTTGAATTTGTCCATATTCGTGGGATCTGGTCACTAGCTTTTTAGGTCGGCCGCCGAACATTTGTCAATCAGCCGCAACATGTCCCGATGGCGCGCGGGGTCTCCGGCCGCCACACTTCTGGGGCCGCTTTTCCGATTGAGAGGCCGGTCTCCCCATTCAGGAGCGAAGTGACGAAGCTGTGGCCAGCCTTGATCTGGCGTTCCGGCCCCTACCAGGCGCCATGGCCGCGGAAAGCATGGGGCCGCTTTCGTTTGCGAGTTCCAGCGAGAATTCCAGCCAATCTTTTGCGGCCATGGTGCGCTCTGAAAGAGGCTAACGCCCAAGAGCGTCATTGTACTTTGATTACTTTCTCGTAATCCGTGGACTGGTAGAGGTGCCTGAGAGATGCGCGCGCACGGTTCTTCTTCGGGCACCTGTGGCCACGACCGCCGGCAGTGCCCTTGAACATACCCTCATCACTCGCAATGCAACGCAGGTGTACCCGGGCCGTTTTTGAAGCCTCGCCCCTCGCATAACCCCTCACGGATACGCCGGCATGATCCCATAGCCCTTGCGGAACGGTTCCGCGTCCGCAAGCGGCGGCTGCTCCGAAGAAATCTGCCGGCCGGTCGAGAGCAGTAGCGGCACCAGCTCCTCGCGCAAGCGCTCCATCGTCCAGCGTGCTGTAGGCGCCGATATATTTACGGCGGCAATCGGGCTGCCGTGCGCGTCGGTGATCGGAACGGCAATGTTCAGATCACCTCGATAATATTCGGCATCGGAATGTGCGTAGCCATTTTCCCGCGCCATAGCGATGGCATCCATCAATGCCTCGATGTCGGTAATGGTCGTCGGCGTCACGCGGACTCTGGGAGCAGACTCCAGCAGAGTACGAACATATTTCGGCGCCAATAGCGAAAGATAAGCGCGGCCGGAGGCCGTACAGTACATGGGCAGACGCCGGCCCACGGGCATATGCACCGACGCGTGAAGGTTGGTTGCGAAGCGGGCGATATACACCATATCGGTGCCATCGGGCTCTGACAAATTCACTGTCTCGCCGCTCGTTCGGTTCAACTCCAGAAGGAATGGGTTGGCGCGATCGATCAGAGGGTTGACCAACAGGTAGCGGTACCCTATTTCAACGGTCTTTGGTGTCAGTGAATAGCGTTTGCTGCGGGGATCCTTGCGCAAATACCCCAGCGTTTCCAGGGTATGGGCAAAGCGTTGGGCTGCACTGCGGCTCAAGCCGGTGGCAGCGGCAATTTCCGGCAAGTTCATGTCCGGATTCTGTGGCCCGAAGGCGGTCAGGACTTCGATACCTTTCATCAGAGAGTTGTTGAACAGAGGCGAACTGTATCGCTTGTCTCCCTCATGGTCAGGCGTCATCTTTTTTCCCTTCGAATGCGTTTTCAGAAGGCTTGGCAGGGCCGCGCTTGACCAACGCAAGCATGCCGCCAAGCGTAATCAGTGTTGCGCTCAATGCGAATACCACCGGCAGGTTCTCATCGAAAATCCACGCGCTGAGCGCGATGCCCACAAACGGCGTCGACATGAGAAATTGCCCCGCTATTGAGCCGGGCAAATAGCTCAGAACTTTGGTCCAGGCCCATACGGCAAGCGCCGTGGGTACCAGCCAGTTCCACAGCAGGATGAGCGTCAGCGCCGGTGTGATGCGCGTGGTCATCGGATATTCGAGCCATATTGCCGCAATAACCAGCACAGCGCCAGCAACGAGAAGCTGCCACAGGGTCTGACTGAGCAGAGAGGCCGTCCATTGCCGGGTCCGGTACAGCACCGCGCCCAGGCCCCAGCAGGCGGCCGCCAAGGCGGTCATCGCCAGCCCCATCACCGCACCGGTATCGCTCCAGTCGATGACCGCCGGGTTCAAGAACAACATCATGCCCCCGAGACTGGTCAATATGCCCAAACACTGCACCATGCTGAGTCGGTTCTTCAGGATGAGCGCATCGAAAACAGCGGCCCAGAGCGGCATGCTGTAGATCATGGCCACCGTTCGACCGGCGGGCAGGTATTGTAGAGAAACGCTCGCGAGGCCCAGGACGCTGACATACTGCAGAATGCTGACGCCTCCCAGGCCCGCGCGTTCTTCACGAGGGGGCAAGAGTCGCGCGGCACCGATGGACCACAGCAATACTGCCACCACCACTGAACCGCCAAACAATCTGACAGCCGAGAACGTGAGCGGCGGCATATCGCGCAACGCCAGTTTCATCAGGGGGTAGTTGGACCCCCAGGATACGATCACAATGAACAGGTATCCTGCTATCAGGCCCAGCGTTGCCACGTCTTGCCTGCGCGGCCCCTGGGTAGCGAAGGTCGGATCAGACACTCATTGCGTCCCGAAGCCGGTAGTAGGAAGCGATAAGATTCAGCACGGGTAGGCGAAGGCCGTGCATCGGTATCACGTCCAGCGGCGCTGCCATCGGTCCAACATCTGGCTTGCTTCCAGTCACCATCTCAGCCAGCGTGCGCCCAAGCAAATGAGTCAGCGCCACGCCCCGGCCGCCGTATCCCATGGCAAAGTGCCCCTCAGACTCCCAGCATCC
>JAJUGV010000130.1 GCA_029265795.1 Alcaligenaceae bacterium
AAGGATTTGAATCACGTAAAGCATCGGTGTCCCCCCTTTTTTTTCTGAGAATACGGCGGGTGGCACGAGCCCAGCCCGCGTCGCTGCGTCCGTGTCGGACACGGCGAGTTTAGCATCGAACCCGTGGCAAAAGCCGCTTGTTGCCGGTGATCCATTAAACTTCAGTGGTCGTCAACCTCTAGCAATAATTCCGACCCCATGACAGAAAAAATACGAATTGCCATTGCCGGCTATGGCAACCTGGGCCGCGGCGCTGAAGTCGCCATCGCGCAGCACCCCGATATGACCCTGACAGGCGTATATACCCGCCGTGACCCCGAAAACGTACAGACGTTGGGCGCTGCGGTACCGGTGCGGCGCCTGGATGACATTGCACGGTACAAGCAAGATATCGATGTACTGATTCTGTGTGGCGGGTCTAAGAATGATTTACCGGAGCAAGGGCCTGCACTTGCGGCCGCGTTCACTACCGTCGACAGCTACGACACCCATGCGCGCATTCCTGAATACTTCGATGCCGTCGATGCGGCGGCGCGCGCCGGCGGCAATATCGCGTTGATCTCTGTAGGATGGGATCCGGGTTTGTTTTCGCTTAACCGCCTGTTTGGGGAAGCCATTCTCCCCCAGGGAGACACCTACACCTTCTGGGGTAAGGGCTTGAGCCAAGGCCATTCGGATGCCGTACGCAGGGTGCCGGGCGTGCGCGCTGCCGTGCAATACACGGTGCCGTCGGCGGAAGCGATCGAGCAGGTCCGCAGCGGGGTAAGGCCGCAGCTGACTACACGGCAAAAGCATAAGCGTGAGTGTTTCGTCGTGCTGGAAGAGGGCGCGGATGCTGATAAGGTGCGTCACGATATCGTGACTATGCCCGACTATTTTGCCGACTATGACACTACGGTCACGTTTATTTCGGAAGAGACCCTGCGTAGCGAGCATTCCGCGATGCCCCATGGCGGCTTTGTGATTCGCAGTGGCGAGAGTGGGGCAGGTGATAACCAGGTGATTGAGTATTCGCTCACGCTCAACAGCAATCCTGGCTTCACATCCAGCGTGCTGGTGGCCTACGCTCGTGCAGCCCACCGCCTCAAGCAGGCCGGTGAATCGGGCGCCCGTACGGTATTCGACGTGGCTCCGGGGTTGTTGTCGCCCCGCCCGGCGGCCGATCTGCGTCGCGATCTGCTTTAAGTGCCCATCCAGGAGACTTCTGAATGAATATCGACTTCAATCAACTGCGTACGCAGCTATCGGTCGCCGGCAAGCTACGAGCGGCCATCAATTATGGCAATCCTGTGCTTGCCCAACGCGGGCCCAATGGCGAGGCTCAGGGCGTTTCGGTCGCTTTGGCGAGCGATCTCGCTCGACGCATGGGGGTCGAGCTTGAGGTCGTGCCGTTCGAGGCCGCCGGCGCAGTGGTGGACGCGGCAGCTCAAGATGCCTGGGATATCGGTTTCCTGGCGATCGACCCCAAGCGCGCGGAAGAAGTCTCCTTCACTACACCCTACGTGCTAATTGAAGGCACGTACCTGGTGCGTGAAGACGGCCCCTACCATGAGATCGGCCAACTGGATGCGGCGGGGGTGCGTATCGCGGTCGGCAAAGGGGCTGCCTACGATCTGTACCTGAGCCGCAGCCTGCAGCACGCCGAGCTGCTGCGTGCACCGACTTCGGCAGAAGCTGTGGATCTTTTTCTGGAACAAGGGCTGGATGCGGCAGCGGGCGTTCGCCAACCGCTGGAGGCGGCGGCACGTATGCACGCCGGCCTCAAAGTATTGCCGGGGCACTTCACCGCCATTCGGCAGGCGATGGTGGTGCCGGGAGCAAAGGCACAGGCGTTGCCGTGGGTGCAGGCCTATCTAGAGGCGCAGAAGGCGTCCGGCTTTGTGGCGCAGGCTCTGCGCGACAGCGGGCAAGGCGCCGATTTGGTCGCCCCTTAAGGCAGGCGGGCGATACGGGGCACTTCTAGGAGTCGGCTTCAGCGTACGCGGAAGGGCGTTGCATCCACAGGGGTGTCCCCGCCGCTCATCAGGGCGTGCAGCAGCACGGCACTGCCGCAGGCCAGGGTAAAGCCCAGCGCCCCGTGGCCTAAATTGAGCCACAGGTTGTCCAGTTTGCGGCTGCGGCTTATGACAGGGCGGCCTTCCGGGGTGGCAGGCCGCTCCCCCGCCCACTCTTGGGCGCTATCCACGTCAAGGGCAGGGAAGGCGTTGCGGACTTCGTTCTTGAGGTGTCGGATACGCTCGGGGCGTATCGCGTTGGTGGCGTCACCGATATCCACCATGGCCGCGATGCGCAGTATGTTGCCCAGGCGCGCATAGACAGTGCGCCGTTCGTAATCGGTGACACTGATTGAGGGCGCAGCAGGCACAGATAAATCCGATGTGGCGGGTTCAGCACCATTTGGGTCGGTTGCTGCAGCCAGAGGAATGCTCAGGCTATAGCCTTTCAGCCCGTAAAGCTGAATGCTTTCGCCTTGCTGCTTGAGCAGGTCATAACCCTGAAGCCCGTTGGCCAATACAAATTGGTCGGCTTCGATGGCCTCACCCGTGGCCAGCTGGGCACTGACCACCCGGCCTTGGCGGGTATTCAAGCGCACCACGCGCGCATTGCATCGTGCTGTGGCCAGGGGATGCGCCTGCACCCGTTCATATAGGCCCCGCGTGAACAGATAACAGTCGCCCACCTCTTCAGTGGGCGTGTGTACGCATCCGGCTAACGCGGGCCCGAGATTGGCAAGAGCAGGTTCGATTTCGATGGACTGTTCTCGGTTCAAAATACGCTGTTGCGAACCGTGACGTGCTTGGTACTCCACCTGTTTGCGGGCTTTTTCCAGCAGGTGGGGGCTGCGGTAAGCGATCAGCTTGCCATTGGCCTTGTAGTGAAAATCGATGGGGTCCTGGCTCATCCATTGATGCAGAGTATCGCGGCTCAAGTACGAAAGCTGCAGTAGGGCGGCGGTCGACGCTTTGGCTGTGGCGGCATTACTGGCGCGCAGAAACGCCATCAGCCAGCACCATTGCCGTGGGCTGAACTGTGGCCGGAACCGTAACGGCGAACCGGGGTTGAGTAACCATTTGGGCAGATCCTGAAACACCCCGGGGTCGGCGAGCGGGGCGACATAGTCGTAGCTAAGCTGGCCCCCGTTGGCATAGCTGGTAAGCAGGCCGGGGCCTTCCCGACCTTCCAGCAGAATGACCCGCTTGCCTTGCCGCAGCAGCTCCCAGGCAGTGGCGCTGCCGATGACGCCGGCTCCGATGATGGCGATCTTCATATTCTATGGTTCCTTGAATCGTCCGCCGTTTCACTCTACATTTTTTGAGCGGTCCATTCACCCGCGCTGCCGTCGCCGCTCATACTCTTGCCGTTTACCGTACCGGTAAAGGTGTGTTGCCCCTCCAGTGTATTTAAGGTGAAGCTAATTTCTGCACCCGTCACATCGGCCTCAATAGCGGGTATAGAGTGTTCGTCCACCGTGATGGCGGTGGCCTGGATGCGGTCGAATTGTTGCCAGATCCGCAATACGAAGTCCCGATAGCCCGGAGCCTTGACCCTCCACAGGCCTTCTACCTGAGCGGGGACCGTCCATAGGAAGATGTCGCGGTCTTCCACGACTTCGTGACGTTGCGGGGTCCATTCGTCCATATGGAAAGCATGCGAGACGATGCGAGTGCCCGGCTTGAGTTTCAGCAATTCCGGCCGAAGTTGCAGATTGATTTCCGGAAACAGGTACATCGTAATGACGGTCGCCTTGCTTAGGTCTGTGTCGAACAGATTCTGGGTACGGAATTGAGCAAGGTCGGTGACGTTGCCCTGCTTGGCGGCTTCAGTCGCCTCTTCGGTGCGGGCGGGGTCCAAATCGACGCCCAGACTACGCGTACCGTGCTTAACGGCGGCGGCAATCGGGATACGGCCGTCACCCGATCCCAAATCGATCAAATAATCGTCGGGCCCTACCTGTCCCAGTTCGAGCATACGCTCTACGACGCTCAGCGGGGTCTTGATATAGGGCACATCCAGTTGGGGCTTTTCAGCTTTAGCCGGGCCCATGGCGGTCATGGCCAGGGTGGCGGTGGTCAGTGCGCAAAACAGAGGGGAAAGACAGGAACGGAAAAGAAAGTGCTGCATGGGTTGTTTCTTGTAGGTGTCTGGGGAACACCTATTGTGACGCACTTGCAGCAGCTAGGGAAACTGGTTCGCGAGGTGGGTTGCATCCCCACCGTTGGTCAAACAGCCTCAGTAGGCGCCGGAATGCCCGACGCGCTCAGAGATTTGCCGCGCGGTGGCAAGCAGCTTGGGCAGGATTTCCTGCTGAATGTCTGATGCGCTCATGCGGCTCGTGTGCATGCCGATGTTGATGGCCGCCATGGCTTTACCGTTGCGCCCGCGGATCGGGGCGGCAAGCGACACCAAGCCGAGCTCCAATTCCTGATCGACCAGCGCCCAACCTTGCTCGCGTACGCGAAGAATCTCGGAGCGAAGTCGGGCCGGGTCGGTGATGGTGTGTGAAGTGCGGGCAACAAGTTCGGTGTCGGCCAAGACGCCTTCAAGCTCTTGGTCTGTAAGGTCTGCCAGCAGCACGCGACCCATCGATGAACAATAAGCCGGCAGACGGCTGCCCAGCCCCAAGTTGATGGACATGATGCGTTCTGTGGGCACGCGCAGCACATAGACGATTTCGCGATCGTCCAGAACGGCGATGGAGCTGGACTCGCGAACGTCGCGCACCAGGGATTCCATATAGGGCTCGGCTAGGCTCCAGAGCGGAAGTGAGCTCAGATAAGCGAAGCCGAGATCCAGCACCTTGGCAGTCAGGCGAAACTGCCTGCCGTCGATTTCCACATACCCCAGCGCGTGCAGTGTGTGCAGGATACGGCGTGCGCCCGCACGGGTAAGCCCCGTGCGTTGGGCGACTTCAGTCATGGTCTGAGATGGAGCCTCGGCACTGAAGCTGCGTATGACTGCCAGGCCACGTGCGAAAGACTGCACGTAGCCGTCGCCCGGTACCCTGACTTGCGAGGGGGAGGGAGTTTTCGTCATGCGCGTAGGCTTAGACCCTTTCGAGCAGAACGGCGATACCCTGACCGACGCCGATGCACATGGTGCAAAGGGCGTAGCGACCACCGCTACGATGCAGCTGGTTAACGGCAGTAATAGCCAGGCGTGCACCGCTGGCACCCAGCGGGTGGCCCAGAGCAATGGCGCCACCGTTCGGGTTGACGCGTGGGTCATCGTCCTGAAGGCCCAGCTGGCGCAATACGGCCAGGCCTTGTGCGGCGAAGGCCTCGTTCAGCTCGATGACGTCAATTTGAGCGAGCGAGATGCCGGTTTGGGCCAACAGCTTCTGCGTGGCAGGGGCGGGGCCGATCCCCATGATGCGGGGAGCCACTCCGGCGGTTGCCATGCCGACCACGCGTGCCCGGGGGGTCAGACCGTGCTTAGCGGCGGTGGCTTCGTCGGCCAGCACCAGGGCGCAGGCGCCGTCGTTCACGCCACTGGCGTTCCCAGCGGTAACCGTACCGTCGGGGCGCACCACACCGCGCAGCTTGGCCAGTGCTTCCAGCGAGGTGTTGCGCGGGTGTTCGTCGTCCTTCACCACAATCGGGTCACCCTTGCGCTGGGGGATGGTTACTGGAACGATCTCTTCGGCCAGGATGCCCGCAGCTTGAGCGGCCGCAGCTTTAGTCTGGCTCGCGAGCGCCATGCGGTCTTGCGCTTCACGCTCAATACCAAAATCCTGCGCCACATTCTCGGCCGTTTCGGGCATGGAGTCGATGCCGAACTGTTCTTTCATCAGCTTATTAACGAAGCGCCAGCCGATGGTGGTGTCGTAGACCGCGTTCGCGCGGGAGAACGCGGTTTCCGCCTTGGGCATCACAAACGGAGCGCGGCTCATGCTTTCGGTGCCGCCTGCAATCATCAGCCCGGCTTCGCCTGCACGGATGGCGCGAGCGGCCGTGCCGATCGCGTCCAGACCCGATCCGCACAGACGGTTGATGGTGGCGCCCGGGACTTCCAGAGGCAAGCCGGCCAGCAGGGCAGACATGCGTGCTACGTTGCGGTTGTCTTCGCCCGCCTGATTCGCGCAGCCGAAAAGGACGTCGTCGACCGACTTCCAGTCGACATTGGCGTTACGTTCCATCAGGGCACGGATAACGATGGCGCCGAGGTCGTCGGGACGCACGCTTGACAGCGCGCCGCCGTAGCGACCGAACGGTGTGCGGATGCCGTCGCAAATGAATGCTTGCTTACTCATGTGGGGATTTCCTCTGGTTTATGTGTCGATAATCTGAACAGGGTCGGGCCTGTAAAGCGTTAGGCCGGATCGGCGATGGGCAGCCCGCACAAGCGTTCAAGCTCCGGTTTCTGCAGGCCGTCGACCAAATCAATGAGTCGCAGCCCGTCAGGCGTGCAGGCCAGGGTGGCAAGGTCAGTGTAGACGCGCGACACGCAGCCGACGCCGGTAAGTGGATACGTGCATTTCTCTACCAGCTTGCTAGTGCCGTCGCGGGTGAGCAGGCTGGTCATCACCCAGGTCTGTTTGGCACCGATTGCGAGATCCATGGCGCCACCGACGGCGGGAATCGCGTCGGGTTCGCCTGTGCTCCAGTTGGCCAGATCGCCTGTGGCGGAGACTTGAAACGCGCCGAGCACGCAGAAATCAAGATGGCCGCCGCGCATCATGGCGAAACTGTCGGCATGATGGAAAAAAGCTCCACCGGGCAGTAGAGTGACGGGCTGCTTGCCGGCATTAATCAAGTCGTAGTCTTCTTGGTCCTTGGGCGGTGCTTCCCCCATGCCCAGGATGCCGTTTTCGCTATGAAGAATAATTTCACGGCCCGGTGGCAGAAAATTGGCCACCAGGGTCGGCATGCCGATGCCGAGGTTTACGTAGGAACCATTGGGGATGTCCAGCGCGATTCGCCGCGCGATCTCCTCTTTGGATCTTGCTTGATACTTGGCCATGGGGTGTCCTTGTCTGTCCGTGAAGCGTCGTCGCAATGCTGGGCGCGGTGGATTAAAAACCGCCGGCTACTGTTGCCCGCCTTTCGACCTGCACGATGCGGTCTACATAAATGCCGGGCGTGACAACCGTTTCCGGGTCGATATCACCGAGTTCCACGATTTCGTGTACGGACGCAATAGTGAGTTTGGCGGCGCTCGCCATCACCGGCCCAAAGTTACGGGCCGCCTTGCGATACACCAGATTACCCCAGCGGTCGCCGCGTTCGGCCTTGATCAGCGCGACATCCCCATGCAGGGGTTCCTCGAAGACATAGTGCCGCCCGTTGATCTCACGCGTTTCGCGGTTGCCTGCTAGCTCGGTTCCGTACCCGGTGGGGCAGAAGAAGCCGCCGATACCGGCGCCTGCAGCGCGTATACGCTCTGCAAGCGTACCTTGAGGAACCAGCTCAAGCTCGATTTTCCCAGCCCGGTAGAGTTCATCGAACACGTAGGAATCGGTCTGCCGCGGGAAACTGCACACAATTTTTCTTACTTTGCCGGTTTTTAGCAGGGCGGCGACGCCCGTGTCGCCATTGCCGGCATTGTTATTGACCAGGGTAAGCCCTTTTACCGGGAGTTCACATAGGCCCTCGATGAGTTCCATGGGAATGCCGGCCGTGCCAAAGCCGCCGATCAATATGGTGGCGCCGTCTTGGATGCCTTCCAGCGCCTGGGCGACTGAGGCCGCAATTTTGTTGACCAAACCGATCTCCGAATGGGCATAGGCGTATGGGTGTTGCAGCTACCTGTGTGGCAAACCCGTGTCGCCTGCAGGGCGTATGAGTCCAACTCGTTCGCGCCATTCTATTCGGAATTCGTATGTAGAACAATAGTTTGAAATAA
>JAJUGV010000078.1 GCA_029265795.1 Alcaligenaceae bacterium
CAACGTTCTAGGGTTGGGGCGGGCAGAGTATAGCAGGTGGGGCATGGCCAACTGACGTGTTCTTACAACGGTGCATTTAGTAAATCTATGATATGCCAACAACTTAGCGGCGGTGAAACTATGGCTTCCAGCTTGTTCTGTGTGCCATCGTGCGTGACAGTGGGATGGTAGAATCCGCCTGTTAAGGCCCGATCGTGGTCACTATTATTTTTATCCTCCTGTCATGCAAGTTTCCTCCCAGCTTACTTCTTTGAATGCGCTTTCCCCGCTTGATGGGCGTTATAGCGGCAGAACCCATGTGCTGCGCGGCACTTTATCCGAAGCCGCTTTCATGGCGCACCGTGTAGAGGTTGAGGTAGCGTGGCTGCTAGGGCTGGCTGATGCCGGTCTCCCCGAGCTGCCGGCGTTTTCTGATCAGGCCAGGAAGCGGCTGCAGAACGTGGTGAGCGAGTTTTCGGAAACTGATGCGGCCCGCATCAAGGAAATCGAGCGTACGACTAACCATGACGTTAAAGCGGTGGAGTATTGGCTGAAAGAGCAGGTCGAGGATGATGCCGAGCTTTCCAGTGCAGCCGAGTTCATTCACTTTGCCTGTACCTCCGAGGACATCAATAATACGTCTCATGCCCTGATGCTAAGCCGAGCGCGTGAGCAGGCCGTTCTTCCGCCTCTTAAACAGATTCTGGCGGTGCTCAAAGACTTTTCCCTGCAATTTGCCCATCAGCCCATGCTGTCGCGCACCCATGGGCAGCCGGCAAGCCCCACTACCCTGGGTAAAGAATTCGCCAATTTCGCCGCCCGACTCCAACGTGCCATTGAGGCCATTGCCGCCGTGCAGCCTCTGGCTAAACTTAATGGCGCGACCGGCAACTACAACGCTCATCTCAGCGCTTATCCCGAGATTGATTGGCCTGAATTCAGCAAAGGGGTGTTGCAGCGCTTGGGCCTTGAGCAGAATGAGCACACCATACAGATCGAGCCACACGACTGGATGGCTCAGCTATTTGACGCCGTGGCGCGTGCCAACACCATTTTGCTGGATCTGAACCGCGATATCTGGGGCTATATTTCTTTGGGCTATTTCAAGCAACGCCTGAAAGAAGGTGAGGTGGGTTCATCCACCATGCCGCACAAGGTCAATCCCATTGATTTCGAAAACTCGGAAGGCAATCTGGGGCTCGCCAATGCCGTCTTGCGCCATCTGTCGGAAAAGCTGCCGATTTCACGCTTCCAGCGCGATCTGACCGACTCTACGGTATTGCGTAATCTGGGGGTGGCCTTCGGCTACTGCGTGGTGTCTTACGATTCTTGCCTGCGTGGCCTGGGTAAGCTTGAACTGAATCAAGAGGCTATCGATGCAGATATCGATAGCTGCTGGGAAGTCCTGGCAGAGCCCGTGCAAACGGTGATGCGGCGTTATGGTTTGCCGCAACCTTATGAGCAGCTCAAAGCATTGACTCGCGGAAAGGGGATTACCGAGGAAGCGCTCCGCGAGTTCATCCTCGGGTTGGACCTGCCCGATGAGCCGAAGGCCAGGCTGCTTGCCATGACGCCTCGCAGTTATGTCGGCTTGGCAGCCAAGCTTGCTGCGCGGGTCTGAGACTCCGCATTAGGCTGAAGTACCGTCTTATAGAGGCGGTACATCAGCTTCGTCTGCGTCGAAACCGTCGGGCACACTGATGCCTTCTGCCTCCATGGTTGCGAAGGTTTCCTTGGCCACCAGAAAGCCGTTCAGTGCACTGTAGACGCCGCCGTACACATAGGCCTGCAGGAAAATTTCGCCGATCTGTCGTTGGCTCAGGCCGGCTTCCACCGCACTGCGCACATGGCGTGATATGGCGCCAGTCTGGCCCAGAACGGCGGCGACGCCCAAAGACAGCATGCTGCGCAGGCGACGTTCCAGCGCTTCTCGTCCCCATATCTGCGCGAAGCAATATTCGTGGGTCACATCGAAGAACATGGATATAAACGGGTCGCAGCGTGTGCGCTGTTCTGATTGATCCACCATGTCGGCACCGAGCACTTCGCGTCGGACTTGCAGGCCCATTTCGCGAAGAGCCGATGCGTCTGTGTCTGGTGGGTCGGCCGGCTTTTCCGTCCGACCCGGTGAACCGATCTCATATTCTGGACACTCTTCAATGAACACGGCTTTGGCCGCCTCCATTGCATCCAAGGATGAGGGCAGTCCGGCATAGCACTGTGTGTGCAGCAGAATTTCTTCAATTTCGTCGGGAGACCAGCCCGTACGTAATGCGACACGCACGTAGTCGGTCACGCTGTTTGTGCTGCTTTTGGCAGCAACCATCGCAAGGGCTAATGCGGCGCGGGTTCGGTGGGAAAGCGCCGGTCTTGTCCAGATGCTCCCCCAACAGAACTCGCTTTCCCCCGCACGACAAAGGTCGCTGTCGCCGCCGCTTGCCTGGTCGCCGAGCAATGCACGCTTTAGTGCATCGCCCTGGCTACGACGCTGGCTCAGAATGGCCAGCGCGGCGTCCGTGAACGTTGTTTTAGTCATAACTGCGCTCAGTCGGCTGAAAGTTCGAGGCGGGACACTTCGGGCAGCCAACGCTCACGTTCCTGTTGGATGAAGCGGGCGAACTCTGCCGGAGAGCCGGTCAAAGGCTCCGAACCCATTTCCAGCAACCGTTGCTTGAAATCCGGTGCGTCAATAATCTTATTGATGTCGGCGTTCATTGCTTGGACGATATTGTCAGGCGTCGCTGCAGGTGCCACTAAACCGAACCACGAACTGGCCTCCACCGGATGGCCTTGTTCGGCCAAAGTGGGGACATCGGCAATAACGTCGTAGCGCTTGGAGCTTGCCACGCCAAGTGCCTTGATCTTGCCTGCCTGTATATTTGCCATGGATGTGGAGAGCGTATCGAAGACAATGTCGATATCCCCCGCCATCAGCCCGGCAATTGCAGGTGCAATACCTTTATAGGGAACGTGCAGCAACTCAATGCCGACTTGGTTGGAAAAATAGCTTCCGGCCAGATGGGGGATGGTGCCGCTGCCAGGGGAACCCATCTTTGCCGGCTCATTGCCCCCTTTGACGTCTTGCACAAACGCACTCGCCGTATTGGCCTTTACGTTCTCATTCGCAACAAGCACCAACGGTGAGCGAGTCAGCCCCGATACGGGAACAAAGTCCGTTTCCGGGTCGTAGGGCAGTTTCTTGTAAAGGCCCTTGTTGATGACCAGCGAAGCAGGGGATCCCACCATATATACAGAACCGTCCGCCGGCCCCTGAGCCACATATTGTGCGGCAATAATGCCCGCCGCACCGGGCTTGTTCTCCACGATATAGGTCTTGCCGGTGGACTTCATGAGCTCATTCGCAATCAAACGCGTCACTTGGTCCGTCGGCCCGCCGGGGGAAAACGGCACGACAAAACTGATGCGCTCCTGCGCTTGCGCGCCGCCGGCCACCAGGCACAGCGCCGCCGCTAATCCAGCAACTTGCTTCTTCATTGTGTAGTTCCTCGGTTGCGGCCTCAGAAATACGGCCTCTCTTTATTGAGTCGGCGTTTCGTTGGCTAAGTCATCAACTTGAATGCTGCGCTGACGTCGCGGTAAACCGCCGGCGAGAAGCGCGTGGTACTGCTGTGATACTGGCGTGCATCACGCTGCTGTGGAGCCTTTAAAGCACACGCGGTCGTGACAGAAATATATTATATATTTCTTAGGTGTTAAGCCAGCGTTTTGTGGGTGGGCGAGCGAGCGTTCTGTAGCGGCGCTAAGATTAAAAAAGGCGGTTGACAAGGAAATTTTTGCCAGTGTAGAATGCCAGTCTTTCGAGCGGTTCCGGGCCGTTAGCTCAGTTGGTAGAGCAGCGGACTCTTAATCCGTTGGTCGAAGGTTCGAGCCCTTCACGGCCCACCAAAATCTCTTGGAAGATCAAGCACTTAACGCCACTCCTCACCGAGTGGCGTTTTTGTTTGTAACAACTGGGGTCAGACCCCAGTTTCAGTCGTTGCTGGTTTCTCGTATGCGTTTGCCTCGGAAGAAGAGGCAGATGCCGAAAAAAATCACAAACCAGAGTAGGGCTCCGGGCAGGGTGGTCATTAACCCTAGGTACATCCCTACAACGCCCTGTACGCAAGCGGTTTCAACTGCTGCGATCGCACAGCGCAATGCTGCGATGTAGATACCGAATCCGATCGACGCCACCACTAGGTTTACGCCAACAATCATCAACACCGTTCCAAACCTTCGCATGGTGGTCCTCCGGGCGAGCGCACGAGATAGATGTGTATCGTGGGTGAGCGAGCAGCTAGCCGCGTACCCGAAAAAATATGTTCAGCGATGTGCAAGTAACAAACAACAACATGACGTAAAGCTCGTACACTATCTTGCGCGCATGATGTAACTCAGTTGGGTTTCCCCACAAAGAGGGTTGTATGGCCCAGATAATCCAGCACTTCAAGCGTAATGTGAAGGGTCGCGACCTCGCCGTCGGCGATATCCATGGTCATTTCTCTCGATTAGCCACCGCTCTCGAAAGGGCTGGGTTCTCCGCCGCTGCGGGGGACCGGCTCTTCAGTGTCGGAGATTTGGTGGATCGCGGTCCAGAAAGCGAAAAGGCTTTGGAATGGTTGGCGCAGCCGTGGTTTCATGCCGTGCGAGGCAATCACGAAGACACGGCGATCCGTTACGCAAGTGGTAACCCGGTGGATCGCACAAGCTACAGCGCTAACGGCGGTGATTGGTTTATGGCCCTGGCGCCAGAGCGTCAACAGGAATTCCGTACCGCCTTCAGCAAATTGCCGTACGCAATCGAGGTCGAAACCGGACGTGGGGTCGTAGGCCTCGTGCATGCAAATGTCGCAACCAATGACTGGAATGAGTTGGCCGTTGCCTTGCGTGCTAATCGCCGTTCGAGAGATAAAGTAATTTGGGATCGCAGTCGCGTTGAGTACACCGACCGATCGATCGTGTGCGGGATACGGGCGGTGGTGGTAGGGCACACACCGTTGCGTCGTGTGACCGTGCTAGGGAATGTGCACCACATCGACACAGGCGGTTGGATGACAGACGGCTATTTCACATTGCTGGACTTAGCCACTCTCAAAGCGGTTTGAATTGACATTCAGCTGGTTCCCGCCATGAATGGCTGCCGGCACGATCTTTGCTGTACACCCCAGGTTACAAAATGGAGAAAAACTATGCTCACGAGACGAAATCGCTGGGGCCGCAAGACGGGCGCGGCATTACTGATAGGCGCGGCGGCATTGGCTTTCAGCGCGTGTACGACGACCTTACCGGATACGAACGCAACTCCCGAACAGCAGCGCTCGCAAATTAATGAAGGCGCAGAAGCCACCTTGAGTCGCCTCTATCAGACGGTGCCCGGTTCGCGCGACTATGTTCAGCGGGCCCGAGGGGTGCTGGTATTCCCGGAAGCCGTAAGTGGCGGTTTCATTTTCGGGATCGAGCACGGCCGCGGAGTCCTGCGCGTCGATGGTCAGAATGCCGGCTACTACACCACCTCTTCCGGCTCCGTTGGCCTGCAAGCCGGCGCTCAATCCCGTGCGATCGTTCTTCTGTTCATGACGGAACAGGCACTTAACGATTTCCGCAATAGTAATGGCTGGACAGCTGGTGTGGATGCCACGGTAGCCGTAGCGACCATAGGTGCCACCGGTACGATCGACACCAACACGATGAATGAGCCCGTGGTGGCGTTTGTACTGACCAATGCCGGGCTGATGGCCGGTGTGTCAGTCGAGGGTACGAAGATCGAGCGTCTGGACCTCTGATTCAGCGCGCGTCCGCATGTGCTGTAGTGCGGGCCGGATCGGTTGTAGAACAGACGGAGGAGTGGAAAGATGGAACTGGATGCGCTCATGCTCGCCCGCTTGCAGTTCGGATTCACGATTTCTTTCCACATCATCTTCCCGGCAATCACAATCGGGCTGGCCAGCTATTTGGTTGTACTGGAAGGCTTCTGGCTGAAAACAGGCAACCCGGTATATCTGTCGCTCTACCAATATTGGCTGAAGATCTTCGCGGTGAATTTCGCAATGGGTGTCGTATCCGGGCTGGTCATGGCGTACCAATTCGGAACGAACTGGAGCGGCTTTTCTGATTTTGCGGGCGGAATTACAGGCCCGTTGCTCGCGTACGAAGTCCTCACCGCGTTTTTTCTGGAAGCCGGCTTTCTGGGGGTGATGCTCTTCGGCATGAGGCGGGTGGGGCCCGGCCTGCACTTTATGTCGACGATTATGGTCGCTGTTGGCACCTTGCTATCGGCGACCTGGATATTGGCATCTAACAGTTGGATGCAGACTCCGACCGGTCATGAAGTTGTCGATCGCCAAGCTGTGCCGGTGGACTGGCTTGCTGTGATCTTCAACCCTTCCTTTCCTTACCGGTTGGTGCACATGGTGTTGGCCGCTTATCTTGCGACGGCCCTCATTGTGGCGGCTTCTGCCGCCTGGCATATGCTGAGGGGTAACGGAAGCAACGCAATACATAAGATGTATTCCATGGCACTGTGGATGTTGCTCGCCGTTGCCCCGCTGCAAATCATCGTCGGCGACTTCCATGGGTTGAATACCCTGGAGCACCAGCCGGCAAAGTTGGCG
Source organism: Alcaligenaceae bacterium (assembly GCA_029265795.1). GTDB lineage: Bacteria > Pseudomonadota > Gammaproteobacteria > Burkholderiales > Burkholderiaceae_B > Yanghanlia. The sequence continues at coordinate 6,591 of JAJUGV010000078.1, forward strand.
GCCATTGAAGGCCACTGGGAAAACCAGCCTGGCAGGGCGGTTCCGCTTACCATCTTCGCTGTGCCGGACATGGCGGCAGAGACCAATCGCTTCGCTGTGGAAGTTCCGCACTTGGGTAGTGTCATCCTGACGCATAGTTGGAATGGCCAGTTCCCGGCGCTTAAAGAGTTTCCGCGCGACGAGAGACCTTTCGTGCCCCTGGTGTTCTGGTCTTTCCGTGTCATGGTGGCGGCGGGTCTACTGATGTTGGGCCTCGCCTTGGCTGGTGCGTGGGCGCGCCGGCGAGGGTGTTTATATGACGCCGCACAGTCTCGCAGACTATTGCGCTATGCCTTATGTATGGGACCGGCAGGCCTGGTTGCCATATTGGCGGGGTGGTACACCACGGAAGTCGGGCGACAGCCCTGGGTGGTATACGGTGTAATGCGCACTGCCGATGCGGTGAGCTCTCACGGGGGGTTCGAAGTGGGGCTTACGCTGGTGTTGTTCATTGTCGTGTACTTCATATTATTCGGGGCCGGTACGGTCTACATGTTGCGCCTGATTCGGCGTGGTCCGCCGGAAATACCGGATGAGGCACCTGAAGGCGGACCCGGAGAAGCGCGCACCCCGGCGAGGCCGCTATCGGCAGCGATGCACGGTGATGTTGACCGCAGGGGTGTAGCTCCAGAGCAAGGAGTCGGCCATGGGAATTGACCTTACCGTGCTATGGGCCGTCATCATCCTGTTTGGCATCCTCATGTATGTCGTCATGGACGGCTTCGATCTTGGAATCGGAATTCTTTATCCATTCTTTCCGGCCGACGAAGACCGTGACGTCATGATGAACACCGTTGCGCCCGTGTGGGATGGTAACGAAACCTGGTTGGTGCTTGGTGGGGCAGGGCTGCTGGCGGCTTTTCCTCTCGCGTATGCGGTGATACTCAGTGCATTTATGCTGCCGCTCATTTTCATGTTGCTGGGCCTGATTTTCCGTGGCGTTGCTTTCGAGTTTCGCTTCAAGGCCACTGCGGGGCGGAAACATTTTTGGGATAAAGCATTCATCGGGGGCTCTGTTGTGGCCACCTTTTTTCAGGGCGTGACTCTGGGAGCGTATCTCGAAGGAATACAGGTGGTGGGGCGGCAGTTTGTCGGTGGTCCGTTCGATTGGTTGCGGCCGTTTCCTGTATTCACAGGTATCGCTTTGCTCGTCGCCTATGGCATGCTGGGATGCACCTGGCTGATTATGAAGACGGAAGCACGCCTTCAGCAACGCATGATTGCGCTGGCCCGGCCGCTGGCTTTGGTGCTTTTAGGCGTGATAGTGATCGTGAGTATCTGGACGCCTATTGCACATGACGAAATTCGTATGCGGTGGTTCAGCACGCCGAACCTTTATTGGTTCATGCCGGTACCCGCCCTGGTTTTAGCGTCCACCTGGTTTCTTCTACGAGCATTGGATGCGCAACCCCATGCCGTGCCCTTCGTCTTGACCTTGTGCCTAATTTTCCTCGGCTATACCGGGCTGGGGATTAGCCTTTGGCCGAATATCATTCCCCCTGACATTGATCTGTGGGAGGCCGCAGGCCCCCCCCAGAGCCAGGGTTTTGCGCTGGTAGGGGCTCTCTTCATCATTCCTTTTATCCTCGTTTACACCGCCTGGTCTTATTATGTGTTCCGGGGCAAAGTGCGCTCGGGAGAAGGCTATCATTGAAGGAATCGGGAATGCGAGCTACGGTGAGACAATGGGTGCAACGGTTTGCATGGCTGGTCGTGATATGGGTCGTTAGCGTGGCCTTGTTGAGCCTGGCGGCTTGGGGGCTGCGTGCCCTGATGCAGTCTGTTGGAATGAGCCCCCCGTGACCGGAAAAAGACCTTGATGCACATCCTGTCTTGTCACCCATATTGCGATCACAGCAAGTACTCTTGAGCTGTGGCAAATCTTTTACAGGCAACTTCAGGCGATGGCAGGTGAGCCCTTATAATCTCCAGTCATTCACAGTTCACATCACACCGGTAGCCCGCGTTCCCAGGCGGTCGAGCCAATGCTTCCTGCGTCGGAACTGCTGCCGGATTCTACGAATTGCCTTCCCCTGCCTTGTGTCGTAGCGCAATGCAGGGTCCGGGCTCGTGGTCAACGAGGATACACAGCATGCAACATCTGGAAAGTACCGCCATTGCGTTAGCGGAACCGCAAGAGATATCCACCGAAGTGCTTATCGAAAAGTACGCAAAAAACGGCGAGAAAACCATTCGAGAAGTGCGTGCTAGGGTTGCCGATGCGCTCGCTCAAGTCGAGGAGCCCAAGCAGCGTAAAAAATATGCCGAGCAGTTTCTGTGGGCGATGGAGCACGGCTTCGTGCCCGCGGGTCGGGTGAACAGTGCCGCAGGGACCGACCTGCAAAGCACCCTCATCAATTGTTTCGTGCAGCCGGTGGGCGACTCCATTACCGAGTCCGAAGACGGCAAGCCCGGCATCTATACCGCCCTGGCCGAAGCCGCAGAGACCATGCGACGTGGCGGGGGTGTCGGATACAACTTTTCGCAGATCCGCCCACGCGGTGCCATGGTGAAGGGGACGGGCAGTAGTGCGTCCGGTCCCATTTCATATATGCGTGTGTTCGATCGGTCCTGCGAAACGGTTGAGTCCGCAGGTGCCCGTCGCGGCGCGCAGATGGCGGTGCTAAACGTCACCCACCCCGACGTGCTTGAGTTCATTACTGCAAAGCAGGAAAAAGGGCAGTTGAATAACTTCAACGTCTCAGTCGGTGTTACCGACGCCTTCATGAAGGCCGTCGAAGCCGACGAAGAATTCGAGCTCACACATCCGACAGAGCCTAATGCCGATCTGAAGGCCCAAGGCGCCTATCTGCGCGATGACGGGCAGTGGGTCTACCGCAAAGTGCGCGCCCGCGAGGTGTGGGACCTCATCATGCAGAGCACCTACGCCGCCGCCGAACCCGGTGTGATCTACCTGGACCGCATCCAAGAAGAAAATAATCTCGCCTATTGTGAACGTATCGAGGCCACCAACCCCTGCGGGGAACAACCCCTTCCCGATTATGGTTGCTGCTGCCTGGGCAGTCTCAATCTGACCGCCTATGTGCGCTCGCCCTTCAGTGACGAAGCTGAGTTCGACTTCGAGGAAATGCGTAAGGCCACCCGTCTGGCAGTGCGCATGCTCGACAACGTCCTTACCGCCACGAAATGGCCGCTTGAAGCGCAAAAACGCGAGGCGGACGCCAAGCGCCGTCTGGGGCTGGGCTTTACCGGGTTGGGCGACACGCTCATTATGCTGGGGCTGCGCTACGACTCTGAAGAAGGTCGCGAAGCCGCTGCGCGTTTTGCACAGGAAATGCGTGATGCCGCCTATGAAGCATCCGTGGAACTGGCGCGCGAGCGTGGTCCTTTCCCTCTGTTCGATGCTGAAAAATACCTGGCAGCGGGCTTTGCTTCCCGACTGCCGGAAGACTTAAAGGAAAAGATCCGCAAGCACGGTGTCCGCAATTCGCACCTGACTTCCATTGCGCCTACAGGAACCATTTCGTTGGCCTTTGCTGACAACGCATCAAACGGTATCGAGCCGGCGTTTTCATGGTTTTACAACCGTCTCAAGCGCATGCCGGACGGTAGCAAGAAGGAATACACGGTAGAAGACCATGCCTATCGGGTCTACCGCGCAATGGGAGGAGACACCGAGAATCTTCCGCCGGCCTTCGTCAACGCCCTGGAAATCTCCGCCATCGATCACATGCTGATGGTGGCTGCGGTGGCACCGTATGTGGATGCCGCTATCTCCAAGACGGTGAACGTACCCGAAGACTACCCTTACGAAGACTTCAAGGACCTCTACATGGAGGCCTGGCATCGTGGGCTCAAGGGCATCACCACCTATCGTCCGAACAACATTCTTGGTGCAGTGCTGTCGGTCCCCGCATCGGAATCCGCCCCAAGTACGCCTGAGCCCATAAAGCTTTCTGAGCAGGACAAACGCATGGTCCTCACCGAGGTCATGAAATCGCCGCCGCTTGCCTCACTGCGCTGGCCTTCACGCCCCAGCCTGCCCGCGGGCGCATCTGCCTGGGTGAGCGAAACAATTCACACACCGCAGGGTGAGTTCGCAGTGGTGGTGGCCGATCAGGCCAACGTGCCGTTCGAAGTCTGGGTCCTGGGCGGCCAGCCGCCGCGTGGGCTCGATGCCATCGCGAAAACGCTGTCGGCCGATATGCGCGCCAATGACCGCGGTTGGCTGCGTAAGAAGCTCTCTGTACTGGCAAGGGCCTACGGTGATGGGTTTGATATGCCTTTCCCCCCTGACGGCCGTCCCGTACGTGTGCCCAGTGCGACGGCCGCCCTCGCGCGTCTGGTGGAGTGGCGCTACGACGAGCTCGGTGCCCTGGAGGTTCGCGACGAAGATCCCGCGCCGGTTCTGAATGCGCTCTACGCGCCTCGCGAGCCCAAGACCGGTACTGACGGCACCCTGGCCTGGGTGGTGGACGTGCGCAACCCGTCGACGGGCGATGACTTCGTGCTGATGCTGAAAGAACTGCAGATGCCCGACGGCAGCCGTCGGCCGTACAGTATGTGGCTCACCGGAGAACACCCGGTGGCGCTTGACGGCGTCTGCAAGCTGCTAAGCCTTGATATGCGCGTCATTGACCCAGCATGGATTGCCATGAAGCTGCGAAAGTTGCTTAACTATGCTGAACCCCGCGGCGACTTCTTGGCAGCAGTACCGGGCACAAACCGGCAGGAAAACTTTCCCTCAACGGTTGCCTATATTGCCCGTCTGGTGATCCATCGCTATGCCATGCTGGGCATCCTTACAGAAGACGGCATGCCCATTAAGGCCATGGGCGTCGTCGCGGACGAACCAGTGTCTAAGCGTGCGGCGCATGTCCAGCCAGCCATGGTCGGCAAACCCTGCCAGGAATGTGGAAATCACACCGTCATTAAGAAGGACGGCTGCGAGTTCTGCACCAGCTGCGGCGCCATAGGGGCATGTGGGTGAATCTAAGCGCTCTATTTTTTCTTACTAGTGCGCTGCGTGACTGACTTGCCGTCAAACACATAGGTGTCTATCAGCCCCGGCGCCTCACGGCTCGGGGTCTGAAGCATCAGTTTTCGGGCGTCAGCACTTACGCGAATATGCTCCGAGCATGAGCCGAACTCGGGTGATACGTGATAGCCGTCGGCTTTAAGGACCACCCAACGGTAAAGGACCGGGCAGGCATCATTCCCCTTGCTGATCGACACAAGTGCGGCCTGCCTGTCGTCTAGCTCAAAGGCGTAACTGATATTGAGCATGCCGCTGATGGGCGGGTCAACCAGGACGCCATTGAGCTTAAGTTTGGCTTCATAGACGTATTCGCTCTCGCTGACCGCAAGAGTGCCATATGGCGTCGGCAGCTCGATGAGTTTAGGTGCCGTGGGCCAGCTTTCATCGCTGACGGCATGCACGGGGCCGCATATCAGAAGCAGTGAGGCGAGTGCTCTGCAGTATCGAAAAAAGGTGCGCATGGTAGGAATCCGGCCATAACCACGAACGGTAGCTTGTCTGTAAACACTGGCTTGACGGCCGGGACAAGTAGTGAAACCCAGTTGCTATCCAGCAATATAAGAAAGAAGGCAGGATGACTCAGGACGGACATCCCGAAGCCCGTGCAGACGGCAGGGGCATCCAACAGAGGTGCTACACCTCACATTACATTTCATTTTGCATAGAGATGCAAGCGCTCGCAATGATTTGGCAAGATGCAGGGAGCACTCGTGTCGAAGTATGATTGGGGCCTGCGCGGTGAAAGTCACCGTGCTCAGCATCTATCTTGATCAGAGGTCATTCATGACGCCCAAGCCCGGCGCCGTTGCGGGCGAAACGGTACGCACACCCGGCCGTAACCCGGTCGAAACATCTGTAAGCTATCAGCTCGACCACGTGGCGTCCTGCCGCCTGCCCACGCCCTGGGCAGAATTCCAGCTGCATGCCTTTGTCGATCCTGCCAGTGGTAAAGAGCACCTTGCTGTTGTGCTGGGCGATGTCAGCGGCGACAAGCCCGTTCTGGCGCGCGTCCATTCTGAGTGCCTCACGGGCGATGGTCTCTTTAGTCAACGCTGTGACTGTGGAGCACAGCTCGAGACTGCACTGCGGCGAATCGCCGAAGAAGGCAGGGGGATGGTGCTGTATCTGCGTCAGGAAGGGCGCGGAATAGGGCTGGTGAATAAGATCCGTGCGTATCAACTGCAGGATGCGGGGGCGGATACGGTCGAAGCGAACGAACGATTAGGCTTTCCTGCCGACATGCGGCGTTACGATCTCTGCCAGCCCATGTTGCGTTATTTTGGGGTGCGGGGCTTGCGTTTAATGACCAACAACCCCAGAAAAGTGCAGGCAATGGAAAAGCTTGGTGTAACCGTCACGGAACGCATCCCCTTGCAAGTCAATCGCAACCCTTACAACGAGGGCTATCTGAGTACCAAAGCGGCCAAGCTTGGGCACTGGCTCAAAGAGAAGATCAAAGATTAATCAAAAAAAGGGCTGCGACATCGTGTCGCAGCCCTTACGAAAAAATCGGATCGGGAACTACCTTAGCTACGTAGCTTAGACAGTCGCGGTTTCGTTCTCGCTGAGCGCAGCGGCGATCGCCGTTTCGGCACTGCGTAACGCCGTTTCACGACTTTCAGGACTCAGATCAGTACCTTCGGCGCGCACTATCCGGATATCGGTGATACCAAAGAATCCGAAGACAGTCTTCAAGTAGCTTTCCTGGTGTTCCATCGCTTGACCCGCCTCGCTGGTGGAATAGATTCCGCCACGCGAGAGCACAGCAATTACCGTCTTACCCTTGGCCAATCCTTCGGGACCGGTCTCGGTATAGCGAAATGTGCGTCCGGCTTGTGCGAGGCGGTCAATCCAGGCTTTCAACTGGCTGGGGATCGAAAAGTTGTACAGCGGCGCACCTACGACGATGACGTCCGAAGCCAGGAATTGCGATACCAAGCTCTCTGCCAGGGCGTTCTCTCGTTGTTCAGCTTCACTGATTTGACCTTGGGCGGGACGGCGTATTCCCATGGAATCCGCTGAGAAATG
>JAJUGV010000004.1 GCA_029265795.1 Alcaligenaceae bacterium
AGGTGAGATCCTTCTCGACGGTGAAAATCTGCTGCAATCCAAGCTCGACATTTCGCTTATCCGGGCCAAGGTGGGCATGGTGTTTCAGAAGCCCACCCCGTTTCCTATGAGTATCTACGACAACATCGCCTTTGGGGTGCGCCTATTCGAGAAGCTCAGCAAAGCCGAAATGGACGAACGCGTTGAGTGGGCACTGAGCAAGGCGGCACTTTGGAACGAAGTGAAGGACAAACTGGGTCAGAGCGGTTACGGACTCTCGGGCGGCCAGCAACAGCGCCTGTGCATCGCCCGGGGTGTGGCGATCAAGCCCGAAGTCTTGCTGCTCGATGAGCCGTGCTCGGCGTTGGACCCCATTTCGACGGCCAAAATCGAGGAGCTCATTGCCGAGCTGAAATCCGAGTACACGGTGGTGATCGTCACCCACAATATGCAGCAGGCCGCCCGTTGCTCTGACTACACCGCCTACATGTATCTGGGCGAGCTGATGGAGTACGGCGAGACCGATCAGATCTTTGTTAAGCCCACGCGCAAAGAGACGGAAGACTACATTACCGGTCGATTCGGTTAGGCGATCTACCCACCATCTCCTTTCAAATCGAGTACCATTCCTTTCGAGCTGCCGCCTTTATGGCGGCAGTCTGATTTATAAGAATATCGCCGCAAGGGCGGTAGGAATGCTTGTATTTTGGAGGAGTTTCACATGTCGTCTACCATCAACACCATGCTGGTCGAGAAAAGGGTGATCCACCCTGCACCGGAGTTCGCGGCGAATGCGCGAATATCCAGCATGGACCAGTATCGGCAGTTGTGTGAAGAGGCGGACAAGGATCCGGATGGGTTCTGGCGCCGTCTGGCGGAATCGAATATTGAGTGGCGTAAACCTTTCACGAAGGTTCTGGATGAATCGCGCGCGCCCTTTTATACCTGGTTCGAAGACGGTGAGCTGAACGTATCCGAGAACTGCCTCGATGTGCATCTGCGCAATGGTAACGGCGACAAAGTCGCAATCATTTTCGAGGCGGATGACGGCACGGTCGAGAAAGCCACCTACCGCCAATTGCATGCTCGCGTCTGCCGCATTGCGAACGGTATTCGGGCTCTAGGCTACGGCAAGGGCGATCGCGCGATTCTCTACATGCCCATGTCGATTGAGGCCATTGCCATCATGCAGGCGTGCGCACGACTCGGGCTCACGCATTCCGTGGTGTTCGGCGGCTTCTCGGCGCGCAGCCTGCATCAGCGTATCGTTGACGTAGGCGCCAAGCTGGTCTTGACGGCGGATGCCCAGCGTCGTGGCGGGCGCGAGATTCCTCTGAAGGCGGCGGTGGATGAGGCCCTCTCCTATGAAGGCGCCGACGTAGTCGAGAAGGTGGTCGTATATGAACGCACTGGAGCAGAAATCCAGTGGGTGGAAGGGCGCGATATTCGCTTGAGCGAAGTCGAGGCCGGCCAGCCGGAAGAATGCGACCCCGTGGCTGTAGAAGCCGAACACCCATTGTTTGTGTTGTACACGTCCGGGTCTACGGGTAAGCCCAAAGGCGTTCAGCATTCGTCCGCCGGCTACCTTCTGTGGGCCAAAACGACGGCGCAGTGGGTGTTCGACGCCAAGCCAGAGGATGTTTTCTGGTGCACGGCAGACATCGGCTGGGTGACCGGGCACTCGTACATTACCTACGGAGCCATGGCAGCCGGGTTGACGCAGATTGTTTTCGAAGGGGTGCCCACCTATCCCAATGCCGGCAGGTTCTGGGAGATGATTCAGCGCCATCGCGTCACCATCTTCTATACCGCACCCACCGCGATTCGTTCCCTTATCAAGGCATCGGAGCAGAACCCCGAGCATCATCCGCGCAACTACGATCTGTCGAGCTTACGTTTGCTGGGCTCAGTTGGCGAACCGATCAACCCAGAAGCCTGGATGTGGTACTACGAAAATGTGGGTGGTTCGCGCTGCCCCATTGTAGATACGTGGTGGCAGACGGAAACAGGAGCGCATATTCTTACCCCGCTGCCGGGTGCCACACCGCTGAAGCCGGGCTCGTGCACGCTGCCATTGCCCGGGATTGATGCTGCCGTAGTCGACGAGGCCGGCAACGAACTGCCTCCTGGTGCGGGCGGCTTGCTGGTCATCAGGCGGCCGTGGCCGTCCATGATCCGTGCCGTGTGGGGCGATGAACAACGTTTCCGCACCGGTTATTACCCGGAAGAGCTTGGCGGCATGTACATGGCGGGCGACAACGCCCAGCGCGATGAGGACGGCTATTTCTGGATCCTGGGGCGGACCGACGATGTATTGAGTGTATCGGGACACCGCCTGGGTGGAACTGAGATCGAATCCGCACTTGTTGCCCATGAATTGGTGGCTGAAGCCGCCGTCGTGGGGCGTCCGGACGCTACGACAGGCGAGGCTATTGTGGCCTTCATCATGCTCAAGCACCCCGCGGCCGGCGACGCCGAAGCACAGAAGATTGCCGATACGCTGCGCAACTGGGTGGCAAGCCAGGTTGGGCCGATCGCCAAGCCCAAGGAAATCCGGTTCGGAAACAACCTGCCCAAGACGCGTTCCGGCAAGATTATGCGACGTCTCTTGAGGCTGGTGGCCGAAGGTAAGGAAATCAATCAGGACACCTCCACCCTCGAGAACCCCGACGTTCTCAAGCAGTTCACCGGCGTGTATTAACCAACCCGAGCGCACGCAAATTGGGCAGGCTGGCTTCCGTTGCCGCGATTCCCTGTTCAATAGCGTGCGCCGCCCGGTGAAAGTCCATCAGGCCCAAGGAGGCTAGCCGGGGTGCAATCACCGCATCGGCGGGGTCTCCCGCCATGCGGCTGCGCGTAATTCTTACCTGCATGATGTTGATGCTGGTCGAGAGGATGTCAATCAGTGAGGGCATCGGCTCGGCTTCGTGTTCGCCTGCCGGCAGCAACGACGATAGTGCCTGTGGCAGATGCGCCCGCCATGCGCTGCCCACACTGCTGCGCACCTTCAGCGGACTTTGTGGCGCAAGATGGCGGCCCAGGATGTCAGTGTTGAGATCCACTGCCAAGACAATATCGGCTTCCATGGCGCGGGCCAGTGTAACGGGAACCGGATTCACCAGGCCGCCGTCAACCAGTAAGCGCTCCTGGTGCCAGACAGGTGAAAACAGGCCAGGCAGGGCGATGGACGCGCGGACCGCTTCGGTCGTGGAACCGTCCCTGAGCCAGACTTCCTGGCCGGTATGTAGATCTGTTGCGACCGCGGCAAACGGCAGCTTCAACGCATCGATGGGACAATCCATGAAATGCCGCTGGAAGAAGCTCATGAGCCGTTCGCCCTTCAGCATGCCGCCGTTCAGGTGAAAATCCATCAGCGACACGATGTCGCGCAGGTTAAGGGTGCGGACCCATTGCTCGAAGCGGTCAAGTTCCCCTGCCGCATAGGCGGCTCCCACTAGCGCGCCGATGGAGGTGCCGCAGATCAGATCAGGCCGGATACCCGCCCGTTCCAGGGCTTTTATCACACCGATATGCGCCCACCCACGGGCGGCGCCGCTACCCAAAACGAGGGCCAGGCGGGGTTGACGGTTAGGGACAATCACGCGGTTACCCTGACGCTCAGTTCCAACGGCGCCCCAGCGCGTAGCGACCGCCCCCCAGCATCAGGATGGCAAGGGCGGCCACCAGGAACATAGCCTGCAGTTCCAGACGCCAGCCTCCGCTGGAGGTGAAACTTGTGAAATGCCCACTATGTGCCAGAAACAGAGCAACCAGCATATTGACCAAGACCAAGGCGGCGCCGAGCCGCGTATAGATTCCCAGTATTAATAGCAGCGGAGCCAGGACTTCGCCCAGGTAGACGCCCCATGCCAGAAAGGCGGGCAAGCCGCGTACGGCCAGCATGGCTTCAATGCCGCCTATGCCATGCCTTATTTTTGCCCAACCGTGAAAGAAAATTAATATGCCAAGTACCAGGCGAAGCAGTAGTTTGGCGAGGTCGTCTAGGGAGTGTTGGGACATGGCATTTCAGCATCACGATAGGTCAGGACCAAGCCGGGAAATTGCGAAATATGGATCTTGAAATCTTCATCGCAGGGAATCAGCGCATGCCCTCGTTCGTCCACAATAATGGTGCTGGGCAGGGCGGCGTTGAGGATTTCTGCCAGCTGCTCCGTCGTGGCATGGGTGCTCAGTGGCAGCAGTTTCTTATTGGCAGCTTGTGCGGCAAGCACCGCTACCAGATATTCGTGGCAGTAATCAGCGCAAATGGCGACCGTGGTGCCCGGGTTCGGGTCCATATTGGCCAAGGCGACACTCATTGCCTGTACGGCAACCGCCAGCTCACCGTAAGAAACCGCAACCTCGGAGTCGTCCAGCGCGATGTGTTCACCAAAATTTTCTGCGATGGAATTCAGGTATTGCACAGGTGACATGTTCAGGATCCTTGAGTACGGTTCGGCGCAACAAGTATAGAGAGTCACCTGGGTGAAGTCGTGGTGTATTTCTAAGGAGTTTCCCCATGGGGTAAGCTTTCGCATCCTCGACGGAAGGGAAAACCTATGAATCGCATCGGCATCATGGCCGCCTTGCACGAAGAGATCGCCGATCTGCTGGCTACGATGGAAGAAGTTAGCATTACACGCATCGGCATGCGCGACTATCACACCGGCTACTTGCATGGGCAGCCCTGTGTCGTCGTGCTGGCGCGTATTGGCAAGGTTGCGGCGGCGGCGACTGCCGTGACGCTGATACGCGAATTCGGGGTGGATCGTCTCATATTCAGCGGCCTTGCCGGCGGTGTGGCGAGCCATGTCAAGGTGGGGGATGTGGTGGTGGCGGCTACGCTGCTGCAGCACGATCTCGATGCCAGCCCGCTTTTTTCGCGCCATGAAATCCCCTTGCTGGGCTGCAAGCGCCTTTTTGTGGATCGTGAGCTATGCAGCCTGATGGAGGCGGCAGCCAGAGGCTATCTGGAAAACGATTGGGCACGGGAGATTTCTCCTGCCACCCGGGACACCTTCCAACTATCAACACCGGTTTTGCATGTGGGGCTGATCGTCAGTGGTGATCAATTCGTCAATAGTGCCACTGCCGTTCAGGGCTTGCGTCACGATTTGCCCGATGCCCTATGTGTGGAGATGGAGGGCGCCGCAGTCGCGCAGGTGTGTCACGAATACGGGGCGCGCTTTGCCGTCATGCGTACGGTTTCCGACAGGGCTGACGACGACGCGAGCCACGATTTCAGCGGATTTCTTGCTGCGGTCGCTAGTCATTACTCAGCCGGCATCCTCCGGCGGCTGTTAGATGCAATGTAGTTCAGTCCAGCTGACCCAGCATCCACGCTAACAGGCCGTCAACCCAGGTGTGCGCGGGAAGCCCCAATGCTTGGCGGATATGTGTCGCACGTTCCCGCAAAACCTCGAAATCCACGGAAGGTGAGCGCTTGAATGCAATTGCCACGATATTTCCGTCGTGGACTTCGGGCAGCCATGCGACGGACTCGAATGCGGTTTCGATCATCTGCAGGTGATGCTTGTGTTCCGGCCAGTCGCAGAACAGGTTGACGGTCATCATCCCGTCGCGGGTCAGGCAATTGGCGCAGGCGGCGTAGAAGGCTTCTGAACTGAGCGCGGGCGCGTGTGCTCGGGCGTCGTAGAGATCGACCTGCAGAATATCCACGCTACGTCGGCGCGAGAAGTCGCCCACAAACTCCAATGCGTCCATATTGAGCACGCTCAGGCGTTCGTCATTCGGAGGCAGCGCGAAATGTTGGCGACAGGCGTCGATGACTTCCGGATTGAGCTCCACGGCCGTGACGCGGGCGGGAGCCAGGCGCCGGTAGCAGAACTTGGTGAGTGCACCAGCCCCTAGTCCGAGCTGGACAATGTGTTCGACTTCTTCGCGAAACAGCAGCCACATCATCATTTGCTGGACGTACTCCAGCTCGATGTCATCCGGCCGCTCGACGCGCATGGCTCCTTGTACCGCAGGCGTGCCGAAGTGCAGGCTGCGCAGGCCATTCGATTCTAGAATGGTGAGCATTGACAGGTAGGAACAGCTTACGGTCGTAGGTAATGAATAAGGGCTTACGTGCCAAAACACGTAAGCCCTTTAATGTGGTCGGGGCGGCGGGATTCGAACTCGCGACCCTCTGGTCCCAAACCAGATGCGCTACCAGGCTGCGCTACGCCCCGATAAGCGCGTAACTATAACACAAGTTACGCAAAACGTTTCGTCAGCCCCCTATGCCGCGGCGGATGGGGCTTGCTCTTCGCCGGCAGGTACTCGCTCGACGAAGACTTTGGCGATGCGTCGGCCATCAAGCTGAACGATACGGAAGTGAAGTTCATGGGCCCAATGGCGCAGGCTAAAGGTTTCACCGACTTCGGGAAGCTTGCCGAGTTGTTGCAGCAGGAAACCGGCCACTGTGCTGAAGTCATCGGTTTCGGGAGCGAGCCCTTCCACATCAAGAGTCTGCTCGAAGTGGTGCAGGTCGGTGCCGCCTTCGACAATCCACTGGTGGTCTGTCTTGGCGATGATGTCCGGCGTTTCATCTTCGTCGGGGAAGTCGCCGGCGATGGCTTCGAAGACATCGATGGGTGTAACCAGCCCTTCGACGGTGCCGAACTCGTTGATGACGATGACCAGCTGGCCACGCGCAGATTTCAGCGTGTTGATCAGATCCAGCATGCGAATGGTTTCGTGCACGATGATGGGCGGGCGCAGACGCTGCTCGTTTATCTTGCCATCGACGATGAGATCGGCAACCAGGTCTTTGGAGCGGCCGATGCCGACAATATCATCGAGCGAGCCGCGACACACCGGGTAGAAGCCGTGAGGGGTGCGGTTGATGTCGGCAAGAAGGGTTTCGGTGTCGAGTTCCAGATTCAGCCAGCTGATGTCGGTGCGAGGAGTCATGACAGAGTGCACGTTGCGCTCGGCCAGGCGTAATACACCACTGACCATGTGCCGCTCTTCATCGGCGAACGGGATCTCGTCGTCGGAGTCAAGCTCGTTATCGGAAGGTTCCGGCGAGGTGGTGCTGCGTTTACCCAGCATGCGCATCACCGCTTCGGCCGTGCGCTCACGCATTGGGCGGTCAGAGCGCATCAATACCAGATTTCGCCGGGCGAGCTGATTGAGAAATTCAATCGTGACGGAGAAGCCAATGGCGGCGTACAGGTAGCCCTTGGGCACCTTAAAGCCGAAGCCTTCCGCCACCAGAGAGAAACCGATCATAAGCAAAAAGCCGAGGCACAGAATCACCACCGTGGGATGAGCGTTCACGAAGCGAGTCAGCGGTTTTGAAGCCACCAACATGACACCGATCGCGATGATTACCGCAGCCATCATGATCTCAAGGTGTTCCACCATACCGACTGCGGTGATGACCGCGTCCAGTGAAAAGACGGCGTCCAGCACCACAATTTGAGTGACGATGATGCCGAAGCTGGCGTAGGCAGGGGACTGTAGTTCGGCATGGCGCTTTCCTTCGACACGCTCATGCATTTCCATGGTTCCCTTGAAGACCAGGAAGAATCCGCCCACGATAAGAATCAGGTCGCGCCCCGAGAACGCCATTCCGCCTAGATGGAACAGCGGCTCGGTAAGATGGAACATCCACGAAATAACGGACAGCAGGGCGAGGCGCATGATGAGCGCCAGCGATAACCCCAGGACGCGGGCCTTGTCGCGTTGGTGTGGTGGGAGCTTGTCCGAAAGAATGGCGATGAAAATAAGGTTGTCGATACCCAGGACGATTTCGAGAACGACCAGGGTCAACAGGCCGACCCATACTGTTGGGTCCAGCAATAGCTCCATTACAGTGAATCCGGAAACTGAAAAAGCCATTATAAAGATGGCTGGAAAATGGGTCGCTGGAGTTTTGCGTCTTGACGGGTATTTATGCTCAGGAATAGCATAATGTCAGTGCTTGAAGATTACAGTCGCGACACAAGCGCGCCGCGCTCATTCATCAAATCGGAGACATAGCCCAATGATCATGCCCACTGCCCGGCGCCTGTTGCGGAACCTGGCATTGACGTGCAGCGCCGCCGCCCTGGCTGCAGGCAGCGTTTACGCACAGCAGCCGATACGCATCGGTGAATTGAACAGCTATAAGACGCAGCCGGCGTTTCTGGGGCCGTACCGCCAGGGTATGGAACTGGCGGTGGAGCAGGTCAACGCGGCAGGTGGTGTCGATGGCCGACCCTTGCAGCTGATCATCCGAGATGACAATTCCAACCCCGGCGATGCGGTGCGTACCGCAGAAGAGCTGGTTACGCGAGAAAAGGTCGATCTTCTGACCGGCACGTTTCTGTCGAATATCGGCCTGGCTGTGGCTGATTACGCCCGTCATCGCAAAGTGTTCTTTTTGGCCAGTGAGCCGCTGACCGACAAGATTGTTTGGGAGCAGGGCAACCGCTACACATTCCGGCTGCGGGCCTCTACGTACATGCAGGTGGCCATGCTGATACCGGAAGCGGTCCAGATGAATCGCAAACGCTGGGCCATTGTGTATCCCAACTATGAGTATGGACAGTCGGCTGTAGCGACTTTCAAACAGTTGCTGAAGGAGGCACAGCCTGACGTGGAGTTCGTGGTCGAACAGGCCACGCCGTTGGGCCGCATCGATGCGGGCAATGTGGTGCAGGCAATCGCCGACGCCAAACCCGACGCTCTTTTCAATGTACTGTTTGCGGCCGACCTGGCCCGGTTCGTGCGCGCCGGCAATCAGCGCCGCCTGCTCGAAAATCTGCCCACGGTCAGTCTGCTGTCGGGTGAGCCCGAGTATCTTGACCCCCTGGGCCGGGAGACACCGGAAGGCTGGGTCGTGACCGGTTATCCCTGGTATGCGATTGACACGCCCGAACATCAGGCCTTTCTCGACGCTTATCAGGCTCGTTTTGATGATTACCCGCGACTCGGCACCATCATCGGCTACAGCACTATCCTGTCTTTGGCCGAAGGGCTGCGTGTGGCAGGTTCTACCGATACCGAAGCACTGATAGAGGCGTTTCGGGGCCTCGAGGTGACGACACCTTTCGGGCCCATCACGTATCGCCCACAAGACCACCAATCCACGATGGGCGCCTATGTGGGCAAGCTGGCGATACAGGACGGCCAGGGCGTGATGACGGATATTCGCTACGTAGACGGTGCTACGGTCCTGCCGCCCGACGAGCTGGTGCAGCAGTGGCGACCGGCCGACGCGCGTTGATGGCTGAGCCGTGACGGCATGAGACTACGGTCATGACGCTGGCATCCCTGGCGGTTCAGGCTCTCAATGGCCTGGCAGAAGCCGCCTCGCTCTTTCTGGTGGCAGTGGGTCTGTCCCTGATTTTTGGCGTCAGTCGCATCGTCAACTTCGCCCATGGCTCCCTCTATATGCTGGGCCTGTATGTGGCGTGGACCTTGGTTCAGGCATGGGGCGATGTTGCAGCCGGTTTCTGGGGCGCCATGCTGGCGTCGGCATTGCTCATTGGTTTGCTGGGCGCCATCGTGGAGCTGAGTGTGCTGCGGCGCATTTACCGGGCACCGGAAATGTTTCAGTTGCTGGCCACGTTCGCGCTCGTTCTAGTATTGGAAGATCTCGCGCTATGGCTCTGGGGCCCCGAAGATTTATTGGGTCCGCTGGCTCCGGGTCTGGAAGGGTCGGTGCCGATACTGGGTCGCTACTTCCCGGTCTATGATTTGGTGCTGATCGGGATCGGTGCTGCGGTATGGCTGGGGCTTTGGCTGCTATTGAATCGCAGTCACTGGGGGCGTCAGATTCGAGCCGCCACGCAGGATCGCGAGATGTTGGGTGCATTGGGGGTCAACTCTGCTTGGCTGTTCACCAGTGTGTTCGCTTTGGGTGCTTTCCTTGCGGGGCTGGCCGGAGCGCTTCAGTTGCCCCGGCAACCCGCCAACCTGGGGCTCGATCTGGCAGTGATCGGCGATGTCTTTGTGGTGGTGGTTGTGGGGGGCATGGGCTCGATTTCTGGTGCAGCGTTGGCCTCCCTTATCATCGCCCAGCTCAAGGCTCTGTGTATCGCCTTGGGGGTGGTGGAGCTTTTCGGCATACAGGTCGCATTCCCCAAGCTAACTTTGGTGGTGGAGTTCCTGTTCATGGCGGTTGTGCTGGTGTTTCGCCCATGGGGCTTGCTTGGTAAACCACTAGCATTGTCGCGCACGGCTGCGGGCGCCGAAGCTCCATTACAGCCCGCCGGCCGGGGTCCGCGTGTCCTCGCCTTAGTCGTCGCTGTCCTGGTTTTGGGGCTACCCCTGCTTTCTGAAACAGTCCCCTACGCAACCGTTATCGCACAGGACATGCTCATTGCCGTCGTCTTTGGTGTCAGTCTTCATTTCATGATGGGGCTGGGCGGTATGGTGTCATTTGGGCACGCTGCGTACTTTGGCCTCGGCGCTTACGGAGTCGCGCTGGCTTTCAAAAGTTTCGGTTGGAGCATGGCGGCTTCATTACTGGCGGCACCGGTGCTTGCGGGGGCGGCAGCATTGCTGTTCGGCTGGTTCTGCGTGCGGCTGGCGGGAGTGTACTTAGCAATGCTCACCCTGGCTTTCGCGCAGATCGTATGGTCGGTGGTGTATCAATGGGATGCGGTCACAGGTGGATCAAACGGCATGATTGGTGTGTGGCCCGAGCGCTGGCTTAGCGGCGACAGATGGTACTGGTTTGTGGCGGTGGTCGCCATAGTGGTGGTGTGGCTGGTACGGCGGCTTGCATTCTCTCACTTCGGCCTGGCACTGCGCGCTACGCGCGATTCGGCAATGCGAGCTGATGCGCTGGGTATCAACGTTAAGCGCGTTCAATTGGTGGGCTTTTGTGTTGCCGGAGTCCTGGCCGGAGTGGCGGGCGGATTATTCGTGTTCTCCAAAGGCGGGGTGTCACCAGAGACGCTGATGGTGAGTACATCAGTGGATGCACTCGTCATGGTATTGATGGGGGGCATCCAGCAGCTCGCCGGGCCGGTGGTGGGAGGCGTGGTGTTTACGGCCATGCGCGATTATTTTGTGGGGATTACGCAGTACTGGGGAGCGCTTTTTGGGGCCGTCATCCTGCTTATCGTAATGGCGTTTCCCCAGGGCATCGCGGGGCAGTTTGCTCGGTGGTCCGCGAGGAGGCAAAAGTGAGTGCCTTGTTACAGGTTCGCGGTCTGACTCGCCGCTTTGGTGGCAATCTGGCGGTGAACAGCATCGATTTCGATGTGCATGCCGGCGAGCTGTTGGCGCTGATAGGGCCTAACGGCGCCGGGAAATCCACGACTTTCAATATGATTAACGGGCAGTTGTCAGCCACCGCCGGCTCGGTACGCTTCGATGGGCATGAGCTTCTCGGCTTACCTTCCCACCGGGTGGCGCGCCTGGGTGTGGGGCGGAGTTTCCAGATAGCTGCCACCTTCTCTTCCCTGACGGCACTGCAGAACGTGCAAATGGCGCTGATCGCGAGCCGGCGACAAGTGTTTTCCTTTTTTTCGCGTGCCGATCGATATGAGCCGGAGCAGGCGATGGCGCTACTTGAGCAGGTGGGCATGGAGGAGTTGGCCGACCAACCTTGTGCGGATCTTGCCTATGGGGATGTAAAGCGGCTGGAGCTGGCAATGAGTCTGGCCGGCAGCCCCCGCCTTTTGCTCATGGATGAACCGACCGCCGGCATGGGAACGGGCGAGCGCAATGCATTGGTAGCCATGATCAAGCGCCTAGTGCGCGAACGTAATATGGGCGTGCTGTTCACCGAGCACAGTATGGATGTGGTGTTCGAGCATGCCGATCGCATTCTTGTTCTCGCGCAGGGGCGACGGATCGCGGAAGGTACACCAGCTGAAATACGGAACCACCCAGAGGTGCGCGAGGTGTATTTCGGTACCGAGATGGAACCGTCGGCGGTGGTCGGAATGGAGCCTGAAGCATGACGGAATATCAGCTAGGGCATCCGGTTCCGGTGGGCTTGCAAGCAGTATCGCCTCTATTGGAAGTGGAGGGGCTCGACGCCTGGTACGGGGCGGCCCGTATCCTGCGGGGGGTCAGTCTGCAGGTGGGAAGGGGTGATGTAGTCGCCTTGATGGGGCGTAACGGGGCGGGCAAGTCGACGACTTTGAAGGCTGTCATGGGGTTGGTGAAGCGGCGGGTCCGGCGTTTGAGCTTCATGGGCAAGGATGTCGAGCGTTTGCGGACCTTTGAGATGGCCAAGGCGGGTATGGCGTATGTGCCGGAAGATAGGCGGGTGTTCACGGAGCTTACTGTCGACGAGAACCTGGCGCTGGGCCGGCTGCCGGAACGCCGGTGGCCGGATGGGAAACCGGCGGTTAACTGGACCCGTGAAGCGCTATATGACTTATTTCCGGTGTTGCAAAATTTACGACACCGTAGCGCGGGTACGCTTAGCGGGGGCGAACAGCAGATGTTGACTGTGGCACGCGGGCTGATGGGCAATCCGTTTCTATTGTTGCTGGACGAACCCTCGGAAGGCGTGGCGCCCATCGTGGTCGAGCAGATGGCAGGGATGATACGTGCGCTTAAGGCGCGGGGCACCAGTATCTTGCTTTCGGAACAGAACCTACCCTTTGCGCGGCGGATTGCAGACCGTGCCTACGTGCTGGAGAAGGGCGTAATTCGCTATAGCGACAGTATGGAAGTTCTGCTGGCCGACGAAGCCCTTAAGCGTCAGTATCTGACGCTTTAAGGGCATTGGGTTCAGGCAACTGCACGCTTAATCTCGTGGGCGTCGATATCGCCGTTACGATAGCGCTCTAACAACGCAGAACGACGTTCTTCCGCCGTATCCATCGAAGCTTCCTTGATGTGGCCGTAGCCGCGAATGCTTTCCGGTAAGCGTGCCAGCTCCAGTGCTACGGAAAGTCGGCCCGCGTCCAGACTGCGTTGGAATTCATCAAGCAAGGCGAAATAGTCTTCCACCCACTGACGCTCACGACGCCGCTCAGCCGTCTTGCCGAAGGGGTCGAGTGGGGTGCCTCGCAAGCCGCGCATACCGGTAAGCATACGCATGGCCTTAAGCATCCAGGGGCCGTAACTGCGTTTCATCGGGTGCCCATGCGCATCGCGTTTGGCAAAGCGTGGCGGGGCCATATGAAAACGCAATTGGTAATCCGTACCGGGTTCGCCTTCGAATGTTTCTCGCAGACGCTCCAGGAAGACGGGGTCGGTGTAGAGGCGGGCGACTTCGTATTCATCCTTGTACGCCATGAGCTTAGCCAGGTTGTGTGCCACGGCTGTGGTCAGCTTGAGCCTCTCCGCACCGTTAAGGGACGCAGACAGGATGTCCGTTTCCTTTCGTTTGATTGCTTCCACGGCGTCCCGATAGCGGTGCGCGTAAGCCGCGTTCTGGTAACTGGTGAGCCACTGCATGTTGCGCTCTACGATCTGGTCGAGCGTTTCCGGCATCGCGAGAATACGGGCGGGCTCGGGCATCAGAGCGTCGGCCCCTTCGTGGGCGGCCCGGCGTCCGCATTCGAAAGCGACAAGATTCTTCTCTACCATGACTCCGTTCAGCTCAATGGCCTGACGCAGGCTGGCACGTGTTAGAGGAATCCAACCCTTCTGCCAGGCATAGCCCAGCATCAGGGGATTCGCATAGATGGTGTCGCCCAGATGAGCAAGGGCCAGGGCGCTCGCATCGATGAATTCGCACTGACTGCCAATGGCTTCCTGCAGGCGGTCGTGGGTCTGTTGTGATGGGAAACGCCAGGACGCGTTGTGGATGATCTCGGCAGTAGGGGCGGGGGCGTCGTTCACCACAGCTTGGGTGTGGCCGGCCCGTACCCGTTCAAGAATATCTGCCGCAGTGCTGACGATGGCATCGCACCCTAGGAGCAGGCGAGCGCGAGCGGTGGGAATGCGCGTCGAGAGTATGCCTTCCGGATCGTTCGCAATCTGGATGTGGCTGGCCACCGCGCCGCCTTTCTGGGCCAGGCCTGCCATGTCGAGAACGCACACACCCTTGCCTTCGATGTGGGCCGCCATGCCCAGCAGGTTGCCGATGGTCACGACGCCGGTGCCACCGATGCCCGTCACCAGAATGCCGTAGGCGTCGTCGACGTCCGGCAGTACCGGCTCGGGAAGTGGGGTGAGGGTTGCGCTCTTGCTGTCAGAGGCCTGTGCATCCGCAGATGTCGGCCTGGGTTTGCGTGGTTGAGCGCCTTCCAGTGTGACAAAGCTAGGGCAGTAACCCTTCACGCAGGAAAAGTCTTTATTGCAGGAAGACTGATTGATGCGTCGCTTGGTGCCACGAGGCGTTTCCACAGGTTCAACGGAGAGGCAGTTCGAGACGCGTGAGCAATCGCCGCAACCTTCGCAGACATCAGTATTGATGTACGCACGCAGAGCCGGGTCGGGGTAAGTGCCACGCTTGCGGCGACGCCTTTTCTCGGTGGCACAGGTCTGGTCGTAGATCAGTACGGTCGTGCCTTCGACTTCGCGCAGCTCACGCTGAATTTGATCCAGTTCGTCGCGGTGGTGAACGGGCGGGTTGCCCTGGAGGCTGATGCCTTTGTACTTCTCAGGTTCGTCAGTGACAATGACGATACGGCTGACCCCTTCTGCCGCAACCTGGGCGACCAGGGCGGGCACAGTCAGGGTGCCGTCGACCGGTTGACCACCCGTCATCGCCACCGCGTCATTGAACAGGACTTTATACGTGATGTTGGCCTTGGCGGCGACGGCGGCACGGATGGCGAGAATACCGGAGTGGAAGTAGGTGCCGTCACCTAAATTCACGAAAACGTGTTTTTCCTTGGTGAAGTGTTGCTGCCCGGTCCAGGCTGCGCCTTCGCCGCCCATGTGGCTGAAAGTCTCGGTACGGCGGTCCATCCAGATTGTCATGTAGTGGCAACCGATGCCTGCCATGGCCCGAGAGCCTTCGGGAACCTGCGTCGAGGTATTGTGGGGGCAACCTGAACAGAACCATGGCTTGCGCTCGATGGGCGCAGAAGCCTCCTGTTTGGCTTTGTCCTTGGCATCCAGTATGGCGAGATGGACCGCGATGCCGGTGCGTATATCTTCCGGAAGGTCAAAGCGCTCCAGGCATTGGGCGATGGCGCGCGCGATATGAGCGGGCGAGAGATCGGCGTGCGGCGGTAGCAGCCATGGGCCGCGCGGTTCCGTCCATTCACCGCCGCCGTTGCCCCGGTCGGCGAATTTGCCTGAGACACGTGGTCTAACGTCGTCGCGCCAGTTGTATAGCTCTTCTTTCAGAGCGTATTCCAGAACCTGACGCTTCTCTTCAACAACTAGAATTTCCTGTAAGCCGGTCGCGAATTCGCGCGCGTCCTGCGCGTTCATGGGCCATACGCAGCCCACCTTCATGATGCGGATGCCTGCACGTTCGCAGGCAGCGTCATCCAGCCCGAGGTTGCGCAATGCCTCTCGGGTATCGAGATAGGCTTTACCCGCAGCCATGATGCCCAGCCGGGCTTGTGGCGCGTCCACGACGATGCGGTTCAGGCGGTTACGCCGCACGTAGGCCAGTGCCGCATAAAGTTTGTGATCCAACAGGCGGGCTTCCTGGGCTAGCGGGGTGTCCGGCCAGCGCAAGTTGAGCCCGTCTGCGGGGAGTGGAAAATCTTCCGGCAGGAGTATCTGCGGCCGTTGCGGGTCAACGTAGACGGAGGCGCTGGATTCCACAACTTCGGTCACGCATTTCATGCCGACCCACAGGCCGGTGAAGCGACTCATAGCCCAGCCATGCAGACCGTAATCCAAGTATTCCTGTACGTTCGAGGGATAGAGCAGGGGAATACCGGCGGACATCAGGTTGTGTTCAGACTGGTGTGCCACCGTCGAGGACTTGGCTGCGTGGTCGTCTCCGGCCAGCACCAGCACACCGCCGTGTCGGGAGCTGCCCGCGGCATTGGCGTGCTTAAGTACATCCATGCTGCGGTCTACGCCCGGGCCCTTGCCGTACCAAATGGCAAACACGCCGTCGTGAGTGGCATCCTTATACAGATTGACCTGTTGTGTTCCCCAGCAGGCTGTGGCCGCCAGGTCTTCATTCACACCGGGTTGGAAGACGATGTCTTGTGCCTTGAGGTGATCTTTAGCTCGCCACAGCGCTTGGTCGTAGGCGCCCAAAGGGGATCCACGATAGCCCGAGATGAAGCCGGCGGTGTTCAAGCCCGCAGCGGCGTCGCGCGCCTTCTGTAACAGGGGCAGGCGCACCAGCGCCTGGGTACCGCTCAGGTAAATACGGCCTTCTTCCAGGGTGTATTTGTCGTCCAGCGTAACTGCGTGGCCATGCGGCAAAGCGCTTGCCGGCAGGGGTGCGTTCATGGCGCGGTCTCCTCTTGTCATTGTCGTGACACGGTGGGCGCAGGAGCAAGGGGTACGCCTCAGCCGCCCGTGTGACATTGATGTCTTTTTATGCAGTGTATGCGTGCGTAGCGTTATCGTAAAATCAAATTTTCAGCTAGCAGGTATCTATAAAACAAATGAAGAACGAGGTGACCCTGCGGCAATTCCGTTACTTCATTGCCGCGGCTACAACGGGGCAGTTTTCTACCGCTGCCATTGCCGAGAACGTGTCTCAGTCCGCCATCACAAACGCTGTGCAGAGCCTGGAGCGGCGTCTGCAGCTGCGACTGTTCGATCGACTGCCGCATGGCGTGGCCCTGACGCCGGAAGGTCAGGTGTTCTTTCACCATGCCCGACATGTGATGGATGCGGTAAGTGACGCCCTGAATCATGCCACGCTAAAACCGCAGGTTATGCAGGGGACGATACGCCTAGCGGCCACCTACACCGTGCTGGGTTACTTTCTTCCCGATTTGCTTAGTCGTTATAAGCGTAGCTACCCCAACGTGGAGATCGATCTTATCGATATGGATCGCCCGACGCTTGAGGTGGCCGTCAAAGAAGGCACGGTGGATATGGGGATCGGGCTCGTCTCCAATCTCAAAAATCGCGATGACTATCGATTGCATACGTTGGTGCGTTCACGTCGCCGGGTCTGGGTGGGTGCGGGCCATCCCTTGGCCGATCAGCCCTCTGTGACGCTGGCGGAAATCGCCCGGCATCCATATATAGTGCTACAGATTGATGACGCCGAAGAGGCGGCCATGCGCCATTGGCCCGACGGTGGAAAGCAATTGAAAATCGCCATGCGTACCGCATCAATTGAAGCGTTGCGCGGCCTGGTGGCCTACGGCTTTGGTGTGTCCATCTTGGCCGACCTCGTCTACCGACCCTGGTCGCTGGAAGGAAAAAAGATCATTGCGCTCCCGATTATCGACCCGATCGAACCCATGGATGTCGGCCTGCTCTGGTCTCCCGCTAAAGAACCCCTGGGCATCACCGACACCTTCCGGCAATTCCTCATCCAGGCCTGCGCGTAAACTGGGGTCAGACCCCACTTTTAAAGTGGGGTCTGACCCCAGTTTACTTTTACGGGACGAGCGCGAGGCCGAATCGGATTTGGGAGCCGGTTTTTTGGTCGTAGCCCAGCAGGGTTTCGTTGTAGCCCTTGAAGTACTGCACGTGAAAATAGCCGTTCATGTTAAGGAAGGTGCGTTTGAGCGGCCAGGCGGCTTCCAGCTGCGTGCTGTTGCGCCCGCCGCTACCGTGGCGGTACAGGCCGGTAAGGATCAAGCCGTCATCCTGTGCCCACCGCAGCTTCCAATCTACGTTGCCTACGTAATCCCGGTAGTCTGGGTTTTCTCCCATGCTGAAGTAATGCTTCAGCCGAGGGGCGAACGTAAGAGTGCTGCCATGACTTAGGCGGTAATTGAATTCGGGCTGTATATAGTAGAAGTTCTGCGAGCGAGATTGGTCACCGCTCTTGCCGTTGGATTCGTGTTCCACGCCGGCCTGCAGGCCCAAGAAGAAGGGGCTGCCTTCGGGGCGGAAGACTGCGTCCTGTCGCCAGAACAGGCTGGGCTTGAAGGATGTATCGACAAACGGGTTGGATTCCGAATGCAGATCCCATAGGGAAGTCTGCGTATAGCCCAAATAGAGCCCGTCCCAAATGCTGGGGTCGCGCGGGTCGTTAGGGGTAAACAGGCGATACTTCAGGCTGATCTGAAAGCGCGCCATGCGACTATTGTGTCCACCGACATCGAAGTACACAGGTTCATACGGCGAGATAGCGCTGCGAAAACGTTCGAAGCCTGGATAGCTTTGGCTGCTCAGGTTCGTGAGGGGGGCGGGCCCTCCCAGAGTCGCCGCACCTGCTTGAGCCACTTCATGTTCCGCAGCCACGGGATCGCCATATACCGGGTCACCTTTAGCTGCGTCCAGCACAGGCCCATCTGCTGCCGCAGCGACGATCCGGCCCTCTTCGGTTCCGCTGGTATCCAGTGCCAGCAGCGTGGTATCACCTTCCACGTTGACAGCCTGCAGACCTAAAGCGCTTTGGGGTACTACTGCCCGCCATTCGAATCGGACAAAATTGTTGACGGGAATGCTGACGCTCGGTCTTGCCGTGTTGAGATAGGCGATGCTCCGTAGCGTGTCTCCCCGTTCGCTGCGCCATTGCAGCACGATGGTCGCAGGGGCTGTCCAGTCCATGACGCTGGGGGTATCGTTGAAGACAATAGCATTGACATGAACGGTTTCACCAGCCGTGGCGTGGTTGCGGTCCAGCGAATAGGCGATTCCTGCCAGACCTGAGAGCGGCCAGGCCAAAATCAAAGTGGCCGCAATGGAAACGAAACGGCGGGCAAGATGCGTCCAGGGTGTCGGGTTCGGCATGAATTTGAGAAAGAATGGAAACCTGCAAATGTAGCACCGGCGCCGGATTCCACCGACTACCGATTGTGACTGCAACGGGCTTCTCAGCGAATACTGTGCCCGCACGCGTTTGGTGCTTTGTGAATGCGACGGTAAAATGCCGTGCTTCCCCTTGGTTGCGGCAGTAGCTCAGTTGGATAGAGCACGGGCCTTCTAAGCCTGAGGTCGGGGGTTCGAGACCCTCCTGCCGCGCCATCAAATCGGCTCTTTATCGTCCAAAATAATAATTAGTTACACTTTAGAGGGCGTTCGGTGTGCGCCGGTTGTAACGTGAATTAGCGGAAAATAGCGTCTATTTAATAGAAGTTAAGAGAAAATATAAGAAGAAGTGGCAGTTTGCGGCCTCGGTATCCTTGTGGCTAGCCAGTCGACTTCCTAAGATTGGCGATTTTTAATCCGAGGGCCACTTCATGGAAGTCACCGCAGTCTCCCGTGAGGCGGGTGTTTGGAATATCGCTTCCGTAACGGAGCTGTTCGACACCCCCTTTATGGACTTGATCTATCGCGCGCAGCAGGTTCACCGAGACCATCACCCCGCGAATCAAGTGCAGCTGTCCACGCTGATGTCAATCAAGACGGGCGCCTGTACTGAAGACTGCGCGTATTGTCCGCAATCCAAGCACCATGAAACCGATCTGGCTGAAGAAGCGAGAATCGCCAAACTGGAAGAGGTTCTCGCGGCGGCACGTGCGGCCCGCGAACAAGGCGCGCAGCGCTTTTGCATGGGGGCCGCATGGCGCTCTCCCACGGAGCGTCAGCTGGACGATGTGATTGAAATGGTGCAGGCCGTAAAGGCCCTGGGTATGGAAACCTGCGTCACATTGGGCATGCTGAAACCGGGGCAAGCACAACGCTTGCGTGATGCCGGCCTGGATTATTACAACCATAATCTTGATACATCGCCCGAGTTCTACGGCAACATCATCACCACCCGAACGTATGAGGATCGCCTGAATACTCTTGAGTCAGTTCGCGACGCGGGTATCAAGGTCTGTTGCGGGGGGATTGTCGGCCTGGGTGAATCACGACGCGAGCGCGCCGGGCTGATTGCACAGCTTGCGAATTTGAATCCCTATCCCGAGTCGGTGCCTATCAACAATTTGGTTCGGGTGGAAGGTACGCCGTTGGCTGACGTACCGGCCGTAGATGAGTTCGAGTTCGTACGCACGATAGCCGTAGCTAGAATCACCATGCCTGAAGCGGTTCTGCGTCTTTCCGCTGGACGGACGGACATGAGCGATACGATGCAGGCCCTGTGCTTTATGGCAGGCGCCAACTCTATCTTCTATGGCGACGAGCTGTTGACCACCGCTAACCCGCAACAGGAGAAAGACCGCCAACTAATGGAGCGGCTGGGCCTGGAGGTGATGGACATGCAGGCAGCCGCTCAAGCATGCACCAGCTGAGACTCCTTGGGGGACTGGGCGACCGCACGGGGGTAGTACCCCTCGGTGTGGATGAGCTCGGGCCGCGCGCCTAGTGCCATGGCAGCTTGCTTGCAGTTTTCAACGAATTCTGGGCTGCCGGCAATAAAGACACTGTGGCCGGAAAGGTCGGGGAACTGCTGGTGCAGGATATCCGGGATTCGGCCATGCAGCATTCCTTCATGGTGCTCGCGGGTTAGCGTCGGCATGAAGCGAAACCGCCGGTGGCGCGCCTGCAGATAGCTGATGAGCCCCTGCGCGTAGACGTCCTGCGCAGTGGGGGCAGAAAACAGCAGACGCACAGGCTGCTTGAAACCGCGCCGCAATGCGGTTTCGGTCAGTGACAGAATTGGTGCCAGGCCCGAGCCGGCCGCCATACACAGGATGGGTGTCTCGACCGCCGGGTCCCCAATGAAAGTGCCATAGGGGCCGGCGACCTTGATCATGTCGCCCACCTGCACCGTATCATGCAACCAGCCGCTCGTAACGCCGTGCGCTTCGCGCGTAATATGAAGCGTAAGTTCGCCGTCCTGCCGCGGCGCATTGGCCAGCGAGTAAGAGCGTTCGGGAATGCCTTGGGAAGGGTCGCCCAGCATGATGTACTGGCCGGGCCAGAAGCGCATGATATTACCCAGCGGCCTGAGACGAAGTTCCACAATGCGAGGGGTGCGTGGGATCTTTTCCGTCACCAGGTGCAGCATATTTTGGCGCGGAGGAAAGAGCTTGGGCTTCGCATCTGCCGTGCCCCATTCGATAACCAACTCTTCGCTTAAAGGCTTGGCCATACACATCAGGCCCATGCCTTGGCTGCGTTCTTCGTCTGACAGGGCCATATCCAGCACCATACCCTGATCAAACTCGCCCTCCAGCACCTTCACTTTGCATTCGCCGCAGGCACCCGCACGACAGTTATTAGGCATGGCGAAGCCCGCTTTTTCCACGGCGGAAAGCACGGTTTCACCCGGCGCACACTCAATTTCATGCCCGGAGGGCTGTAGCTTAATACGACTCATGGCTGTCTTCCTGTGGACGGAGCCGCGGAAATGGCCCGCGACCCCTCGGGAATATTCGGCATACTTGCGGCGGAGCAGACGCTGCGACTAGAACACCGGGATGATGTCGTCCATATCGACATCGGTGACTTCCTGCCCGGATATGCCGACCTCCGGGATGGCGGGGAAGGGGATGTCGTATTTATCGAGGACACCCTTCAGATTCAGCATGGCTTTTTTCCAGTTTTCCTTCTTCTGCTCGTAGCTTGGAATATGGAAACCGGCGTCTCGTGCTACGTCTTCCGCGGCGCGTTGGACTTCGATGAAGTCATCAGGCAGATCCCAGAAATCGGCCGGCGGCTCGAACAGCACGGCGGATAGGAACAGATAGCCTGCGCGCACTTGCTTGGTGATGATGGCCTTGTTGCTGAGATCCATTTTTGGGTAGTCGCGCTCCATCAGAGCCATACAGATCGCCATGTGGCGTCCTTCGTCGCGACCGATGTTACGGAACGCCTCCTTGAAGACCGGTTCGCTACACCCACCGGCCATCTGCTGGAAGATGGTCGCGGCAGCGATCTCGCCCATCAGAAATGAGCTGAACAGTACAGCAAGATCGTATTTGGGAACGGCACTCTTGTAACCGTTCCAGTATCGACCGCCGTTGTAGTAAAGCCAGGAGGCGTTGCGATGTAGTTTGCGCCCCAATTCCGTCTTGGGTTCATAAGTAAGTGGGTCTGGATGCTCGAGGAGCTTCGTGATGGCCAACCCACACATTTGTTCGTGGTTCTGTTCGTCGCGAGTGACCGAGAAGAAACAGCGGCGAACAGCGTCTTCTTCGTGCACCTCGTAGGTTTTGATGAAGGCTTCAGCGAAGACCGGGGGAGCGGACGCATCAAAGACCGACAGTAGCGTCCACCAATACGCGATCGCTTCGCGTTCTTCCCAGGTGTAGTCATCAGGGTTGAAGGTGTCCCAAGGCAGGTCCTTGGGGTTCCATGCCTCACGTAGTGAGGCGTCCCAGATTTCCTCAAGCTTGGCGGTTCCTGCATGCCAAGACAGTGGATAAACATTGGGCTGAGGAGTTTCGGGGGGGTAGGACATCTGTTGCGCGAGCTTCTCTGTGTGGCTCATGTTCGTCTCCTGTATGACGGCGCGGCGGCGCCTTTCCTCTTTTAATGATGTGTGCGCCCCCTCATGCAGGGCTGACAGCAGCAGGACGCATGCTTCGAGCGCAGACATGATTCGTATGATGACTCTATTCTTAATGTATGTCAATTAAAGCGTATCATCATACAATTCTGTATCGCAATGGGTTGCGAAGCAGTGTGCCCACGCGAATCGGCGCGAACCGGCGCGGCGTTACTCAGGCGTATCGCTATTTAAGGCGTTAGCGGGGTAGGCCGCCAAAGCGGGCGTAGAAGAAGTCGGCCGTTGGTTGAGCGTCCGCGTCTTCTTCGAGCAGTGCCGCCATGATGTATTCCTCAGCGCGCTTATAGGTGGCCGCGTATATGTCGCGGCACAGCTCGTATGCGGTCTTGCCGGCCCAGCCGGCTGGCAACAGCTCTATGGGGAGTCGCGGGTCATGCAGTAGCGCACGGCGATACTCGTGAACGAGCAGGCTGCGAATAATGAAGGCAATTTCCGGCGACAACATCGACCCGCATTGCTGGATCAGTTTTGGCAGCTCGCTGAAATGATCGATGAAGGTGTGGTAGTTCTGACTGATTTCGTCCAGTGCCCAATATTCTCCCACCAGTTCGGAAAGAGGGCGGCTGCTGAAATCGTGCGCCTGTTCCATGGTGCTGACGAAGACATCACGTTGCACACCGTAAGACTGCAGGATTTCGCGCAGGATCTCGTTATCGGGGTTGGGGTGCACGAAAACCGTAGGAGAAAGCGCGCTGAACCCTTCCCAGTTCAGCTCCTTGCGCAATTCGCTGCGGGTCTGCGGGTTCAATGTGCCGGTCGTCGCAAACACGAGGGTCCAATGACCCGGCCAGGCCAGATACGTAGGTGAATAAACGCGTTTGTACGCGCGCGCAAAGCGGCGTTCGGCGCTTTCGCGCAAGGTGTAGATACTGCGTCGACCCTCGCGGCGCCCGCTCAACCAGCCGTCCTCGGCCAGTCGGAAAACACTGGTACGCACGAGACGATCGCTGATCCCGAACGGAGCTAACAAGCGGATTAGGCTACCCAGCCACAATGCGCCTCCGTGGGGGCGAATGGCGTCGCCAAACAGCGTCATGACCAGGGATTTGGCTCTGGGCGGGTTGGTTTCAAGAAACCGTTCCGCCCAATCCTGCAAGGCACTCAGTTCGGTTGTAGGCATCTGTACTCGTAATGCAATTTATTTTAATTATGCAGGAATTTCGGCATAAGTTGAAAACTGTATCATTCGGGCACCCGGCAGAACTTACAGATAGGGGCTAGCCAGCCAAATGATGCGGTTGCGCAGGCGTTTGCGAAATGGGATTGAGGCCAAGGTGTCGAGCGTCACCATTTCCGCGTGTGCAATCTCCAGATCGATCAGGTCTTCAATACGCCGCGCCAGAGGCCTGCTGTAAATTTCCATGTCCAGCTCGAAGTTCAGCCGCAAGCTGCGAGGATCCAGATTGGACGAGCCGATCAGGCTCCAGGCGCCGTCAATCGTGGTGAGCTTGGAGTGATTGAAGTTGCCCGCAGTGCGCCATACACGGCATCCGGATCGTACGACCTGATCCAATTGTGCAGTCATAGCGTAGTTGACCAGCCGCAAATTGTTTTGGCCCTGAATGACGATGTCCACTAAAACCCCACGCCGCGCGGCCGTGTTGATCGCCCCCAGGAGGACCTGATCAGGCAGGAAATAAGGCGACTGTATGCGGATGTGGTGTTGTGCAACGGAAAGCGCCCCCAGCAGCAGGCTGTGAGTACTTGCCATATATCGGTCGGGGCCGGAATGGATGCAGCGGGCCGCCACTTGCGGCTCGGGCGGATCCCAGTCGGTGGCGACCCATTGCTCAAATGGCAAGGTCTCTTTAGTAGTGAACTCCCAGTCGTGAGCGAACACGGCCATTAGCTGCGACACTACAGGGCCTTCCACCATGAAGTGAGTATCATTTGCCGCAGCCGGCCCGGCAACGGTCGAAACGAAGCTTTCGCGAATGTTCATGCCGCCGGTGAAGCCGATGCGACCATCCACCACCAGAATCTTGCGGTGACTTCGCAGGTTCGCGTAGGCAGTGCGGATTCCCATGGGGTTGGTCATGAACAGAGCATAGGGAATGTGGTTCCGCCTTAGTGCCCATGTGATAGCCGGCTGGGAATAGCGCACCCCGACGGCATCAATGAGCACGCGGATCTCGACACCTCGCTCACGGGCTCGGGCCAAGGCTTCGACGAACAATCTGCCTTGCGTATCGTTATCGAAGATATAGGTTTCCAGAGCGATGCAGTGCTTCGCGTCATCGATGGCTGCAATCATGGCCGGATAGGCTTCATCGCCACTACGCAAAATACGCACAAAGTTTCCGTCCAGAAGAGGAAACCGGCTTAGCCCATCACTGAGCTTGTGCAAAGCCGTGAACTGTGGCGCAGCCAGGTTCGCTACATCGATGGGGGTGAGCGCGTTATCTGTTGTGCATTGTGGCAAGCTGCGATTGCGTTGATCGGAAATGTGATCGTGACGGATACGATTG
This sequence comes from Alcaligenaceae bacterium, assembly GCA_029265795.1. GTDB lineage: Bacteria > Pseudomonadota > Gammaproteobacteria > Burkholderiales > Burkholderiaceae_B > Yanghanlia. The sequence goes on from JAJUGV010000004.1 coordinate 24,814, forward strand.
ATGCCCGCTATCAAGTAGATGAAGGGGCCGAGCAGCGGAGACATGATAATGACGCCCACCCACGCGATCGCCGCCCTGACGTCCGTCTTCGTCATGGCAGCGTGAATAGCGGCAGAGCCGCCTACCGTAATGCTCAGAAGCAAGACTAGATGCGGCCAGTACTCGTCAAGCAGCAGTTGGAGTGTGGTCATGCATACACCGTATCGCCGGCAGGATGTCGCAGGGATGCGGCGAGTTTACCCGAGCCGGGCCGCGGCCCGATTTTTGCTTCGATAGCAGCGAAGGCAGTTTCGTTGTGCCGCGGCATTCCGCTTGCGGTACCAAGCTCTAAACGAAGGAGACTCATATGCGTACGATATTACTGTGGCTGCTCGGCGTGCCTATTCCTATCATTCTTTTGATACTTCTGCTCACATAAGTGAGTCGCATGGAAGCGGCGGCCAGAAACCAGAAAGCCCGCATGTTGCGGGCTTTTGGTTAACGCATGCGGCGGTGTCCGCATGGTGAGCATGTTGATTTAGCGCGGCCCTGCAGGTGAAGGCCAGAAATTTGGTGGGGTGACCGATGGGACTCGAACCCACGACAACCGGAATCACAATCCGGGGCTCTACCAACTGAGCTACGGTCACCACTGGCAGCTGGAAAGACTACCCCTAACGGGGTGGTGCCCAAGCACCTAACAAAATGGCGCTGCTGCAAAAGAAAAGCGATTCTAGCATAAATTTGTGCCGGCATGCCAAAGCGGCTTTTTCCAATGCAGGAGTGGGTGTTTGCTCAGGTTTGCCCGTCCGATGTATCGTAGGGCTACACTGCCCAACAAGAACGTTAGGAAGCGATATATGGCTCAACTCTTCGTCGTTCATCCAGAAAATCCGCAGTCGCGGCTGCTGAACCAGGCCGGTCAGTTATTGGCGGAAGGCGGTTTGGTGGCTATTCCCACCGATTCTAGTTATGCCGTGGTTGCTCGGCTGGACGACAAGTCCGCCGCCGATGCCCTGCGCCGGCTGCGTGGCCTCGACGAGCGCCATCACCTAACTCTGTTATGCCGTGATCTTGCCGAAATCAGCCATTTCGCCCGTGTAGATAACCGCCAGTACCGTTTCCTGAAGCTGGCGACCCCCGGTTCCTATACCTTCATTCTGGAAGCCACCAAAGAAGTGCCTCGCCGGGTGTCTCATCCTTCACGCAAGACCATCGGTATCCGTGTGCCGGACCACCGTATCACGCTCGATTTCATCGAGGCCGCGGGTACACCGCTTGTTTCCACCACGCTCATTCCCGACGGCGAAGAAGATCCCTTGAACGATGCCCAAGAAATTTTTCAGCGTTACAGCGGGCAGCTGGCTGCCGTTGTCGATGGCGGGGCATGTTCCCTATCACCCACCACTGTTATAGACCTGACCGGTTCAGTACCCGAAGTGCTGCGCGTAGGCCAGGGCGATCTTGCTGCAGTAGGACTTGACTGACACCCCCTGATGTCCGACCTCATCCAGACGATCACGGTCTATGCGCTTCCCGTGCTTTTCGGTATCACCCTCCATGAAGCGGCCCATGGGTATGTAGCGCGTATGTTGGGTGATCCGACCGCCTGGCAGGCCGGACGCATCAGCCTGAACCCGGTTCGGCATATTGATCCCATAGGCACCATCGTCGTGCCGCTCTTCCTGCTGTTTTCCACCAAACTTATGGGTGGGGCCGGCTTATTGTTCGGTTGGGCCAAGCCGGTACCGGTAGACTGGAGCCGGCTGCGCAATCCGAAGCGAGACATGGCCTGGGTAGCGCTGGCGGGTCCTGCATCTAATTTAGTCATGGCCATCATCTGGGCCATCGGGCTGCGTCTGATGGCCGAAGCGGGGGCGTCCGCCTCGGATTTCTGGGCGCGTATGGCCATCGCCGGCGTCCAGGTCAATCTGATCCTCATGGCGCTTAATCTCGTGCCGCTGCCGCCGTTGGATGGGGGGCGTATCGTCTGTAGCATTTTGCCCAATCAGCTCGCCTATCAGTATTCGCGGATTGAGCCCTACGGTATTCTCATTCTGATTCTGCTGATGGTCACGGGCATGCTGTGGTTCTTTGTGAGCCCGTTTCTGCTGTTTGGTCAGACTATCGTAAAGTGGTTTCTATAGAGTGGGCAGTCGCCTGGGCTTTACAACTTCGACATCAATGCGAGTAAACTTGCAGGTCAGGTTCGGCTGGGGCATCTGCATGTCACGCCGATGAGTTAGCGGAGATCACTAGAAATATGGCAAGCACGGATTCCTCGATTCCCATGTTACAGGGCAGCATGGTGGCCCTCATTACACCCATGCATCCTGACGGCAGCCTTGATCTTGATGCTTTCCGAAAACTTATCGACTGGCATATCGCCGAAGGCACCGATGCCCTGGTCGTGGTAGGCACATCCGGCGAATCACCGACGGTCGACTTCGACGAACATTTCGAGGTTATCCACGTTGCCGTCGAGCACGCTGCGGGCCGGATTCCCGTAATTGCAGGGGTGGGGGGCAACTCCACCTCCGAAGCCATAGAGCTGTCCGAGCACGCGCGCAAGGTCGGGGCGCAGGCGGGCCTGTCGGTGGTGCCGTATTACAATCGCCCCACACAGGAAGGGCTTTACCAGCACTTCCGCAAGATCGTTGAAACGGTGGATCTTCCCATGATCCTCTACAACGTGCCTGGGCGCTGTGTGGCCGACCTGGCTAACGAAACGGTGCTGCGCCTGGCTCAAGTGCCGAATATTATTGGTATCAAAGATGCCACCGGCGATATCGCTCGCGGTGCATTGCTATTACGTGATGCGCCCGACGACTTCCTGATATTCAGTGGTGATGACGCAACGGCGGCGGCCCTCATGTTGCTCGGCGGGCACGGCAATATCTCCGTCACCGCCAACGTGGCGCCACGCCTCATGCATGAACTGTGCGCGGCCGCAATTGCGGGGGATGTGCCCCGCACACGAGAAATCAACGCACGTCTGGCACAACTGAACAAGGTGCTGTTCGTGGAGGCCAACCCGATTCCGGTCAAATGGGCTGTAGCCGAAATGGGCCTTACCAAGCTTGGGTACCGGCTGCCTCTGGTGCCTCTGTCGGCCCAATATCACGATCTTGTTCGCACATCCCTGAAAGAAGCAGGTTTACTCTGAACATGACCACTCACTTCAAGAAGACATGCAGGCTGGGTTCGGCGATCGGCCTGAGCGCGTTGCTGCTGGCCGGCTGCTCCTCCATGAACCAGATGCTGGGGCTGGAAGAGCCTGTCGATTACAAAAGTACGGTGTCCGGCGACCCGCTGAGCATCCCGCCTGATCTCACACAGGCTAACCGGGACGCCCGCTATGTCGCGCCCGCCGGTGTTACCACCTTCTCCGAATATGCGGCTGCGCAAAGCAACCGCCCGGCGGTGGGTGAGACCCAGGTTCTTCCTCAGCACGAAGACATCGAGGTCAAGCGTGACGGCGACCTGCGCTGGTTGGTGGTCAGGCGACCCGTCGAAGCCATTTACCCGCAACTGCTTGAGTTCTGGAACGATCAGGGCTTTACCATTCGCTCTGAAGACCCGCGCACGGGCCTTATTGAAACCGATTGGGCCGAAAACCGCGCCAAGATTCCGGAAGGTTGGATTCGTAAGGCTCTGGGGGCCATTATCGATCAGGTCTTCGACAGTGGAGAACGTGAACGCTTCCGCATGCGCCTCGAGCGCGTGGGCGACGGTGTGAGCGAAATCTACATCAGCCACCAGCACATGTACGAGCAACCCGCCAGCGACGGTACCTCGTTCCGCTGGGTACACGGTAAAGAAGACCCGGGTCTGAATGCGGCGATGCTGGCGCGTCTCATGGTCTATCTGGGTACTGACGTTCAGCGGGCGAGCTCGATGGTGGCCGAAGCGGAAAAGGTCGATACGCGGCCATCGGTCGAGGCCTTGTCAGACGAAGTCGCCCTGGTGCTCTCCGAACCCTTCGACCGTGCATGGCGTCGTGTCGGTGTGGCCATTGATTCGGCGGGTTTCTCAGTGGAAGATCGCGACCGCTCCACAGGCGATTACTACATTCGCTATCTGGACGTCGACCTTGGCCAGAAGATCGAGCAGCCAAACATCTTCACTCGCATGTTCGGCGGCAAGAACACTGCCGAACCGGTTGCTTACCGCATTAATGTGAGCGAGCAGGGTAGCAGGTCTAGGGTCACCGTGAGGGATACCAACGGTGTAATGCAAGAAGACGACACCGCCAAGCGCATACTCGCGGTCCTGGTGGAGCATATGGCGGTTAACTGATCGCCACCCTGTCCAGGTATCAGAAAAGCTCCGGCCAATGCCTGCATCGGCCGGAGCTTTTTTATCAGTCTTCCAAATAATGCAACCAGCCTTCCGCTATCCAATCGCGCAGGGCGGCCTCTTCCTTGGGCTTTAATTTCGCTAGCAGTTGGTCGGAACACACCAGGACACGCTCGTCGGCGAGTTCGCGCATACGCCGACTGGCTTTCACCGGTGCGACTTCGCCATTGATATAAAGCTCCTTGTCGTAGTACATCATGCGGGTACAGCGGTCTAGCTCGAATCGGCCTGTTGCGGGCAAGGGCTCTTCATCCGGCAGAATATCGTCGCCGGGGATGAAATAGGCATTATTCGGCAGTTCGGTCAGCCATTGCCCCAGGAAGCGTGCCGCCTGCTTGCGGCCCATCGGGAGTTTTCGGGTGACGTCAACAGTGGTGTCTATCAGGTTCTGGGGCAGCTCTGCCGGTGTGGTGGTGGCCGGCGTGCCAGGGTCCTTGTAGGTGTCGTCCAGCACAGGCCCGGGGATAACGGGTCGGGCATATAAGCCGTCGTCGTTACCCAGATTGGCCATGAGCTGGTCAGATACTGCATGCAGCATGCCGTAGGCGAGGGCGCCGTGTGCCGGAGCCCGAAAGCCGATAGATATGGTCATGCAGTTGTGGGTTTCTGCAATCCCGTCGTGAGCCACGTGCGGAGGGAGGTACAGCATGTCGCCGGGTTCGAGCACAAATTCCTGTTCAGCCTCAAACCGTTGCAGGATCTTGCAGGGTAGGCCGGGAATAAGGTCCAGATCGGCCTGCTGGCTGATGCGCCAGCGGCGCTTCCCGTGGCCTTGCAGCAGGAAGACGTCGTAGCTGTCGAAATGTGGGCCCACGCCGCCGCCTTTGGTGGCCACGCTGATCATGACATCATCCAGCCGCGCGTCGGAAATGAACCGAAAGCGACGCATGAGTTCGGCCATGCCGTCGTCATGCAGGTCCACGCTCTGAGCAAGAACCGTCCAACCGGGCTGGCGGGCGGAAGGCAGCTTCTTGAAGGGGCCCGTGTCCATCTTCCAGGTGTCGTCTTCCTGCCAAATCATTCTGGACTCCACCTCTTCGCGTTTCACAAGATTGCGGATGTCCACAGGGCGCAGGTTGGGCTGATAGTCGGGAATGGCCTGGCGCACCAGCAGAGGCTGCTTTTGCCAGTAGCGGGTCATGAACTCCTGCGGAGTGAGCCCGCCGAGCAGGATAAGAGGTTGGTCGATATTCATGATGAAATTTCTTCGTGTAGTGCGTAGAGCAGGTCGAGCGCTTCGCGTGGGCTCAGGCTGTCGGGGTCGATGTCGAGCAGTTTATCCCGCAGGGAAAGCGCGCGTTCTACCTCGGGGTGTGTGCTGCCGGCTGAGTCGGACGTGTCGCGTGAGTCGTTGTCGGCCGGGTCCTCGCCGGCGCTACCCGCCCCAAACAGATCGAGCTGCGGGGTGGCGACACCTAGGGCTTCGAGACGCGACAGTTCGCGGCTTGCATGCCGGATGACCGGCGCAGGAATACCGGCACGTTGCGCGACCTGAATACCGTAGCTGCGGCTGGCGGGGCCTGGTCGCACTTCATGCAGGAATACGATGCCTGCCGACGATTCAGCGGCGGCCAGGTGCACATTGGCAGCTGTGGGGGCTTCAGATGGAAGCCGGGTTAACTCGAAATAATGGGTGGCGAACAGGGTAAGCGCTTGATTATGGTGTAGAAGCCGGTGTGCAATCGCCCAGGCGAGCGCCAGGCCATCGTAGGTGGACGTGCCGCGTCCGATCTCGTCCATGAGCACAAGACTGTGGGTGGTGCTGGACTGCAGAATCGCCGCGGCCTCAGTCATTTCCATCATGAAGGTGGAGCGCCCACCCGCCAGATCGTCACCCGCGCCGATACGGGTGAAAATACGGTCAATATCACCGATGCGCGCCGTTGTAGCGGGAACGAAGCTGCCCGTTCGCGCCAGCAGGGCTATGAGGGCTACCTGACGCATGTAGGTGGACTTTCCGCCCATGTTGGGGCCGGTAATCAGCAGCATGCGCTGGGCCGGCGCCAGTGTGCAGTCGTTGGGCGTGAAGCGCTCGATGCTACGCTCGACCACGGGATGGCGTCCTGCTTCGATCACGATTTCCGCCGCGTCGGTGAGCTCGGGTGCGACCCAATCATTATCACGGGCATGTAAGGCCAGCGACGCAAGGGCGTCGATTTGCGCCAGTGCCGAGGCGCAGGCGCTTAGCGAGCTTGCGTATTCCACCATCGTGTCGAGCAATTGGTCGTACAACCACTTTTCGCGGGTCAAACTGCGCTCTTGGGCCGAAAGCACTTTGTCTTCCCAGGTCTTAAGCTCGGGCGTGATAAAGCGTTCCGAATTCTTGAGCGTCTGACGACGGCGATATTCGTCCGGCACCTTGTCTGCCTGGCCTCGGGAAACTTCGATGAAGAAGCCATGAACGCGGTTGTATTCCACGCGCAGGTTGGGAATTCCAGTCCGTTCGCGCTCGCGTGCTTCCAGTTCCATCAGGAATTCGCCGCTATCAGTGGCCAGGCGACGCAGGTCGTCCAGCTCAGCGTCATATCCGGCAGCCAATACCCCACCATCGCGCACCTGGGCCGCCGGCTCTTCGGCAATTGCACGTGCGAGTAGTTGTGTCGCATCGGGATCTACCGCCAGCTGCGTACGCAAGTGTTGCAACGACTCACCCCCGCGGTAGCGTTGAGCCAGCAACTGTATGAGTTCCGGCAACTGCTGCAGACAGTCGCGCAGACTCGCCAGCTCGCGGGGGCGTACGGAGCGCAGCCACAGCCTGGTGGCAATTCGCTCAAGGTCCGGCATTCGTTTCAGATGGCGGCGCAATATATCCAGAGGTTCCTCAGCTTCCAAACCCTCTGCCGGCTCGGGTGACAACAGCGAGGTAATGACATTTTGGCGTTCCAGTACCGCCTGCCTGTTGCGCAGAGGTTGATGCAGCCAGCGGCGTAGCAGACGGCTGCCCATTGGGGTGGCGCAGTGGTCCAGCACAGAGAAAAGAGTAGGGCCGTCTTCGCCGCTGATGGTGTCAGTGATCTCGAGGTTGCGCCGAGTTACGGGATCCAGGACAACATACTCGCCGCCGTGGTCAACTTGAATCCCATGCACATGTTCCAGCGCCTGGCTTTGCGTGTGACTGACATAGCGCAGCAGCGCTCCGGCTGCACACGCTGCGACCGGGACCTCTGACAGCCCCAAGCCTTGCAGACCCTGTACCTTGAAATGCGTTTCCAGGACATGAGTGGCACTATCCAGCTCGAAATGCCAGTCGGGGATGCGGCTGAGCGTCGCCTGGCTATCGGGCAGTTCGCGGGCGTTTTCGGCGCAGACCAGTTCGGCCGGATCGACCCGGTGCAGCTCGGTTTCCAGCATGTCCGGGGCGCATTCGGTAACGCGAAATTCCCCGTTGGCGACATTCATCCAGGCAAGCCCGCAGCGTTCCCGCCGACCCTTGCCCTGGGCCCATACCGCTGCAATCATGCGATCGGCCTTGCTGGGCAACAGCGCATCGTCTGTCAGTGTTCCCGGCGTCACGATACGCACGATTTTCCGTTCTACCGGCCCTTTGCTGGTTGCCGGATCGCCGACCTGTTCGCAGATGGCAATGGATTCGCCGAGCGCGACCAGCCGTGCCAAATAGCTTTCGACTGAGTGAAAGGGCACGCCGGCCATTGGGACGGGCTCGCCGTTGGACATTCCACGCTTGGCCAGTGTCAGATTTAGCAGCCGCGCGCCGCGTTCCGCGTCTTCGTAGAACAATTCATAGAAGTCACCCATACGGTAGAACAGCAAATGCTCGCCCGCCTGCGCTTTTAAGCGAAGGTATTGCTGCATCATGGGAGTGTGGCCGGAGAGATCGGGTTGCGTCATCAAGAACCAGAGAAAATACGTGTGACGCCGGCGCAGTGCGGGCCAGGACATGGGCCGTGGCACCCGTATTGCGCCGGCCGGGAAAGTGAGCTCGAAAACGGCATTGTAGTAAGGAACCGGCTTCGTAGCGGCATCCTCAGTCTAGCGACAGTAGGGCGTCTAGATCCTGAATAGTGATTTTGCGCTGGCCTGATTGGCGTATCCAGCCGGCCGCTTCAAATTCCCCAAGTCGGCGACTGACTGTTTCAGGGGTGGTGCCCAGGAAAGAGGCGAGATGGCGTCGGCTCATGGGCAGAGAGAACTCCGCAGAGCCTTCCTGTTGCGCCAGTCCTGCCAGGTACTGTGCCAGACGGGCGTTGATCGAGGCCGTAGCAATGGCAGCCGTCTGTTTTTCGCTGGTGTCTAGGCGGCGTGACAACTCTGCAAGCATGTGCAGGCTGATGTCCGGATACTGCAGGAGCAGTTCTCGCAGGTCCACCTGACGAATGGTGCAGACTTGCGAGGCCTGCATGGCCTGGGCATAGGAGTCGTGGCTGCTGGAAGAGAACAGTGCGAGCTCGCCGGCGAAATCCCCTGGTTCCAAAATGCGCACGAGCTGTTCCTTACCGGTTTCGGCCAGCCTGTACACCTTGATTCGGCCTGTGTGAACGATGAACAGGCTGTCGGATGATTCGCCGGCCCGGTGAATGAATTGCCCTCGTTCGTAGTCACGCATACGAGCTTTGTTGGAGATGACCGTGAGCGCTTCCGGGGAGAGATGATTAAACACGGGAACATGAGACACACATAGGGCAGGGATGTGCTCATGATGGGCATCGGCATGTAGGGAAGCAGGGGTGTTCTTCATGCCGGAATCATGCCGGGATGTTCCGGTCTGACGGTCGTTGCAGATCCAATACCGGCCCCAGGGGAACAATACCGTTCGGATTAATGCTCTTGTGGCTGCGGTAATAGTGCTGTTTGATATGGTCGAAATTGACCGTTTGTGCCACGCCCGGCCATTGATAGAGTTCGCGTGTATAGCTCCAAAGATTCGGGTAGTCCACCAACCGCTTCAAATTGCATTTGAAATGCCCGTGATAGACGGAGTCAAAGCGAATAAGGGTGGTGAACAGTCGCCAGTCGGCTTCGGTAATACGGTCGCCAACGAGATAGCGCTGGCGGGCAAGCCGGGCCTCGAGCTTGCCCAGATAGGAAAACAGATTTTCGACTTCCTGCTCGTAGACTTCCTGTTGCGTGGCGAAGCCGACTTTGTACACGCCGTTATTGATGGCGTCATAGACTTCTGCATTGATCGCATCTATCTGAGGCAGTAGTTCTGCGGGAGCATAGTCGCCTTGCGCAGCGCCGACTCCGTCAAACGCCGAATTCAGCATGCGGATGATCTCGGCCGATTCATTATTCACGATGGTGTTGCTCTTCAGGTCCCATAGCACCGGTACGGTCACGCGCCCGCTATAGCCCGGCTCGGCATGCAAATACACTTCGTAGAGATACCGTGCTTGGGCCACGGGGTCTTTCACCACTCCCGGAGCCGGCTCGAATGTCCATCCATGATCGCCCATATACGGGTTCACCACCGAAACACTGATCATGTCCTGTAGGCCTTTCAGGGCGCGGAAGATCAGAACACGGTTGGCCCAAGGGCAGGCCAGCGATACATAAAGGTGATAGCGTCCCGCTTCGGCCTTGAAGCCGCCGGCGCCGCTCGGGCCGGGCGTGCCGTCCGGCGTGACCCAATTGCGGAATTGGGCGTCGCTGCGCACGAACCGGCCCCCCGTACTGCTGGTGTCATACCATTGATCGTGCCATTTGCCGTCTATCAGTAATCCCATGACTGGCCCCCATTTATTGAATGCTTACGAGGGGCTTCAGGCCTCCATTGCGGGCAGTGCAATGGTGAATGTCGAGCCCCGCCCCTGAATGCTGCTGGCAGTTATTGTGCCCCCATGACGCTCGATGGTAATACGTACGAACGCGAGCCCCAAGCCTGCACCGCTGGTTTCAGCGGGCATCTCTGCCGTTACGCGAGCAAAAGGTTCGAATATGCGGCCAAGCTGGTGTTCAGGGATACCGGGCCCCTGATCCTGAATCGCGATCTCCCAGGTAGCGCCCTTACGGGCGAGCCTGCAGTGCACTGTTGTATGTTCAGGGCTGTACTTGACGGCGTTGTCTAATAAATTGCGCAGTGCTCTTCCCAGAAGCTGGTGATCTCCTTCAACCCAGGCGGGCTCTGACGGTACGTTCGGCATTACGCTGATGCTGCGCCGGCGGCTGACTTCCCACCCAGCATCGCAGGCTTCCTGCAACAGGCCCCCCAGGTCCAGGAGGCGCTTATTAAGCGGCAGACACTCCGCTCGTTCCAGTTGCACAAAACCATCCATTAATGCAAGTGTGTCTGCGGCACGCTGTTCAATGCGGCTCAGCAGGGCTTGTGTGTCGCGGCTCTCAGGCTCACGGCGCTGCATCTCGATCAGCGCGAGAATGGCATTCTGTGGTGCACGTGCGTCGTGCGACAGGAAGCGCAAAGTCTCTTCACGCTTTTGTTGTGCGTGCCGGAAGCGGGCAATCGCCTGATGCAGCAACCGGACCCGCGCGGGTAAAGAGCGATCGACCGTGATGGGCATGGCGTCGCCGATGACGCCCGCATTCCCCGGAATGGCGCGTCGCAGGTGTTGAAGCTCACGGTCGATATGTTGCAACGAGGCCTCCTGGCTGCGCCAACTCCATAACGGGAAAGCCAAAGCGATGCCAATTAAGCCGCTGGTGACGGGCAACCACACGTGAGTGGAAATGAGTAGAACAACGGCCAGCAGTGCCCATAGCGAAATGATGCTGAGGGTCGCAAGAAAAGAATGCCGCGGTGAAAAGCGCCTGACTGCTAGGCAGGTAAGCAGGACCGGCAGAGCATTCAGAAGGGCGGACGCCCAGGCCGGCAGTGTGCGAATCCACGTGTCGTGTTTCAGCGCCAGCATGCCGTTTGCCATGATTTCCACACCGGACATGGTCTGGCCGTCTGTTGTCATGGGGGTGGGATATGTATCTCCGAGGCCCGAACTCCATGCCCCGACAAGGACCAGGCGGTCGCGGAAGTGATCGCTCGGGACATCGCCACGCAACACGGAGGCGTAGGAGTAGAAGGGAAAGTGGCCGGCCGGCGCCCGAAAGGGGATGCGTAGGCTATCGTCGGGGCGAATGGATTTTTCGGACTGGCCATGCATGGCGACAACAAAGTGCTGCACGCTGCGGTTATCCGAAAGCGTGCGTTGCAGTGTCAGTGAGCGGACAGTGCCATCGCTATCGGGATAAATATTGATGTAACCCAGCCCCGCTGCGGCATTCGCCAGGACCGGCAGCGGCATATGCAGGCCTTGCGGCGCTCCAGGCTGATGCATAATGAAGGTTGGCAGCACCACACGCCCGTGTTGCGTGACGGCCTGTGCGAAAGCATGGTCGCCTTCAGGGTTGTCGGGATTCGGTTCACTGAAGACGATGTCGAAGCCTACGCGCCTGGCTTCACTTAACCGGCCCAATAATTCGGCGTGAACGCTGCGGTGCCAGGGCCATCTCCCCAACGCATCAATGCTGCCATCGTCTATGGCAATGATGACAATGTCATTGTCCCCCGGGTCGTTCGGCCAGGCTCGCAGCACGCCGTCATAAAAGGTGTCGTCAAGCCGTGCTATGCCGGTCTGTTCGCTATAGAGGCCGACCAGCAGCGTTGTCAGGACTGTCAGGAATGTAATCGCCAGCCATTCCGCATGAACCCGTTTTTCGAGTGAACTCCAAAACGTGGTGTCGGAATCCGGGTGGCTGGGCATGATGGGCTCAGTAAGCGTTCAAATACACCTGCCCGCCGTGTCCGGCTACCACGGGCCGGCCATTGCTGCTGAGCAGCACCGGTTGACCTTCAAACGAGCGGGCGGCGTCGGGACCCATGAGGTTATCGGGACCAATTGCCCGAACCAGCACATACTGAGTGCCCGGCCCATAAGCGGAGAAATGAATGTCTTCGACCGACGCAAAGTGTTGGCTGGAGCGTGGACGGGTCCCATCGGGATCGTCTGCGACGCGCACAAGATAGCCGGAAGCGCCGGGTACCGGCTGAACGCTTATTTGCCATCCGCGCGGGCCACGTTCAGGTTCACCCAGTTCGGGTGCGGCAGGCAGATTGCGTACGGTACCCATGACGCCATCCGCACCGGTCAGCACACCTTGGCCGGGGCGCAGCAATGCCTTCCCGAAGCTGGCTGCACCCAGGTGAGCAAGCCCGCTCAAGACTTCCGTCTGTGCACTCGAGCTATCGCGATGTACCCGCAGCCGTGTGCCCCGCACCCCGGTAATGGCGACAGGGGTACGAATCTCAAACCGGCCGACTCCTGTGTTTTGCGGTGCCACCCACGACTCCACTGACCCTTTTTCAACAGAAAGTATCGTGTCCGTAAGCCCGGTGCCCTTGAAGGCCTGCAGTCGCTCGATGGCAATGGTGGAGCTTCCCGGCAAAGTCAGCGTGCTGCCGTCAGTCAGCTGGACAGTGGCGAATGCACCGGCTGCCGTCGCCAATGAGCCGCCTTCTGGTAGTTCCTGACCGGTATATGCCCGATTGCCGTTGATGAGGACCTGGCCACTGGTATGCAGCAAGCGAGCAGGTGCTGGCTCTTCAGGAATCATGGAAAATGGAATGCGCAGGACTTTACCGATAGGTAAGGCCAGTGTGTCGGCGACATGGTTGATTTGCTGCAGAGCGGGCCAGTTCTGAGGTGAGCTTGTATACCTCAGCGAGAGCTCCAGCAAGGTATCGCCCTTCACCACACGATAGAGAAAGTCATCACCGTCGGCGCCGGCGGGCTGCGCCGAAAGCGCGGTGGGGACGAATGTGATTAGGGCGAAGAGGCATTTCACCAGTGTGCCGCGCAGGGCCGGAGTCAGTGTCATAGCGTGTCGTTATGGGAGGGGTCGTTGCTGCCTAGCAGTTCCAGCCGGTAGCCCAATGCATAGGAGGCGCTGAGTCGCACACCGTTCTCAGGCTTTAGCTGCAGTTTGCGGCGGATATTCGACAGATGGGTGTCTATGGTGCGGGAAGTAGCAGGGATGTCGCGGTTCCATACCGAGCTGCTGAGTACGTCACGCGAGAACAACTGGCCGGGGTTACGCAGAAAAAGCAGTGCTAGCTCGAATTCCTTCGGTGCCAGCTCGACCGCCTCCCCATTGAGTTCGATGCGTCCGTTGGCGGGATCGACCTGATATACCGCACAGCGAAATGGCGTATCCTGGACAGGCAGCCTTGCGGTGCGCCGTGCCAACGCCTGTACGCGGGCGAGCAGTTCGGCTTCACGCACGGGTTTGATGATGTAGTCGTCTGCTCCGGCATGCAGAGCCGCAACCAAGTCACTTTCTTCGCTGCGATTCGTGACGAAAATCACTGGAATGTCGTGGCCTAGGTTAGAGCGCACCCAACGCAGGACATCGAAGCCGGAAATGTCAGGGAGTTCCCAATCAATTAGCAGGAAGTCGAAAGTTTTTTTAGCAAGCGCTGCCAGATAGTCTCTTCCGTTTGGAAATACCGTACACCGATGCCCCATTTTGGAAATGATGGACTGAATCAGTTCACCCTGGGCGAAATCATCCTCAACCGAAGCGATGTGCATGCAGAAGCCAAGTCGTTTTTATAAGAGTTCAAGGTTCGTCTTCCTGTAATGATACTGGATGGAATGTTTTGTCACGAGTCGTGGCAGCCAACTATCGGGGATATCCGCTGATGAGAGTTCTTTTCCGGACGTTGTTGCTAGCGTTCAGCGCAGCGCTCCTGATTGCCGTTGTTTACCGCCCCAAACCGCTGGAGCAACAGCTAGTCCACTTGCAGTTGCAGCAATCGATCCCCCACTATGCGCCTGAAATGGCCGGGGAGCCTGTTGAACTGCAGGCATTGATGCTGATGTACGCCCATGACCCCGTTTTGCTTGCGAAAGCCAGGCTTGCCCTAATGCGCTATCCAGCAATGGCACAGCAAATTCTTTTGCAATTTGGCGAGCTTCCGACCTTTCAGGGTGTGCTGAAGAGGTATGGGGAAGACGTGCTGCTGCCCATTCAATACTTTCTGGAAAATGAAGTTCGCACACTTGAGATCATGCATGGCATGAGCGAAACGGCGAAAGCCGTGGTGTCCACCTTGAGGGGGTGGTGGGACGGCGAGACGGCAGGGGAAACGGCCACCGGGCGGCTGAGCCCTGAAGATAGGGGCTGGTATGCCGTGCAATTCATTGACTCTGAAGGCTACGACTTTATGGGGCAGTTTGTGCTCACTCAGGAAGGAAAGGTCAGCTGGTTGCAGACTGAACGGGTGCTTGAAGGCATCAACCGCTTCTTTGCGAGTGGGCTTAAAGGGTTGGAAACACGCTTTCGCCGCGATGCCGTTATTGCTCCTTCTGATGTGGGCTGGGCCGCCATGGATATTGCCATCGGCGTCGGCGCCTTCAAGCTATTACGTATGGGCCGTGTCGGGACGGCGGGGCGCTCGTTGACGTTCTCCCAACGCTCCGCCGTGCTCGGTGCTGGGCTATGGCGGGGAACGCTGATGGGTGCTCGAGTGGTTAAGTACGGTGCTCCCGCAGTGCTGGCCTATATGGCGCTGCGGCATCCGAGCATCATCAATTCTGTGCTGGCGGCTGCAGCGGAACGGCTTGGTGTACCGGTGAAGGTGATGCAGCTCGGAGGCTGGACACTGTTACTGTTTCCTGTCTTCCTGGTTCTGCGCTGGTTGATCGGTCCGCTCGCATGGTTATTAGCGGCTTCGGCAAACTTGCTGCGTTGGGGCGAAAAGCGTCTGGTGAGCGCATAAACCTTGGCGACACGATCGGTCCAGCGCGTGGATGGCTAAGGCGGAATGGGCTGGGCCGCAGGTCCGAAAGTCGTTAATCTAGGGGCCTCATTTCTCTTGCCGCAAGGCCAACTTACTCTTACTCCGTCATGTTGCCCGTCAATACATTTAAGAAGGCCCTGCGTTCGGGGCAAGCCCAGATAGGTGTCTGGTCTACGATTCCTTCCCCTTTCGTTTCCGAGCTGGTCGGTGGCGCCGGTTATGACTGGGTCCTGCTCGATACTGAACACACCCCCAATGATGTGCCGTTGATGCTGTCTCAGTTGCAGGCGCTGGCGGCCGCCCAGCCGGCGCAGGGGCGACCCGCGTCGCACGCAGTGGTGAGGCCTGCTTGGAACGATCTGGTTCTTATCAAGCGCTACCTCGATCTTGGCGTGCAGACGCTGTTACTTCCCTTTGTGCAAAATTCAGATGAAGCACATGCAGCCGTACAGGCCATGCGATACGCACCGGAAGGGATCAGGGGAATGGGCGGTTCCATGCGGGCCTCGAATTTCGGTCGTACACACGATTACATCCAGCGTGTGACAGATGAGCTATGTCTGCTCGTTCAGGTAGAGACCGCCGAGGCCTTAAGCAATCTGGAATCGATCGCGAATGTCGAAGGGGTCGACGGGGTGTTCATTGGCCCCGCTGATTTATCGGCAAGTCTGGGCTACCCCGGTCAGCCGGGTCACCCCGAAGTCACCCGCATCATCGACGATGCCATTCGTCGCATCCGTGCCTGTGGCAAAGCGCCGGGCATTCTGATGACTAACGAGGCGCGCGCGCGCGAGTGCCTGGAGTTGGGTGCACTATTCGTTGCCGTGGCGTTGGATACAGTCCTGCTTCGCGATGCCCTCGACTCCACCGCCGCTCGTTTCTGTGCTGGCACGCAGGCGCCGGCGCACTCCAGCCCATATTGAACAGACGGCTTGGTGGGCCCTACTCATCATGGCTTATAATTACCAAAAGTAACAAGGAGTAAAAAATGCTGAGCGATTCTCGGGAACGGTACGGCAGTATTTCGCGCTGGTTTCATTGGGGTATGGCCGTGTTGCTTGTCTGGCAAGGGATGAAATTTTTCGATCGCATCAGCGACGGCGAACATTGGGTCGGACAGACACTGGTTCCTTGGCACGTTCGCATTGGCTCGCTGCTGCTTTTGCTGGTGGTGCTGCGTATTGTCTGGGCATTAAGTCAGCGCGGTGTGCGTCCTATCCAGGATCCTGCCACTGCCGCTCTGGTCAAGGTCGGCCATTTCCTTATGTACGTCGCCATGCTATTGATGCCGCTCACGGGAATCATGTACCTGGTGGGTCGTGGCTTTGGCTGGAGCCCCTTCGGCATTCAAATTATTGCCAAGGGCCCTGAAATTCCCTGGATGGCCAGCATCGGCGGCACTGTGCATTCCCCCTTGGCGTGGATTCTGCTCATCATGGTCATCGCACACATCGGCATCGCCCTGGTCCACCAGTTTGTGAAGAAAGACGGCGTACTGCGCCGCATGCTTTAAAAAATGTAAAAACTGGGGTCAGACCCCAGTTTCCCCGGTTTCGACCCATTTGGCGGGCCAGGCGCCGGATTCGACCATGTCTCTGATGACGCGGAGTATGAGTTGAATGACGGCGTCTCGGGCGACTGAGCTTGGGCGTGTGGTGTTGATGGTGCATACGACGCGGCGTGCCATCTGCCGGCTGGCGATTTCTGTGGTTTGCAGCCGGCCCTGTTTGGCTTCTTCGGCTACGGCACCTAGTGGAAGGATGGTATGGCCGATTCCGGCCTCGGTGGCGCGCTTGACGCTGCTTAGGGATTCAATTTCCGCCACCACATTCAGCTCCAGCCCTTGCAGGGCACAGGCATCCTCAATGATGCGCCGCAGGCCGTGCTCACGACCCGGCAACACCAGGGGCAAGCCCGCCAGCCCGGCCATACTGATTTCGTGCGGTAAATCGCTTAGTGGCTCCGACACCAGCACCAGCTGATCGTCCAGAAGTGGAAATTTGGACAGACCCGTCTCTTGTACGTCGTCGTATAGCAGAGCCAGGTCCAGTCTTCCCGACAGCAGACGTTCGCGTAAGAATCCGCTATAGGCCTCCACAATCTTCAATTTCACCCCAGGCAGTTGGTCGCGACAGGCGCTTAGAATCGGCATCGTTGCTGCTAATGCCACCGTCGTGGTCAGGCCTAGCGCCACCTCGCCGCGGGGCACGGTGGCCGATTCACGTACTGCTAAACGCGCCCGCTCGGCGTCGGCCAGTACTACACGCGCGTGTTCCAGGAAAACCTTTCCCGCTTCAGTCGGCGTTACGCCGCGACTGGAGCGCTCCAGCAGCCGCGCCCCCAACTCTTGCTCAAGTGCAGTGATCTGCTGCCCCAAGGCCGGTTGCGCAACATGCAGACGACCAGAGGCCTTAAGCAAGCTGCCGGCCTCGCAGGCAGCAACGAAATAGCGAAGTTGACGAAGCTCCATGGCGCAGGGCTAGACCTTTTACGTATAACCGATAGGTCAAATAAGTATTTCACAAATATCTCTGATGTTTGCACAATATGCTCATCAAGGAGAACAATATGTTTACTGAAAGCGACGAATATCAGGATATCCGCGATGCGGTGCGGCAGCTGTGTCGCCAGTTCCCAGACGAATACTTCCGCCGCATAGACGAGCAAAGGGGCTATCCCGAAGAGTTCGTGAGCGCCCTGATGGAAGCGGGGTGGCTGTCGGCCATGATTCCCGAAGAGTACGGCGGCACTGGCCTGGGGCTGACGGCGGCGTCGGTCATCATGGAAGAGATCAACCGTTCGGGCGGAAATGCCGGAGCCGTTCACGGTCAGATGTACAACATGGGTACGCTGCTGCGCAGCGGCAGTAAAGAGCAGAAAGAAAAATATCTGCCGGCCATCGCTGCAGGCAAACTGCGCATTCAGTCGATGGCGGTGACCGAACCCACGACGGGAACCGACACCACCAAGTTGAAGACGACGGCGGTAAAGAAGGGCGATCGTTACGTGGTTAACGGCCAGAAGGTCTGGATCTCGCGGGTACAGCATTCCGACCTCATGATTCTGCTCGCGCGTACCACGCCGCTTTCTGAAGTGAAGAAAAAGTCCGAAGGGATGTCGATCTTTATTGTGGATCTGCGCGAGGCCGTCGGTAATGGATTGACGGTCCGCCCCATCCCCAATCTCGTGAATCACGAAACCAACGAGCTTTTCTTTGAAAACCTGGAAATCCCCGAAGAGAATCTGATCGGCGAGGAGGGCAAGGGCTTCAAGTACATCTTGGAAGGCCTGAATGCAGAACGTACCTTGATCGCCGCTGAATGTATCGGTGATGGATATTGGTTCATCGAGCGTGCGCGCAACTATGCCAACGACCGTATCGTTTTTGACCGTCCGATCGGCATGAATCAGGGCGTGCAGTTCCCCATCGCTGATGCCTTTATCGAGATCGAGGCCGCAAACTTAATGCGCTTCGAGGCGGCCCGCCGTTTCGACGCCCATAAAAGCTGTGGTGCCCAGGCAAACATGGCCAAATATTTGGCCGCCAAGGCCAGCTGGGAGGCGGCGAACGTCTGTATGCAGACGCACGGCGGTTTCGGTTTTGCCAACGAATACGATATTGAGCGTAAGTTCCGTGAAACGCGTCTCTATCAGGTGGCGCCGATTTCCACCAACCTCATTTATTCCTATATTGCCGAGCACGTGCTCGGTTTGCCCCGATCATTCTGAGATCCGCCATGTCACGACCCCTTGACGGCATTACTGTCATCACACTGGAACATGCCATCGCGGCGCCATTCTGCACACGGCAGCTGGCCGACCTGGGTGCGCGTGTCATCAAGATCGAGCGCCCCGGCGTGGGTGACTTCGCCCGTGGCTACGATGAACGCGTCAACGGCCTGTCTTCGCATTTCGTCTGGACCAACCGCTCCAAGGAAAGCCTTACGCTGGATTTGAAGCACCCCAATGCCAAGAAGGTACTGGCAAAGCTGCTGGAAGGGGCCGATGTTCTGGTGCAGAATCTGGCGCCCGGCGCCGCCGCTCGCCTTGGCCTGTCATACGACGATCTGCATACCACCTACCCCGGCCTGATTGTTTGCGGCATTTCCGGCTACGGCGAGGACGGCCCTTATCGCGACAAGAAAGCCTACGACCTGCTGATACAGAGCGAATCCGGTTTTCTTTCCGTCACGGGTACGCCGGATGAACCGGCCAAGGCGGGCTGTTCCATCGCTGATATCGCTGCCGGCATGTACGCCTACAGCAGTATCCTGGCGGCGTTGGTTCAACGCGGCAAGACCGGCAAGGGCGCCAATATTGAAGTCTCCATGTTAGAGAGCATGGTGGAATGGATGGGCTTTCCTCTGTACTACGCTTTCGACGGTGCGCAGCCACCGCAGCGTGCCGGGGCGGCGCACGCCACCATCTTCCCGTACGGGCCCTTTCCGGCCGGCGACGGCATATCGGTCATGCTGGGTCTGCAAAACGAGCGCGAGTGGGCCGCGTTTTGCACGACGGTTCTTGAGCAACCTGAGCTGGCAAAAGACGAGCGCTTTTCGTCGAATTCGCGCCGAGTAGAAAACCGTGACACCCTGCGTGCGTTGATCATTGAGGCATTTTCCGGGCTCACCGCCGATCAGGTCGTACAGCGGCTTGAGCAAGCCCAGATCGCCAATGCACGGGTCAATGACATGCATGATGTCTGGAACCACCCGCAGCTGAAAGCTCGCCGCCGCTGGAGCTCCGTGCCGACCGCAAACGGTCCGGTGCCGGCTCTGCTGCCCCCGGGCAATAACAACAACTTTGCCCCGCGTATGGATGGAGTCCCCGCCCTAGGTGAACACACCGAACTCATCCTGCAAGAACTAGGTTGGTCGGCACAGGCCATCACGGTTTTGCGTGAAGAAGGCGCGATCTGACTCGTGCAGTGTCAGCGTTTGATGTCGTTAACCTGGTTCAGGCCAAGCTCAAGCCTTTTGGTATAGAGCAGGTCCGAAGTATCGCGTGCCGATTGGCTGACATCGGCCGTCAGCCGTGCAGAATCGGCAGCCGGAGCTGAAAAATAAAAATCAAAAACGACATCGCGCTGCGCAATGCGCCATTGCCCGTCGCGTCGCGTTACATGATCTAAATACCGGCCGATGGAATGATTGTCTACGGCGGTGTCAGGGTGGGCCGGGTCATGGACACGCTGGTGGCATGAGAAGGCGCTTTCCACCAACGCACTATCCTGGTCAATGAACTCGATGAGGATATTGGTGATCAGGTGGATGGAGCGCGAAATGTCGGCATGGCGCTTTTCCAGCGAGGAGATAAAACCGTCAATGTCGCCTTTATAGCTGCCATGGTTGTCCCACGCATCGGGATGGTAGGTGTCTCGGACCATTGCCCAGTCGCGGCGGTCTACGCCCCGCGCATAGCGATACAAGTTCTGTTTGATGTCGTGGATGTCGGCAAGCTGCTGAGGGCTTGGCATGAGCGGATCCTGATTGCAGTTTAGTTCGCAGGCTCAAATAACGGCACCAGGTTGCCTTCACCATCGTCTTCGAAGAACACCTTGACTCGCATACCGATATGCAGCGCCTCAAAGTCTTCGGTGACAAGGTTCGACATCATGACCGGGCCTTCATCGAGTTTGACATAGCCAATGGCATAGGGAATTTTGGCTCTGCGCATAATGGTAAAGCTGTAGATTTCGCCTTGCCCGCTTGCGGTTTCCCATTCCACCTTGTCTGAGAGACAGCGGGGGCAGACGGGGCGAGGATACCAGTGGGGCTGATCGCAGCTGCGGCAGTACGGCAGCTTGAAGACGCCTTGGGCCGCGGCATCCACGAAGGGTTTCGAGCCGGGCTGCCGCGGTGTGGCGATCAGTTTGTGCCCTCCCTTACTATTCAAGACACTCATTGAATCAGACCCTTTCCAAGATAAGAGTGGTGCTGCCGTGGCGTGTGCCAATGGAGCCGCCTGTACCCTGGGCGAGAGCCAGCGTACAGCCGGGTACTTGAACGGCGGGATGTGCTTCGCCACGCAGTTGTCGCACGGCCTCAATAATTTTTGTAATACCGCCACGGTTGGCAGGGTGGTTGTTGCACAGCCCGCCGCCGTCCGTATTGAATGGCAGCTTGCCCACACCGGAAATCAAGTTGCCGTCCATGACGAAGCGGCCGCCTTCCCCTTTTTTGCAGAAGCCGAGATCTTCGAGTTGCAGCAATACGGTGATGGTGAAACTGTCATAGATTGAAGCGTATTGGATGTCAGCAGGCGTCACGCCCGCTTCGGCGAAGGCAGCGGCACCCGACCATCTTGCGCCTGTGTAAGTTAGGTCGACATCGCCCGACATCTGCCCCTTGACGGCTTCGCCCGCGCCCAGCAATTGAATAACCGGACGCTTCAGTTCGCGGGCGATTTCGGGGCGTGCCACCAACAGGGCGCCGCCGCCGTCGGAGATGACACAGCAATCGAGCCGGTGCAGAGGATCCGCCACCATGGGCGACTCGAGCACTTGATCGACGGTCACTACGTCACGCAACATCGCTTGCGGGTTGTACTGGGCGTGATGTGAGGCGGCCACCTTAACCCACGCCAGTTGTTCGTTGGTGGTGCCGAACTCGTGCATATGGCGTTTGGCAGCCATGGCGTACAGATTGGCGGTAGCCGGCCCGTAAGGCCGCTCCCACTCCAGATCAGGTTGATCCGGGTTACCCGCCCGAGGTGCAGTACCGGTCGCCATGCCACTGCTGCGCGGCCGGCCTGCCAGGGTGATGAGGGCAATATTGCATTTGCCCAACGCAATGGCCTGTGCTGCATGCGACACCAGGGCCAGGTAGGAACTGCCGCCGATGTCAGTGGAATCAACATGGCGTACGCGCAGATCCATATAGTCGATCATGGACAAGGGCCCCAACCCGGGCGCGTCTCCTGAGCAGAAGTAGCCGTCGATGTCGTCCTTGCTAAGGCCGGCGTCTTCCAGTGCACCCCTTGCACATTCAGCATGCAATTGGGCAACGGATTTGTCGGGGGCGTGCCGGGTCGGGTGTTCATATGCGCCGACAATGCAGGCGCGTCCCTTGATGCTCATTCTTGTCTCTTCCTGGTTGGTGTACTGTTCTACACACAGGTCATTGGGGCTCCATGCCTGCCGCTTTCATGGTTTCAGCCCAGCGCTGCCGCTCGGTTTCGATCAATTGCGCGAACTCTTCGGGTGAATTGCTGCGAACAGTGTAGGCGATATCCGCCATGCGTTTAATGACGTCTTCGTTCTTCAGAACAGTGCGAATCGCTTCGTTATAACGCGCCACAATTGCGGGATCCGTTCCTTTCGGCAAGAAGATGCCCGACCAGGTTTCCGCCTCGAACCCGTCGAATCCCAGTTCGTGCATCGTGGGCACATCGGGCAGCAAAGGATGGCGTTCTAGGGAAGTCACGGCAAGCACTTTGACCCTCCCTGCGTCGGCAAGCGCCTTGGAGCCGGGTACCGTATCGAAAGCCACTTGGATATCGCCGGCCAGCAGCGCCTGCACCACGGGCCCGTTGCCCTTATAGGGTACGTGCGTCATGGGGAGGCCGGTTTCCTGCTTGAAGTACTCAGTGATGAGGTGCAGTGAACCGCCTGCGCCCGAGGTGCCGTAGAACAGGGCCTCGGGGTTGGCTTTGCCGTATTCCACGAGCTCTTGTACGGAGTTGAAGGGAGTGTCGTTGTTGGCCACCAAGGTGTAGGGGCCGGCCACCATCTGAATCACCGGAATGAGGTCGGTACGTACGTCATAGCCGGGTTGCTTGATGGTGTTCGGATGCACCGCCACAACACCCGTGTTTAAAAGAATCGTGTGTCCGTCCGGCGCAGATCGAGCAACGTAGGCGGCGCCCAGTGCGCCCGCGACGCCGGGCTTGTTTTCCACGACGACAGGCTGCCCCAGCTCTTCGGCAAGGTGAGGTCCGATAATGCGGCCTACCGGATCGGTTGAGCCGCCCGGTGCAAACGGAATGATCAACGAGATCGGGCGCGTAAACATCTTGGCATCCTCGGGCTTGGATGCCTGCGCCGTGGCGGCAGATAGGGACAGCGCGCCGGCACCCAGCAACAGCATCAGACGGGAAAACTTCATGGTCATCTCCTCGGTTTAATCAGCCAGTCGGCTCTTTTCTAGGGGGTAAGCAAGGTCAGGTATTCATGCTCTGCAAAGCATGCAGGGGTGAAATGGCGAGACCGCCGTCGACGAGCAGGTCTTGCCCGGTGACGAACATCGATGCGTCGCTGGCCAGAAAGGCGACAGCGTCCGCAATATCAAAGGGGTTGCCGAAACGGCGCAGGGGCAGCATGGCCAGGCGCGCCGACACCTGCTGCGCGTTCTGATAATGGTTGTCGGACATGGGGGTACGCACCATGCCGGGGCTTACGCTGTTCGCCCGCACGCCGCGCGGGCCCCATTCGGCGGCCATTTGCCGGGTAAGGCCGCAGAGTGCGGCTTTGCTGGCGGCATACGCGCCCACCCGAGTGGGCATGCGTGCGCCGATGGACGCGACATTGACAATGGATCCGGATGCCTGCTTCAGCATGGCTGGTGCCAGTGCCTTGGCACAGAGGAAAGCGGCCCTGACATTGACGCTGAATACGGCGTCCCAGTCCTCCAGCGGCAAGGCTTCCAATGGTGTGGGAGCCGTCTTGATGCCGGCGTTGTTCACTAAAACATCGCAGCGGCCGAACCGCTGCAGGACGTCGTCGGCCAGAGCTTCGACAGCGTCGGCCTGTGTGATGTCGCAGACTTTGGCGAGGGCGGTACACAGGCCGTTGGCAACCGTTACCGGTTCTATATCGACCATGACCACAGTCGCTCCCATACCGCAGAGGCGTTGAGAGATCGCCCGCCCCAGGCCGCCGGCAGCTCCGGTGACTACGGCCACGCGCCCGCTCAGGCAGTTGGCGTCAAAGGCAAGGACGGGAGAGGAATCACTGCGTTCAGACGTCATCAGTCTGCTCCGGTTCAGCTAGGTTCGGGGGGTTGGCGGCTGCAGTGGACCGTTCGTGCCGCGTTTCAATACGACTGAGGGCTTCTGCAAGGAAGTCGATAAAGACACGCACTTTCAGCGGCTGCATACGGCTGTCGCGAAACAGGGCGTACACGCCATGGTCGAAAGTGGTGTTAGTGAGTTCGTATTCCGGTAGAAGTCGTACCAGTCGGCCGGCCTGCAGATCGTCGGCGACGGCCCAGTCGGCGAGCAGGGCGATGCCTTGCCCGCTCACGGCCGCCAGGCGCAGGACTTCACCATTATTGGAATGTACCGACCCTCGCACAGCGAGTTCTCGTTCTTCATTGCCCACCCGGTAGCGCCACGAAGTGGGTTCGCTGGCCAGTCGATAGGTCAGACAGTTGTGGCCGCGCTCGAGATCCTCTGGAACCTTGATGGGTTGGCGCGTGCTCAGGTAGTGTGGGCTAGCGACCACAATGCGTTCACCCTCTGCCAGCTTGCGCGCGACATAGGAGGAGTCGCCAAGTGGTGCGAGCCGGAGGTCCACGTCGTAGTTCTGTTCGATGAGGTTGACGGGCGTCTCGGACAGATGCAGATCAATGGTCATGTCCGGGTAGCGCGCAGAGAAGCTGCGTAGTAGTGGGGCGATCAGCCGTATCCCCAGTAACGTTCGCGAATGCACTCGTAAATGGCCCTCTGGCACATGCTTGATGTTGCGCACAAGGCTTTCAGTTTGTGCAACGTCGTCAAGCAAGCTTTCCATGCGGGAATAAAACAGCAAACCCGCTTCCGTCGCCTTCAGTTCGCGACTATTACGGTCTATTAGTCGAATACCAAGCTCCTGTTCCAGCGCATTGATGCGACGGGAAACCGTGGCGGTGGAGAGGCCTAAAGCGCGTCCCGCCGCCGTGAGGCTTCCTTTTTGCACGGTCAGAACGAAGATACGGAACGTGTCGAACGCTTTCATATCTGCTTCTGCTGCAAAAAGAGGGAGCCGGGCTGTACGTGCATGAGTCTGTCGTTGTCTCGATTCATGTTGGTGTTTTAAGTCTGAATAATTGTTGCCTGAAGAAGCGGTTTCTAGATTGCAGTTTCTGCAAACCTATTGTGCAGAGTATGAAGGTCTTGGGAGGTTTCTTGAAGCCTAGAATTTCGAGAAGTGCAGAATTGCCGCCCCACCCAGTGTCGGTGAGCGATCCTGAAAGACAGTAGCTACAACGTGGAGACGTATATGGAGCTCGATTTCGGCATTTTCATTCTGATGCAGCAACGCAATCAGAACAAAACCGCGGCGCAAATCATCAGGGAGGCGGTGGAGCAGACGGAGGTGGCTGACCAGAACGGCTTTGCTGCAGCTTGGTATGCCGAGCACCACTTTTCCAATTACGGTCTGTGTCCGTCCCCGCTGATGATGGCCGCTTATTGTGCCGGCCGTACCAAACAGATCAGAGTCGGTTCGGGGGTGGTTATCGCTCCGCTTTATACGCCGGCCCGGCTGATCGCCGAGATCGGTCTGGCCGACCAGCTTTCCGGCGGCCGTCTCAATTTGGGCATCGGTGGCGGCTACCAGCAGTTTGAGTTCGAGCGTTTCGGCGTCAGTCTGGAAAATGCAAAGGAGAAAACGCTGGAAATGCTCGACATGATCGAGCTGGCATTGACTCAGAAGAAGTTCGAGTACGACGGCGAATATTTCAATCAGCCGGTGACGGCAATCAGTACACGCCCGGCTCAGAGCCCGCTGCCTCCGGTGTGGATCGCCAGCGGTGATCCCTTGCTGATGCGCCGGGCATTGCGCTCCGACTATCACGTGTTCATTTCCGGGGGGCTGGGCGGCAGCAAACGGCTGGGCGGTTTTCGGGAATCCATCGACGCATTAGCCACCAGCGAGGGCAAGGATCCAGCCAAGGCCAAGGTGGCAATGCTGCGTTTTGCCTATGCCAGCGATAACAAAGCCGAAGTTGAACACTATGTTGATTGCGCCCGTTATCAGCAGCGTATCGCGGTCAGCCTGAAGCGTCGGACCGAATCGGTGGAAGACGATTACATGGTGACCGAGCAGCCTTATGACGATGAATTGCCCTTCGAGAAACTGATGCGCAATCTGCCGGTCGGGTCGGTGGATACGGTGATTGAGCGGCTGCTGACGGATATTCGTGCTGTTCGTCCGGTGCATGTGGCGCTGCAGACCCAGGTGGGTGATTTCGATCACCAATTGATGCTCAAGCAGCTCGAACTTTGGAATCGCGAGATCATCCCGACGATTCGGCAAGAGCTGGCGCGCGACAAGGCGGCCTCTGCGGAGGTGCAAGCGTGACGAGCGGCGTTGCGAAGGAAAACCGCAGGCCGCTCGAGGGCATCCGTGTTCTGGATGTCAGTCGCGTGCTTGCCGGCCCGTTCTGCGGGCAGATGTTGGCGGACATGGGGGCGGATGTCATCAAGGTCGAATCCCCGGAAGGCGACGAGAATCGTCAGTGGGCGCCCATTACTGAAGACGGCGAAAGTTGCAACTTCATGAGTGTGAACCGCGGCAAGCGTGGTATTTCGCTGAATCTTAAAGCGCCTGAAGGTCAGGAAGTGCTTTATGCCCTGCTCGAAAACACCGATGTCCTGCTGCACAGCTTTCTGCCCAGTCGTGCCCGCATGCTTGGTATAGAGGAAGTAGCGCTGCATCAGCGCTTTCCCAATCTGGTCATCTGCAGCGTTTCTGCATTTGGCGCGCGTGGGGATCTCGCGGACCGGCCCGGCTATGACGCCTTGTTCCAGGCGTTCTCCGGCATCATGTCCTTCACGGGCGAGCGCGACGGCGGTCCGGTGAGATCGGGTGTGTCCTTCGTCGATATGACGACCGGCATTCTCGCGTACTCGGGTGTCGTGACCGCGTTGATGGGACGCGCCTTGACGCAGCGGGGCACGATTGTGCGGGCTTCGCTGCTGGAAACAGCTGTCTCTCTGCTGGGTTATCACGGCGTGGGCTGGCTGCAGACGGGTGCTTTACCTCGTCGTGAAGGGTCCGGCCTGTGGAGTCTGGTGCCTTACCAGGTGTTCCGTTGCCAGGATGGCGAAATTCTGACTGGCGCGCTTAATGACGGC
Source organism: Alcaligenaceae bacterium (assembly GCA_029265795.1). Lineage (GTDB taxonomy): Bacteria > Pseudomonadota > Gammaproteobacteria > Burkholderiales > Burkholderiaceae_B > Yanghanlia. The sequence continues at coordinate 51,917 of JAJUGV010000004.1, forward strand.
ACATGGCGCAAGCTGTGCCGGGCCGTGGGGCGGAGCGACCTGGAAAATTCCCCCGAACTGGCCACGAATGCGGGTCGGCTGGCACAACGTGACGCCGTGATTGCCGAATTCACGCAAATCTTTGCGACGGATACCGTGGCAAACTGGATGCGTCGTTTGGAAGCCCAAGGGGTCCCGGTCGCGCCGTTGCACACCATCGCCGATGCACTGACTCATCCTCAAAGCCTCGCCAACGAAATGGTGGTTGAAGTAGACGGCGGCGATGGTAAGACCCTCAAACTGCTGGGTACCGGCTTCAAAGTGGGTGATGGGCCACAACATTCACCTCGGCGACCTCCTCGGTTGGGCGAGCACGCCGAAGAAATCCTAAGAGAAATAGCCGGCTTTGACACCGACCGTATCGAGGCACTGCGCAGCAAGGGAGTCATCTGACATGGCGGGCGTGTCGATTCACATCACGCAGGGTGTCGTCACCTGCACGCTGGATAACGGGCAGCGTCGAAATGCTTTGACCGCCGGCATGTTGGCCACACTTATCGAGACGCTTAAGCAAGCTCAAACCGATAGCGCTCTGCGCGCGGTTGTCGTCCGTGGTGCAAATGGCACCTTTTGTTCAGGTCGTGATCTGAGTGAACTCGACGCACAAAGGGATCACCGCCCCTCGCCCGAAGACGCCATTGCCCCCGTTACGCAGCTCGCGCGGGCGATGCACGCCTGTCCCGTACCGACTCTTGCGGTAGTGGAAGGCAAAGCGGTCGGTCTGGGGGTCGCGCTGGCAAGCTGGTGCGACATGGTCATTGCTACTGATTCCGCGCTGTTTTCAATCCCGGAAGCACGCGCGGGCGTGCCGCCGACCTTTACTGCAGTGTCTCTGGCACAAACGCTTGGGCAGCGTCGGGCGCTGTCCCTATGTCTTACCGGACGCCCTTTGAGTGCGACGCAGGCCCAGTCCTTTGGTTTGGCGCATTTTGTGTTTCCCGATGCCGACTTCGAAGCGCAAGTGCAAAACTTAGTACAGGACCTGCTCAAAGGGGGCCCGAATGCGCAACGCCACTGCAAGGCGCTGCTTGGGCAAGTGGGAAGCGACGCTTTCGATGCCGCCATTCAGCTCGCACAGCGGGCCGCTATCGACGCGATGGGAAGTGCAGAGTCGCAGGAGGGCATTCAGGCTTTCAAGGAAAAGCGCCCGCCCGCTTGGTACAAGGGCGGACTTTGAACAATTTGATGATCAAAACACTGGAGGTGGACCATGGCTGCCGATAAAGGCCAGGACAAAGATATGAATATGGCGGGCAAGGTAGCGGTGGTGACCGGAGCCGGCCGCGGCATTGGGCGGGAAGTTGCACTGACTCTCGCTCGCCGGGGGGTCAGCGTCGTCGTCAACGATGTCGGTGCTTCACTGGACGGCCGCGAGGAAGGCGAAAGCCCCGCCGCCGAAGTTGTGCGCCTGATCACAGAAGAGGGTGGGCAGGCAGTCGCGAACCGGGCCAGCGTGGCGGAATGGGAATCTGCTGCGTCAATCGTTCAGCAGGCCATCGACTCCTTCGGTCGCATTGATTACGTGGTGAACAATGCGGGCATTCTGCGCGACAAAATCTTTCACCACATGGATCCCGCAGACTTCGAAGCCGTAGTGAAGGTGCATCTCTTCGGTTCGTTCTATGTGAGTCGGGCTGCCGCTCCGCATTTCCGTAAGCAGGAGAGCGGTGCGTTCGTACATATGACCTCGACGTCGGGTCTGATCGGCAGCATCGGCCAGGCCAATTACGCGTCGGCCAAGCTGGGCATTGTGGGCCTGTCGCGTTCACTGGCGTTGGAAATGTCCCGCTTCAATGTCAGGTCAAACTGCATTTCTCCAAGCGCTTTCAGTCGCATGATCGAGTCCATTCCCGGCGCTTCGCCCGAAGAACAGGCGCGCAATCTGGAGATGCGCCGCTCACGCACCCGACCTGAGCAAATTGCGCCGGTCGCCGCCTACTTACTGAGCGATGCCGCGAAACACATTAGCGGGCAGATCATCGGCGTGCGAGGCAACGAGTTGTACTTGTACAGTCAGCCTCGCCCGGTACGAATTCTTCAGAACAGCCAAGGTTGGGATCAGCAAAGCCTGACCGAGCAGGTGGGCGAAGGCTGGCGGTCTTCCTTCATCCCGCTAGAGCGCACACGCGATGTCTTTCCCTGGCAGGCCCAGTAGCTCGGCAGGAGTCCGTAGTGATCAAACGTGAAACGCTGATGAACTGGCCCTTTGACGAAAAGGTTCACGCTTATACCAAGCGGGATGCCATGTTCTATGCCCTGAGCATCGGATTCGGCAGCGATCCAATGGATCCGACGCATTTGAACCATGTTCTGGAAGACAACACGCGTGTCTTTCCCACCATGGCGCTGGTACTGGCGCATCCCGGCCCCTGGACGGCGGATTCGGCTACCGGCGTCAACCGCAAGGGCGTGGTGCATGGCGAACAGCGCCTGGTGATTCATAAGCCCCTGCCGGCAGAGGGCACCGTGCGCTCACGCAATCGAGTCACCGCCGTGATCGACAAGGGCGAAGGGAAGGGCGCAGTGATCCACACCGAGCGCAATCTCCACGATGTGAAAACAGGTGAGTTGCTGGCAACCATCCAAGGAACTACTTTCTGCCGACGCGATGGGGGGTTTGATAAGGAGGGGGGCGGGGTCGAAGCACCCGTCCGTCCGGAACCCCCGGCCCGGCCGGAGCGGCCCTGCGATGTATCTGTAAACATGCCCACGTCGGCGGGGGCCGCACTGCTGTATCGGCTCAATGGGGATTACAACCCGATTCACTCGCATCCCGAGGCCGCCAAAGCTTCCGGGTTTGAACGTCCCATCACCCATGGTCTGCTGACGCTGGCGCTGGCTGCGCGGGCATTGGAAGCCGAGTGTGCACCCAGTTCGCTCATTGAGATCAATGCGCGCTTTTCGTCGACCATGGTGCCCGGGGAGACGCTCCATGTCGAGATCTGGCATGGGCGCGAAGGTGAGGTTTGGTTCCGGGGCCTTTGCAAGGAACGAGGCGTCGAGGTGCTGTCGAAAGGCTACGCACGGCTCGCTCACATTGAACAGGAAGCGGCATCATGAAAGTCATTCGATTGCAAACTGCATTTCTGGTTTCCGCTGACATGGATGCCCAGAGCCGGTTCTACGAGCAGGCGTTGGGGCTCAAACTCAAGTTCCGTGATGGTGATCGCTGGGCACAATACGATGCCAACGGCACCAGCATTGCTTTGGCCAGCCGCGAGGAGGCGCACCCCGCTACGCAAGGTGCGGTGCTGGTGTTCGAGGTCGAAAATTTCGACGGTGTGGCTGAGCACATCGAGCGACATGGCGGCCTGTGCCTAGGAGTACGCGACATGGGATCGCACGGTGCCGTGCTGTCGGCTAAGGACCCGAACGGCAATATCGTTCAGTTCTTTTGCCGGGCGGGGACGGAGCCAACGCGCTGAAGGAGCACACTATGCAAATCTGCAAGAACGACCCGCAAATCGCCGCCTTTGATCCTCGGGAGTTCCGACGGGCACTGGGAACCTTCCCTACAGGTGTGGCCATCATTACCACAGTCACCGCTGCGGGGGTGCCGGTAGGTCTCACCTGCAACTCCTTTAGCTCGGTGTCGCTGACTCCCCCGCTGGTGCTGTGGAGTCTGCGGCGCGAGAGCAGAAGTCTGCAGGCATTTCGGGAGTCCAGCCATTTTGCGATCAATATCTTGTCAAAAGGGCAGAGTGTATTGTCGTCGCGCTTTGCCAGCAGCAAGATCGCCGACAAGTTCGAAGGGGTGTCTTACACCGCGGGAGCCGGCGGAGCCCCCATTATTGATGGCTGCCTGGCCCGTTTTCACTGCCGCAATTTTGCTGAACATGAGGCCGGGGATCACATCATTTTCATCGGGCAGGTCGAAAGATTCGACATGACGGCGGATGTCGAGCCGCTGGTCTTCTATCAGGGGGATTACATGACCCTGGCCCAATCACTGAGCGAGATCGGCGCGAACGAAAATATTTCGATTCCCGAACTCATTGACGCTCGGGCACGTATTTACAGAAGCCTGTTGGAGCTGGCGTGCGTGCATGGCAGCGAAGAAGACTTCGACGCGATCGAGCGGCACCTGGTGGCCATGGAAGTGCTTACGAAACGCGAGGCAATGGTAGACCGGGCTCATGCCGCACTACACTTTTTCAAGTTGATCACGAAAGCGGCCCACAACGAACCGCTGACCGTGGTGGCCCAATCGCTGGATACGCTCATGCATCAGGCGGTAAACGACCAGGCCATGACCATGAGCTGGCCGTCAATGTTTCAGCCGGAACTCATTCCCTTGCGTCAGCGTATGCTCGAGGCCATGCGTGCCCGAGATGCCGGCGCCGCCATTGAGGGGCTGGATGAATACTTTATGCAGGTGCGGCGTTATCAGAATGCTCGCACCCGCTGAAAACACATGAACGCAGACAGGAGCCCACTGGTGTCAAGTCGCTTGTTCTCGCCACTGCAGCTGCGGTCGCTCACCTTGCCCAACCGAATTGTGATCTCGCCGATGTGTCAGTACAGCGCCGTTGAAGGCAATGCTAACGATTGGCACCTGTTGCATTTCGGGCAGTACGCAGTTTCCGGCGCGGGCCTGTTCATTATTGAGGCAACGGCAGTGGAGCCCGAGGGCCGCATCACCCCCGAATGTTTAGGGCTCTGGAATGATGAGAACGAAGCCGCGCTGCGCCGGGTGTTAGATACGGTGCGACCGTTTGCCTCGATGCCCTTCGGTATCCAGCTTGGACATGCAGGGCGCAAGGCCTCGGTGCGACGCCCGGGTCTGGGGCGCGGAAGCCTCACCCCCGAAGAGGGCGCATGGCAGACCAAAGGCCCCAGCACGCGTCCCTATGGGCCCGGCTGGCCGATACCCCAGGCGCTCGATCGGGCAGGCATGCAGCGGGTCATCCAGGCATTTGTTCGAGCTGCCCAACGCGCAGACCGGTTGGGCTTGGATCTTCTGGAAATTCATGCCGCGCACGGTTATTTGCTCAGCTCATTTCTGTCGCCGCTGGCTAACGACCGAACGGACGAATACGGGGGCAGTCAGATAAACCGCATGCGCTTCCCCCTTGAAGTGTTCGCGGCGGTACGTGAGGTGTGGCCACACCATAAACCCATGGGCGTCCGGTTTAACGGTAGTGATTGGAACGACGCCGGGCTGACATTGCAAGACGGCATCGCTTTTGCCAACGAGCTTAAGCGGGGCGGCTGCGATTATGTGGATATTTCTTCGGGCGGGAACGCGCCGTCGCGTATCCCGTTACGGCCGGGTTATCAGGTGCCATTTGCAACCGGCATTAAGCAAGCAGTAGACATCACCACCATGTGTGTGGGTCTGATTCGCGACCCTCATCATGCCGAGGCCATCGTCGCAAATCAGGAAGCTGATCTCGTCGGTATTGGCCGGGGTATGTTGAACAACCCGCGCTGGGCCTGGCATGCCGCCGAAGCTCTTGGCGCTCCCTTTGAAGTGCCGCATCAGTATCTGCGCGGCGCAACCAGCGAGGGCGTACCGTCGCAGGACATGGTCATGGTGAAGGATCCCGTCTGACGCTTCGGCACAAATCGGCGCCGGCCGCCGCGGGCGGCTTGACCTTCCCATGATGGAAAGGTTTATGCTGGCAGTATTCAATAGAACGATAGAACCGCTGAATACTGGAGCCGATCATGACATCCGGGCAATCCGCCGCGAATCATCTTGCTGTCACTCTGCCGATCGAGGGCATGAGCTGCGCTTCCTGTGTCGGGCGTGTGGAAGCCGCACTTCGCAAAGTGGAAGGCGTACGTAAGGTCGCTGTGAACCTTGCGACCGAGCGCGCGGAAATTGAAGTTCTGGCAGGCACCAGCCGGCAATCGCTTATTGAGGCGATCGAGCGAACCGGCTTCGATGTGCCATCCAGCACGATCGAGCTGGCGGTCGAGGGCATGAGCTGTGCGTCTTGTGTCGGGCGCGTAGAGGCTGCGCTTCGCAAGGTGGAAGGCGTGCGTGAAGTGAGCGTCAACCTCGCGACAGAGCGGGCTACGGTTCAGGGCACCGCGGAAACACAGGCGCTGGAAGCCGCATTAGAAGCTGCCGGCTACGATGTGCGCCCCATTGACTCCACCGCCGATTCGGGCATGGAAGACGCAACACTCAAGAAGGACGTAGAGCGTGAGGAACTGCGGCGCGATTTCCTGCTGGCCGTTGTTCTGGCGCTTCCGGTTTTCGTGCTGGAGATGGGCGCACACATGATTCCCGCTGTGCATGGCCTTATTGAATCGACGATAGGCATGCACAACAGCTGGCTGATTCAGTTTGTGCTCACTACCCTGGTGCTGGTGTTGCCCGGGCGCCGTTTCTATCAGAAAGGGCTGCCGGCATTGTTGCGTGGCGGCCCGGACATGAACTCGCTGGTTGCAGTAGGTACCTTGGCCGCCTATGGCTACTCCGTCGTGGCGACTTTTGCTCCGGCGCTACTGCCGGCGGGCACAGTGAATGTGTACTACGAGGCCGCGGCGGTGATCGTCGCCCTCATTCTGTTGGGTCGCTTCCTGGAGGCCCGCGCCAAGGGTCGTACCTCCGCTGCCATACAAAGGCTGGTGGGCCTGCAGGCCAAGACGGCACGTGTGCGGCGTAACGGGTCCATGCAGGAAATCCCCGTTGCCGACGTGGTGGCAGGAGATCTTGTCGAAGTGCGTCCGGGCGAACGCATACCGGTGGACGGTGAACTCGTCGAAGGCGAAAGCTATGTCGACGAGTCGATGATCTCGGGTGAGCCCGTACCGGTCGCGAAGACTGAAGGTGCACAGGTGGTGGGCGGCACGGTCAACCAGACAGGCGCTTTCACTTTCCGCGCGACGGCGGTAGGAAGTCAAACTGTTCTGGCGCAGATTATCCGCATGGTTGAGCAGGCTCAGGGTTCCAAGCTTCCCATACAGGCTATGGTGGATAAGGTCACCATGTGGTTTGTGCCCGCTGTCATGGCGGCAGCCCTGCTCACGTTTCTGGTGTGGCTGGTGTGGGGGCCGACACCCGCGCTCACCTATGCCCTGGTGAACGCGGTCGCTGTGCTGATCATTGCCTGCCCCTGCGCCATGGGCCTGGCGACGCCCACGTCCATCATGGTGGGCACGGGCCGGGGTGCCGAGATGGGTATCCTCTTTCGCAAGGGGGAAGCCTTGCAGCGTTTGCGCGATGCAAAGGTCGTAGCCGTAGACAAGACAGGTACGCTCACGGAGGGCAGGCCGGTATTAACCGACCTGGAAGTGGCTGAAGGGTTCGAACGCGCGACAGTATTGGCTCACATCGCTGCAGTCGAAGCGCGTTCCGAGCATCCTATTGCACGCGCCATCGTAGAGGCCGCCGAGTCTCAAGGGCTGACCCTGCCTGCCATTGACGGCTTCGATTCAATCACAGGGTATGGCGTGCGTGCACTGACGGGAGATACCAAGATAGAAATCGGAGCCGATCGCTACATGCGTAAGCTGGGCCTGGACGTGGCGCCCTTTGCTCAAGTTGCAGAGCGTCTCGGCCAAGAGGGTAAGTCTCCTCTTTATGCAGCCATCGGCGGAAAGCTGGCAGCGATTGTGGCAGTTTCAGATCCTCTAAAAGAAACGACGCCGGTGGCCATCGCTGCGCTGCATGAGCTTGGGCTTAAGGTAGCCATGATCACCGGCGACAACGAACGTACGGCGAAGGCAATCGCCCGCAAGGTTGGCATCGACGAGGTCATTGCAGAAGTGTTGCCTGATGGAAAAGTCGATGCCGTTCAGCGTCTGCGTGCTGAACACGGTGCTGTCGCCTTTGTGGGGGATGGCATTAATGATGCGCCGGCACTCGCGGAAGCCGATGTCGGCCTGGCCATCGGAACGGGTACTGACATCGCTATCGAAGCCGCAGATGTGGTGTTGATGTCCGGCAGCTTGCAGGGGGTGCCGAATGCTATTGCGCTGTCGCGCGCCACCATCGGCAATATCCGGCAGAACCTTTTTTGGGCATTTGTCTATAACACCGCGCTCATCCCCGTGGCGGCGGGCGTGCTATACCCTGCCTCGGGCATTCTGCTGTCACCCATTTTTGCAGCGGGCGCCATGGCGTTATCCAGCGTATTTGTACTGGGGAATGCTTTGCGGCTGCGCCGCTTTCAGCCGAATAATGTAGAGGCAGCTTAATGAATATCGGTGAAGCGGCCCGTGCAACGGGCGTATCGGCAAAGATGATCCGTTATTACGAAGAGATCGGCCTGATCCCAGAAGTTGCCCGTACACCCGCCGGTTATCGCGCCTACTCGGAAAGTGACCTCCATCGGCTCATCTTCGTGCGGCGTGCACGTGACCTGGGGTTTTCGGTCAAGGAAATCGCCGATCTGCTGAGTCTTTGGGGCGATCGATCGCGTCATAGTGCAGACGTCAAGCGTATCGCCCAGGCACATATCGAAGATCTGCGAAAGAAAATCGCTGAGCTGCGTGAAATGGTGGACACACTGCAGACTCTGGTGGACTGCTGCGCCGGAGATGAGCGGCCGGACTGCCCGATTCTGGAGGGCCTGGAGCAGGACCTTCCCCGGTGTACCGGGGGAACCTAAAGATGCTTACGCTGCCTTCGGAGGAAAACCAGCGTCGTTGAGCGCGGCCTCTATCTGTTCGCGACTGGCTGATGTGGCAACTTCGAGTTTGCGGGTGGGCGGATCTGCCTTGACCTCTGCCTGGGGGTCCACTGACTGAATGGCCTTAGTGACACCCCGTACGCACCCGCCACAAGTCATGTTTTCTATATGGAACTGCATAGGGTTCTCCTGAAGAAATGTGGGAAGCGTAAACCTTCCCACAATGGTAAGGTCAAGAGGCGGGGCTGTCCGCCTCACGCATCGTAATCAATCTGCCAATACGGGCGAGCAGGGCGGTGACGATGATGGCCACTGCCAATCTTGTCCATACGATCGCGGACAGGTCGGCGCCCATCAGGATTATCAGAAGGGTGTCTTCGATGATGCTGTGGCACAGGCCGAGGAAGGCCATCGTTAAAAAGATGTCACGACGTGAGAGCTTGCCGGTCTGCGCTTCACGAATCAATAAGCCTGCGCCGATGCTCAGACCCAGAGTAATGCCGATGATGGTGACATTACTGGCTTCTCGGCCGATGCCGATCAACCGCAGCAAGGGGGCAAGCATCGAGTGCATCAGACGCTCGATGCCCAGCACCTTCAAGATACGCAACAGGGCCATTAGCGCGACAATGACCGCAAACATCACGGCTAGCGCCTTGAGCTGGTTGATTGCCCACGCAGCTAGCGTGGGGTCGGTGACTTCGGGGCGCCATAGCATGGCGGCGGGTTCCTGTAGGCTGCCGGTCGCTGAGTAAACGACATTCAGCAATGCGCCTGTAAACAGGGCTCCGCCGAGCCGAATCATTAATGTGGCGCGCCAGGGCACACCGGTGGCTTTGGCGACTGCGCCTTCTACGGGCAGTGCGTGCGCCATCAGAATCATGGTGCCTAATACGCTGACCTGAGCGATTGTGAGGGGTGTGTCGAACGATAGGTCTGCGAAGAGGGCGAGACCTGTATAGATGTTGGTGAGCAAGACGGCTGCCCATACGATCCCGACTTCCGCGGGGAGCCCGACCAGCTGCATGACAGGTTCCAGCAGCATGGCCAGAAACTGTGTGCCGCCCATCATATCCAGTGCCTTCACGATGATCAGGGCGGGGATCATCAAGCGGATCAGAACTAAATAGGATGAAAAGGCGTCATGAAACAGCCGCTTTACCGCTGCGGCCATTGCGGCGAATTGAGGCATCTACAAAGTAAAAGGGGACAAGCGAAGAGGGCGGCAGGCAGCGTGGCTGCACTGCCGGCGAATGCTGGGGTTTACCCGTATTCACTTAGTATAGCTGCGATCCCCGAATATTGCGGAGCCGATGCGTACTTCTGTGGAGCCTTCGGCAATAGCGAGGTCGTAGTCGCCACTCATGCCCATCGATAAGCGACCCAATTCTATGCCCGGAATCCCCAGTTTCTTCATCTCATCGCGTAGTTCGCGCAAGCGACGAAAGCAGGCCCGTACCGCGTCGGGTTGCGGGTCGTTGACGGCCATGGTCATGAGCCCGCGCACACGCAGGCTGGGCGTGTGGCTGGATAAATAGCTGAGAAAGTCTTCGAGTTCGAGCGGGTCCAGGCCGAATTTGCTTGGTTCGTTGGAGGTCTTGACCTGTACTAAAGCATCCAGGGTGCGCCCTTCAAGTTGCAGCCGCTTTTCCAGCGCGTCGGCCAGTGACTGACGGTCAAGCGACTGGATTTCGTGTGCGTATCTGGCGATGTCGCGCGCTTTGTTGGTTTGCAGGTGGCCGATCATTACCCACTGTATTTCGCTGCCGGCCAATTCCTTGGACTTGTCGCGGATATCCTGCGCTTTGTTCTCACCGAAGCGACGCATGCCGCTAGCGATGGCTTCCTGAATAGCATCAACGCCGAAAGTCTTGCTGACCGGAAGCAGAGTGACGCTGCCGGCCGGCCGGCCGGAAGCCAGGGTGAGTTCGTCGATGCGTGCCCGTAATGCCGCGATGCGGGTGGAAATGGTAGAGGCTTTACTCATATTTACAGCTGTGGACTTGCAGAGCCGGCCCTGGATTTCAGATTGTCGCGCAGACCGGCAAGAATTTCGTAAGAGCGCAGGCGTGCCTGGTGATCGAACATGTTGCAGGTAATGATCAGTTCGTCCGCCCCGGTACGATTGATGAATTCCTGCATGACATGCGTAACCGTGGCGGCACTACCGATTGCCGCGCAAGATAAGACATTATCCAGCATGGCTCGTTCGTGAGGAGCCAGGCTTTCGGTGTACTCGGCGATGGGCGGGGGCAGGCGAATGGGTTTTCCATTGCGCAGGCTTACGAAGGATTGCTGCCAGGATGACGCTAGGAAGTGGGCATCGTCGTCAGTGTCTGCAGCAAACACGTTGTAGCCCAGCATGACGTAAGGCTGGGCCAGATATTTGGAAGGCCGGAAATTAGCCCGGTAGGTCGCGATGGCCTGCATCAGCATCTGGGGCGCAAAATGGGATGCAAACGAGTAGGGCAGACCCAGGTACGCAGCCAGCTGGGCCCCGAAAAGGCTCGAACCGAGTATCCAGAATTCCGGCGCAAGGCCTTTACCGGGCACGGCGGTGACTGGTAAACGTGACTCTTCCGAGAAGTATTCCATCAGTTCGAGCACATCTTGGGGGAATGCTTCAGGGTCCGTGTTGAGGTGGCGGCGCAGGGCACGGGCCACCACCTGATCGGAACCCGGTGCGCGGCCCAGGCCAAGATCGATCCGGCCGGGGTATAGCGATTCCAGTGTGCCGAATTGTTCGGCGATTATGAGCGGTGAATGGTTGGGCAACATGATGCCGCCGGCGCCCACACGGATAGACGATGTGCCGCCTGCGATATGGCCGATAAGCACGGAAGTGGCGGCGCTGGCGATGCCAGGCATGCCATGGTGCTCGGCCAGCCAAAACCGGTGAAAGCCCAGCGCTTCGACATGACGGGCCAGCGACAGACTATTGCGAAATGATGTCGCCGCATCACTGCCTTCGTTGATGGGCGCCAGATCGAGAACGGAAAGTATGGTCATGTCAGGATAGTACAACGCCGCGACCCACACGGGCTCCCACCACCATTTCGGTGACCCAGTTCACCAGGATCGACGTGTAGGCTTGCTGGCAAGTTTTGTCTGTCAGCGCATGATCTGCATTGTCGATGACCCGGTGAGTGAGTGAATGGGAATTCTGGAACGCTGCTCGGTAGCTCATGATTGTGGAATGAGGAACCAAATGATCGTTTTCGGATTCCACCAGCAGAACGTCACCGCGAAACTGCATACAGGCCATAAGCGCACGGTTTTCGCGGGCGGGAACGAAGCGGCTGCGGTATTGAGCCAGATCGTGGCGGTCCAGTTTTCGCTTGGGCGTGTCCCATTGCTCGTCACGATAGAGTGAGGGTACGCGCAACGACAGCCATTGCACCGGACGCAGGGTGGTCAGGATAGTAGATAGGTAGGCGCCGTAACTCGTTCCCACCACAGCTATGGCGCGAGTATCGATTGCCGGGTGACGGTGCAAGCAATCATAGGCGCAAATCAGGTCGCGCAGATTCTCTTCACGGGTGACGGTTTGCTGACGTTCGGAATTCTTGATGTGGCCCCGCAAATCGAAGGTGAGGCACACGCAGCCCAACCCCGCAATGCCGCGGGCGCGTTCCAAGTCCCGTTCCTGGCTGCCCCCCCAACCGTGCACAAACAGCACGCCGGGCACCTTGCTACCCGGCGCCAGGAAGGTGCCGGCCATCCGCTCTTCATCCACAATGATTTCGACAGTGTCACTGCTTGTTCCCATAGGCTTCCACTATGACGTATTTTTTAATTAATCCGAGGTCTGGATCATCGCCTGCAAAGGTTTCAATCGCCTGAGCGGGCACGCTGGCTTCGGAGCCGAAACGCTCGAGTGTTTCGGCCCATAAACGCTGACATCTTGAGTCGGCGGCGAAGACCTCCAGCGCGGCAATCTCTGCCCGACTCGCGCCTCCGATCCGCCAGGACTGCTCCAGTACTCCCATCATTCTGCGACCCTTGGCATCCACACCGGTGGCGACGTCATAATTGCGTCGTGACGCGAAGAAGCCGGGGTAACAGGCATCTGCCGCAGCATCATATTGCTGGGCGAGTGCGACAGCGCGCCGGTATTCATCGTTCAATGGCAGGTCGTGCAGCGCCGGATAGCCGCCGCGGACAAATTGCAACCGTGAGCCGCCGTAGACCAGTTCCCCCGCGTTATCGCGCGTTAGGCTCTGAGTGCCCACGTAGCTCGCCGTGAGGCCCGGTAAGCGCACCTGACCCACGCTGTAAGTCGTCACGTCGCTCAGATGAACTTCCAAAACCACACCACATTCCCCCAGCTCCGCCGAATCCTGGGCTGCCAGCGCGGCGTCGACTTCAGAGGGGGCGGTAATGAGTATCTGGCCTCTTCCTGCGGTGGCCTTCACCGGCTTCAGCCTGACGGCATTACCGGCACTTAATAGCCGTCGCACCGCCTCATGCACATCGCGCTCAGTGAATGCGGTATAGCCTGGCAGTGTGGCCTCTGACACCTGGCTGCCAAATGCATGCGACCAGCCTTGGGGATGTGGCGCTTCCGTACTCACCAGGCTATGAGTGATCGCTTTTGTCGGCATGAAGGCGTGTTCGGCATAACCGCCGAACAGGTCCGTCTCGGCATAAATGCCCAGTTGTTCTTTCAACTCGCTTCCCACTATGGTTTCCGTGGGAATCAAATAGCAGCGGGCCCGTGCATGTCTTTCCGATTCGTAAGAGCCATCGAAAGGCACATCCAGCAGGTCCGCGATGCGCATCGCGATATCACGATGGATGGTTGCTTCGTGCTCGGGCAATATTGCCCGGGTGCGATACAGCACGACCGCGTCATGCAGGGGGGCTGACAGCTCAGCGCTCATTCAGGGTTCACCTCAAGGCATACGGGCAAGACGCCCACCGTAGGGTGGGCGTCGGGAGAAATACGGAACGGCCGAATACAGCCGTGCAATTCATCTAAATTCGTCTTTATGGAATCAACGTTCAGTACGAACTTCCGGCAGGGCTTTGAGCTGCTCTTTGGTGTAGCCGGCCAGCAGGATGCGATCGTCGCGACGCTCAAAACGGTCAAAGGGAACGGCTACGTCCTTCGCTCCCATGCCAAGGAAACCGCCGGCACCCACCAGCAGATACAGGGTACGCCCGTCTGACGAGATCACGACATCACTGATGTCGCCGATCTTTTCGTCGTTCTCATTGAAAACGCTCTTGCCCATCAGATCGTCCTTGGCACTCCAGCCGGTGATGGCTTCGGTGGTGGCTGCGGCCGAATCGGGCTGAGTCTCCATTCCTGGAGCTGTCGGGGTGGCTGTGGTGTCGGCGCCCGTCGCGCCCGTTGCTCCCGTTGCACCCGTCGATCCGGTCGCACCCGTCGCTCTCGTTGTGCCGGTGGATCCGGAAGCGTCAGGAACGGCGGCACCCGAAGTGCCCGGTGTAGTGGCCGGTTTGCCGTCTGCCCCGACGCCGGTGGTGGGCTCGGGGGTGGGATTAGTAGTCATAGCGCCGCCGTCAGCAGATCGGTTGTTGCCCGAATCGGCCGCGGTGGTGGTTTGTGCATAAGCAGTACCGAAAATCAAAGGCAGGCTGACGGTAGCTGCAGTGGCAAGCAATTTCATTTTCATCGTTGAACTCCTTTTGTGTCGTTTCACCAGGGACACCCTCCCAAGCAAGCGTCGTGCCATTGCCAAGGGGGCTGACGAAGGGTGGGGAGGGCGGGAACAGGGGTTGCTGAGGAGCGCTACGCAAACCATCCGCGTCGCTGGACGCTATGAAAACCTGAACCGTGAGCCTCCTGGAGCGCGATCAATTCAGGTTCCCTGACTCAGGAGCGATTTATGAAAACAGGAAAACGAATTGCAGCGGGCGCCGTGACCGTGGTTCTGCTCGCCAGCCTTGCTGCATGCAGCGGTATGTCCCGCCAAGGGCGAAATACCGCAATTGGAGCCGGTGCAGGTGCCGTCGGTGGTGCCGTACTGACCGGTGGCAGTACCGCGGGCACACTGGGCGGCGCGGCCATTGGTGGCATCGTGGGCCATGAAGCCAGCAAGTGATAGTTGAAAAATCACCATAAAAAGGAGCAACAATGCTTTATACGATTGCCATAATTCTCGTCATTCTGTGGCTGCTGGGTCTGGTGTCTTCTTACACCATTGGTGGCTTCATTCACATCTTGTTGGTGGTCGCAATCATCATCATCCTGGTGCGCATCATCAGCGGACGTGCTCCGTAGCCGCGCAAGCCCTTGCTTTGCGCATCCGAGCCCGGCGCCATTTATGGCCGCCGGGCTCTTGCTATATAGGCGTATGATTCCGGTACCCTCGTGTCCTGAGACCGGAGACAACGCCTATGTGGGATCTGCTGCAACAAGCGTGGGATGCTCACCCCGTCGTCCAAGCATTTCTAATCAATTTTCTGGCCGCCCTGGTCATTCTGATTCTTGGTTGGACGCTATCGGGAATTCTTGGGCGCAGTATTCGCCGGCTGGCTGCGCGTTCCACTCGTATTGACGCCACAATGGTGCCCATGCTGCAGGCTTCTGCGGTGTGGGCGTTACGCATATTCGTAATCATTGCCGTGTTGGCAAGGTTCGGTGTGCAGACTGCCAGCCTTATTGCGGCGCTGGGGGCGGCCGGTCTGGCCATCGGACTTGCGCTGCAAGGGACATTGCAAAACATCGCGGCCGGAATCATGCTGCTGGCACTCCGACCTCTGCGGGTGGGGGAGTACGTATCTGTGGTGAGCCGGGGAGAAGGCACCGTAGAAGAAGTCGGCTTGTTCATGACGCGTCTGAGACAGGCAGACGGCATTGTGGTGCATATGCCGAACAACCTGATATGGGGAAACACCATCGTCAATTACAGCCGCAACCATATTCGTCGTTTGGAGATCGGTGTTCAGGTGCCCCACAGTCATGATCTTGACGCGGCGCTACGTGCACTGCAGGCGCTGGTGGACGAGCATGCCGAGGTACTGGATAACCCCGCTCCGCGCGTACTCGTTGCCGCATATCAAGAGAATTTTGTCGCTGTGACAATACAGGTGTGGAGCAAGGTGGAGCATTTTGTTGATCTCAAGCTTGACCTGTATCGCAAATCCACTGCCACATTGCGTGATATGCGTGCTCAAGGTTAAGGTTTTAGCGCCTTGTATGAACAACAAGCCATACCTATAACGAGGAGACAAAATGAAACAGTTCAATGGTATGAGTGTGCGCAGGCTGGCGGCCAGCGTGGTCGCCGCCGTATCAATGGTGGCCGCCCCGGCCGCCATGGCTGCCTATCCTGACAAACCAATACGCCTCATCGTAGGTTTCTCGGCGGGTGGCACCACTGATGTCGTGGCGCGCATTCTGGGCAAAGAAATTGGCGACGACCTCGGCCAGCCGGTCGTAATCGAGAACCGGCCCGGTGCAGGCAGCAACATCGCCGCCGAGATGGTGGCCCGCGCCGACCCAGATGGTTATACGCTGCTGATGGTGGCGGTCACCAGCGCCATCAACCACACCCTGTACAAAAATCTGAAGTTCGACCTCACCACCGACTTTGACCCGGTCGCCCTGGCGGTGCGAGTACCCAACGTATTGGTGGTGCACCCCGACGTGAAGGCAAATTCCGTCGACGAACTGACCAAGCTGTTAAAGGACAACCCCGGTACGGTGAACTTTGCTTCTTCCGGCAGTGGAACGTCCATCCATATGGCTGGGGAGCTTTTCAAGCTGCGTGCGGGAGTAGACGTCACGCACATCCCCTATAAAGGCAGTGCCAACGCCATTACCGATCTGATCGGCGGTCAGGTGCAATACATGTTCGACAACATGCCGTCTGCCTGGCCCCATGTCGAAAGCGGCAAGCTACGTGCCCTGGCCGTCACCACTGCAGAGCGTTCGCAGACCGCACCGGATCTGCCCACCATGCAGGAATCCGGCTTTGACGGTTTCGACGTTTCTTCCTGGTTTGGTGTGATTGGCCCTAAAGGTATGCCCACAGACGTAACCGAGAAGCTGAACAAGAGTATCCGGGCGGCCCTGGCTAAGCCGGAAGTCCGTGAACGGCTTCAGGGGCTAGGTGCGGTGCCTGCCGACACCACGCCGGATGAGTTCGGGCAGTTCATCAAGACGGAAGTCGAGACTTGGGGCCCCGTTGTCGAGGCTTCAGGAGCACGCGTAGACTAACGTGCATCATCCCGGCGGCGATGTTCGCCGTCGGGGGCTTCCGGCAGACGAGGCGGGTTGTTTTCATAAGCGATTCGCCCGGCCTTGATCATGGCAGTGCAGACCCCGCGCAACATGTCGACTTCATCGTTGGTCAGCGCATTGCGCGCAAACAGGTGGCGCATTCGCGGCATCAGCTTTTTGGGGTGTTGCGGATCCAGGAATTTGACCCACACGAGCGCTTCGGCCCAATGCTCCATCAGCGCCTGCACGCGTGCGCTGTCGGCGGGTTGCGAGCCGGGGTCGGGTTTGCCTTCGGTGACCGGAATCAGCGGGGCATCAGAGGCCGTCAGCAACGCGTAACGCAGCTCCCACGCGGCCAGTTGCAGCGCCTGCGCGACATTCAGCGAGCTGTATTGCGGATTGGCAGGGATATGGCAGACGCGGTGACATAGGGCGATATCTTCATTGGTGAGACCTGCCCGTTCTGTGCCCAGCACGATGGCGACGCGACCCTGATTCACTTCAGTCAGATGTTGGTGGGCTAACTGGGCGGCCACGCGTATGTCGCAGGCAGGCGGGCCTAAAAAGCGGGGCCTGGCCGTCAGTGCAAAGGCCAGCGTGACGGGGGCCAACGCTTCTGTTAATGTCGGCACAGTGCTTGCCGCCTCGAGCACGTCAGTGGCACCGCTGGCCATAGATATGGCTTCGGGTTGGCTCGACATAGCGTCGAATCGGGGCGCCACCAGGCACAGCTCTCCGAAACCCATAGTCTTGATAGCGCGGGCGGCTGCGCCTACATTGCCTGGGTGCGACGGTTGAACCATAATGAAGCGGATCTGCGCGAAACTGGAGTGCGGAACGGACTCGTGGCGGGAAGTCATCTAAAATACGCGGTTTGCTCTTCTGGAAAAACGGATATTTATGCACCCGATGCTTAACACCGCCGTGAAGGCGGCTCGCCGCGCCGGCACCATTATCAATCGGGCCAGCCTCGACCTCGAACGTCTGCAGGTAGCGCGCAAAGGGCCTAAGGATTATGTCACGGAAGTGGACCGCGCTGCGGAAGAAGCCATCATCGACACCCTTGCCACCGCCTATCCCACACACGCTTTTCTGGGCGAAGAAACAGGGCGGGTCAAAGCAGCGGAAGGCCCCGATGTGGAAACGCCGGAATACCAATGGGTGATCGATCCCATCGACGGCACCACCAACTTCATACACGGCTTGCCGTTGTACGCGATTTCAATAGCCCTCATTCATCGTGGCCAGGTTACGCAGGCAGTCGTTTACGACCCTTCGGCAAACGAACTCTTTACCGCCAGCCGCGGCAGCGGTGCATTTTTGAACGACCGGCGCATCCGCGTAAGCGGGCAAATTCGCTATCACGATGCCCTGTTGGCAGCCCACCTGGGCAACTCGGTCATGAACGGTGACTCACCGTTTGCCGATATGCTTAGCGAAAGCGCCGCCGTGCGTCGTTTGGGTTGCACGGTACTGGCATTGGCCTACGTTGCAGCGGGGCGTCTGGACGGTTTTTGTGGCGTCGGCCTCAAGCCCTGGGATCTGGCGGCCGGTGGGCTATTGGTTCTTGAGGCGGGTGGTTTGGTGTCAGATTTCGACGGTGAGCAGCAGTGGATGAAGACAGGGCGCGTGCTCAGTGCCACGCCTAAGATTTTTCCACAGATGCTGTCCTACCTGAACGCCTGAGACAGCCCCATGTTTTTGGAATGGATGGCGGATCCGGCGGCATGGGCGGGGTTGTTCACGCTCGTGCTCCTGGAGATCATCCTAGGTATCGACAACCTGATCTTCATCGCCATCCTTGTCGACAAGCTGCCGCCGCATCAGCGCGATCGGGCCCGTGTGCTGGGCCTGTCGCTCGCGCTCATCATGCGGCTGGCTTTGCTGTCCGTCATATCCTGGCTGGTGACACTGACGGAACCCTGGTTCACCATTGGGCCGCTGGCATTCTCGCAGCGCGATGTCATCCTTATTGTCGGGGGTCTGTTCCTGCTCTTGAAAGGCACGGTCGAGCTGCATGAGCGGGTGGAAGGCAAGGCTGCGCATGCCACGGGTTCCCGGCTGCATGCCAGCTTCGGCGTAATCGTGTTGCAGATTGTGGTGCTGGACGCGGTGTTCTCCCTGGATGCTGTGATCACCGCTGTAGGGATGGTCGATCATTTGTCCATCATGATGATGGCGGTCACCATCGCTATTTTGCTGATGTTGGTGGCATCCAAGCCTCTGACACGATTCGTCAGCGCTCACCCCACGGTTGTCATCCTGTGTCTCGGCTTCTTGCTCACGATCGGCTTCACGTTGATGGTGGAAGGCTTCGGCATCGCCGTACCGAAGGGGTATTTATACGCCGCCATCGCCTTTTCGGTGGCTATCGAAACGCTCAACCAGCTTGCCCGGCGCAATATGCGCCGTCGCGTGGCAAGCCGTCCGCTGCGTGAACGCACGGCTGAAGGTGTGTTGCGGATGTTGGGAATGGGCCCTGCAAGCGCTGATGACGTCATGGCGGCTGAGGCGGCAGCGGGCGATTCCACGGCGCAGGTATTCCAAGATGAAGAGCGCTACATGGTGAGCGGGGTGCTGACGCTTGCTGAGCGCACCATCCATTCCGTGATGACCCCACGTACCGAGGTATCGTGGTTGAATCTCCAGGACTCATCCCAGGTATTACGTGAACGGGTGCTTGAGTCGCCACACAGTTTCTTCCCAGTCTGTCGCGGTTCGCTCGACGACGTCGTAGGCATAGGCAGAGCCAAGGAAATCGTGGCTGACCTTATTGAGCACGGTACCATCCGGGTCTCGCGGCTGCGTGAACCGGTGATCGTGCACGAATCCATAGGCATGCTGCGGCTTATGGAGACCCTGAAACGCTCCCGGGGGCAGCTCGTGCTGGTGACCGACGAATTCGGCGCCATCGAAGGTCTGGTTACACCCATGGATGTATTCGAGGCCATCGCCGGTGAGTTTCCAGATGAAGACGAGCTGCCTGATATCGAGGAACTCGGCGAAGGCCGCTGGCGCGTAGACGGTGGTGCCGATCTGCTTCATCTTGAGCTGCTTCTGAATACTGACGGACTCGTCGACGAGAGCCAGGACTACACCACCATTGCGGGCTTTATACTGGCGCGCTTCGGCCATCTTCCCGAGGCCGGTGACCGATGCGTACTCGAGCACGAAAACGCTAACTTCATATTTACCGTGGAACATATGGAAGGCAGGCGCATTGCTTCTGTGCTGATCGAGCGAGAACCTTCCCATACTGACGACACTGCAGGAATGAAAGACGAATGACCGAATCTGCTTGGTTTATCTTGAAAGCGCTGTTTCTCGGCGTTATCGAAGGTCTGACGGAGTTCATTCCCGTATCCAGTACAGCCCATCTGCTCTTGATCGGTTCCTGGCTGGATTTTTCGTCGAGTGACGACAAAGTCTTTGAGGTCGTGATTCAGTTCGGCTCCATCTTGGCGGTGATGTGGATTTTTCGCGAACGGCTGCTGCATTTGTTTCGCGGTGCGTTTACGCGTGATCCGGTAGAGCTGGCGTTCATGCGCAATCTCATTATTGCTTTCCTGCCTGCAGCCGTTATCGGGGCCTTGGCTATCAAATACATCAAGATGCTGTTCCACAGCCCGGCCGTGTTCGTCTTTACGTTGGTGATAGGTGGCTTCATCATGCTGTGGGTGGAACGCAAACCTGAGTACGCCAAGTTCGGAGCGGAGCAACCGGGGATAAAACCCAGCGGCGAGGCACCTGGTGCACCCGAGACAGAAACAAGCCGCCGGGCTACGGCACATGCGCTCGAGGAAATCAGCTGGAAGCAGGCACTTGTGGTTGGATTCGCCCAATGTTTGGCCATGGTTCCGGGCACTTCGCGATCCGGGGCTACCATCATCAGCGGCATGATTGCCGGTATTGATCGCCGCACGGCCACTGAGTTCTCGTTTTTCCTGGCCATGCCAACCATGCTGGCGGCCACGGTGTACGACCTCTATCGCAACGCATCTGTACTAAGCGGCATTGAATACTTCGCCATTGCCGTCGGTTTTGTTGCAGCCTTCCTTAGTGCACTCTTTGTAGTGCGTGCAGTTTTGCGTTTCGTGTCCCGTCATACCTACCGGCCATTCGCCTGGTATCGCATCGGGTTAGGGGCGGTCGTGGCGATCTGGCTACTGAGCGCCTAACGGAACACGCAAGTCGTTTCATTGTCTTTGGGCTCCCGTATAATTCGCGCCTAAACATTTGGATAGAGGTCGAAGATATGAGTGAAGAGTGCTGCGGGCATACGCTCCGAGATATTTCTCACTTCAAGGAAGCCATCAAGAACTTCCGCACGGAATATTACGAGCGGCACCCCGAGCTCATGAAGCGTCTGACCGCCGAAGGTCAGGCGCCGGCTACGCTCATTATTGCCTGCTGTGATTCGCGCGTTGAGACGGGCTTGCTCATGCAGGCAAAACCGGGCGAGCTGTTCACTGTGCGCAACGTCGCCAATCTGGTGCCGCCCTACGAGCCCGATGAAGAACTGCACGGCACATCGGCCGCTATCGAATATGCAGTGCGCGACCTGAAGGTGGATCACATTATTGTGCTTGGCCACGCCCAATGCGGCGGTATCCGTGCCATGATCACCAAGGCGATGGGCAAGGAAATCGATCGTGACTTTATTGGCCCGTGGGTGAGCCTGGCGCATCGTGCCACCGAGCTTTATGTGAACAGCCCCAACGGCTACCGCGAGCCGGTTTCTCTCAAGCTGCTAGAGCAGAACCCCAGTCTGGTCGAGCGTGCCGCCATCAGTGGTTCGTTGAGCAACCTTCTGACATACCCCTGGATCAAGTCCAAGGTCGAGGCCGGGACGCTGGCGCTACATGGCTGGTGGTTCGATATTGAATCGGGTGACCTCTGGACCGCACAATACCCAGACCTGTTCCTGATGCCGGTGCTCTGATCGGTTGTCATGCGCAGGCCCGAAAACACTGAATTCTGGGTAAACGACCGTCTGCCAGTGCCTACAGCTCTCGGGCTGTCGCTGGAGCAGTTGGCTTTTTTGGGTGCCCTTCTTGTGGTGCCCAATCTCTTCGCCCATAACAGCGTCGTTGCCCTGAGCTCCAATCAGTTTCTGGACATCGCCAGCGCCACCTTACTGGCCTGTGCGCTTGGGGTACTGTTGCAAGTGCTGTCCCGGTGGGGGCTGGGAGCAGGCTATTACTATCCGCAGCAGGCCACTCCCACAGTGTTCGCCTTCATGTTGTTGGCGGGAAGCCAGGGGGGAATGGCGCTGGCTTATGGCATGGTGTTCTTTGCCGGTCTGACGCAAGTGCTGTTAAGCGGAGTGTTGGTTCACTTGCGCAATATATTTACCGTGGAGGTCGCCGGGCTCGCCGTTATGCTGACCGGCATTGTCACGGGCAAGATGGGGCTGGAAGTCCTATTCAACAACGAATCGCACCCGATTGAAGGCGAAACGTTGATCGTTGCAGGGGTGACGCTGGCGGTTCTGGTCTTCTGCAATATTTGGGTGAGGGCGCGCTTTCAGGCGTTCACTACGCTGGCGGGCTTATTGGCCGGCACGCTTATCGCAATATGGCTGGGCATGATTCCCCACACGGTATGGGAAGAGATACGGCAAACCCCGTGGCTGCGGGTTCCCGAAGTGGGCAGCATCGGCTGGGAATTCGACGTCAGCCTGATCGGGCTTTACGCTTTGATGGGCGTTTCGCTTTCACTGGTGTCCCTGGGGACACAGACGGTGGCACAGCGCGCGGTAAACGCTGAGTGGCACATTCCAGACCTACGGGCTTACGCCCGAGGGTTGAAAGCGGAAGGGGTGGTGCACATGGTCGGCTCCTTTATCAACGCCATGCCGCAATCAGCCAGCGGCGGGGCCGTCGGGCTTGCCACCAGCGCCGGTTGCACCAGCCGTTATCTGGGCTACTGGGTGGCTGGAGCGCTTGTTTTTATGGCGCTTTGCTCCAAACTCATTGTGCTGTGGTTTGCCGTGCCGGCGCCTGTAATTGCGGCGCTCATGCTCTACCTGGCAGCATTGCTCATCATGACCGGCCTGCGACTCATTGCATCGCGCATGTTGGATAACCGCCGCTCCATGGCGGTGGGGCTGGGCCTGATGATCGGCGTGGCCAACCAGCACATCATTTGGGGGCTGGAGAACTCTATGCCGGCCCTGGCCAGCTTTATGCGCGTGGCGGGCGGCGTCAACGGCCTGCTGGTGGCCTTGCTGCTTACCTTTGTGTTCCGGTTGGGAGCTACGTCACGAGCCAGAAGGCGCTTTGAGGTGGCTGCCACCACGGCCGACGACCTTGACGGCTTCATTGAGGCGCAAGGGCGGCTATGGGGCGCACGGCGGGATGCCGTGCTGCGTGTGAAGCAGACGGTGTGGGAAGCCTTCGACTTGGTGGCACACAGCGGCCACATTACCAGCCAACCTCCCTGGCTGGAAGTTCAGACTCGCTTTGACGACTACGCCTTGCGGGTGCGCTTCATCTATGAGGGCACGCCCTTGCCCGAGGCCGGCGACGCGCCGCCTTCCGCTGAAGATATGCTGGACGACCCGTTGGCGGCGCCGCGGCTGTCCAGTTATCTACTCGGTCAGCTGGCGCGACGCGTGCAGATTTTCCAGCGGGATGGCCGTTGCCATCTAGACTTGTACTTCGACGCTTGAAGGGTAACAGCGCGTGCTACGGGTGACTGCGCAGCCTAGGATGCGCTGAGAAAACCATGCGGCCCATGCACGATTAGGTGCACGCCTTTAGAGTCGATGACCACCCACCCGCCCCGTGGGGTGTCGGTATGGTCGAAATCCCAGTCAGGCAAGACCACGCGTTCACGTTGCTGCCCGTCAACAGTATGCGTATGGCGTGCCGGACGGTGAGTATGTCCATGAATCAGCCAGGGCGTATTAGCAGCACGCAGGGCGTCTATTACGGCGCCCGACTCGACATCCATGATGTCCGCCGACTTGTATTGGTTGGATTGCATGCTGCGTTGGCGTGCCCAGGAGGCAATGGCCTGCCGCGTACGTAGCGGTAGTGCAAGATAACTACGCTGTACAAGTGGATTGCGCACGATGCGGCGAAAGCGCAGGTAGCCGGCGTCGGCCGTACAGTATTCATCGCCGTGGGCGAGTAGTACTGCACCGGCGTCGGTCTCCAGTAGTGCGGGCTCGGGCAGGGCCCGTGCGCCCAAGTGGCGTAGCAACGTGTCGCCGATCAGAAAATCGCGGTTACCGCGGCCCAACCATAAGGGGATGCAAGCGGCAGTTTGGCGTAGCACTTGTAGTGAGGCCTTGAGCCAGGGCTCGGGCCGGTGAATGACATCGTCACCGATCCAGGCGTCGAAGATGTCGCCGGCTAGCAGTAGCGCGTCTGCCTGGTTCGCCGCCGCCTTCAGGAAGTCGTGGAAGGCAGCGGCCGTCGAAGGACTGTGCGGGCCGAGATGGATGTCAGAAGCGATCCAGATGCGGCCCGGCAGCTTCAGCTTACTCAATTACCGTAGCTTTCTCGATAACGACGTCTTCTACGGGCACATCTTGGTGGAAGCCGCGGCTGCCGGTCTTCACGACCTTGATTTTATCGACCGTTTCGGTGCCCTCGACCACCTTGCCGAATACAGCATAGCCCCAACCGTTAGTGGTGGGTGCGGTGTGGTTCAGGAAGTCGTTGTCCGCTACGTTGATGAAGAACTGCGCGGTGGCCGAATGGGGGTCGGAGGTGCGCGCCATGGCAATGGTGTAGCGATCGTTCTTCAGCCCGTTGTTGGCTTCATTTTCGACAGGCTCACGCGTCGTCTTTTGCTTCATGCCTTGTTCGAAGCCGCCGCCCTGAATCATGAAGTTATTGATGACACGATGAAAGACCGTGCCGTCGTAGAAACCGTCGCGCACATATTGAACGAAGTTGGCGCTGGATTTGGGCGCTTTCTCGGCGTTGAGTTCAATGATGATGTCGCCGTGGTTGGTCTGAAGTTTGACGCGAGTGTCGGTGGTCATGGAGGGCTTACCTTCGGTTGGAGAGGAATTATCGGCTGCTGCACTTGGCCCGGCTGCGAGCAGGGTGGTGGCAAACAGTACGGCACCGAGCCGCTGGAGGCCCGGTCTGAGGAGATGCAAGCGGGTATCAGCCATGGATATCAGTGTCAGTTGTTGTAAGAATAGGGTGAAAGAGTCATTGACCGGATTGCCCGGCCGCGCGGAACGATTCTTCGGCAAGCAACAGTTGTACACGGCCCATGTTGATGCGTGCGTCCTGGTATTCGGGATTGGCCTGCAAGGCCATCTCTAATGAGCGTTGCGCCATTTCCAACCTTCCGGTTTTCACGTATTCGGCTGCCAGGTTATTCCAGGGTTCCGGCAGTTCAGGGTAACGCTGTGTCATGTCGCGGTACACCGCAATAGCTTCTTCATGGCGCTGCAAGGCCGACAAAGCTCGGGCATGCAGAAACATCAATTGCACATCATTGCCAAGCGGGTCAGGATTATTCGCGTATTGCTCTTTGCGCTTTTCGATCGAGGCCAGCGCTTCGTCGGCACGCCCCTGATCGAGCATGCTGGAGATCCGATCTGTAATCTGGGATGGAGTAAGCGGGATGCTGGTGTCGACGTCAGGCTCCAACGCTTCGAGCAGCTTGGCCAGGCTTTTCCAGCCCTTTTCTTCGTGGCGCTCGTTCGGAAAGAGCTCGCTGTCGCTTTGGGTCAGCGGTGCAGGGACAGCCTGCGCAAGCACCCCTTGTGTGCTGAACATAAGGGCGGCTGCGAGGATGCAGAGAGGGAAGGCTCTGACTGAGGACGAGAAGCTCACGGACACGTTTCCTGGAGTCGTCTTGCTATACTTAAAGACCACCATTTTAGCCGTGCTTTTACCGGAAGGCCCATTCATGCGGGTTTCTACAGGCCTATGCACTATGCGTAGCCCTTTCGGAGGCACGGCTTGCGATACTCGACACAAAACCGGCTGATGCTGCAAATTCATAATTCCCTCACCCGCAACAAAGAGGTGTTGCGCCCCGTTGAGCCTGGACACGTACGTATGTATGTCTGTGGCATGACAGTCTATGACTTCTGCCATTTGGGCCACGCGCGCATGTTGGTGAGCTTCGACATCGTGCAGCGCTGGCTGCGTGCGTCCGGCTATCGCGTCACTTACGTGCGCAATATCACCGACATCGACGACAAGATCATCCGACGTGCCGTCGAGACGGGCAAGCGTCTCAGCGACGTCACGTCCTTCTACATCGACGCTATGCGCGCGGACGAGCAGGCACTGGGGGTGCAGGCTCCCGATCATGAACCGCGCGCTACACAACATGTGGGCGATATGCTCGACATTATTTCGCGTCTCGAAGACAAGGGGCTAGCCTATCGCTCTGACGACGGTGACGTGAATTTTTCAGTACGGGGTTTCGACGGCTACGGAAAGTTGTCGGGCAAGTCTCTTGACGACCTGCGTGCCGGCGAGCGCGTGGCGGTGACCGCCGGTAAGCGCGACCCCCTGGATTTTGTGTTGTGGAAGGCGGCTAAGGAAGAAGAGCCGGAAGAATCGAAGTGGGAATCCCCTTACGGGCTTGGGCGGCCGGGCTGGCATATCGAATGCTCGGCCATGAGCAAGGCGCTGCTGGGCCTGCCGCTGGATATTCACGGTGGGGGGCCGGATCTTAAGTTCCCGCATCACGAGAATGAGATCGCGCAGACCGAAGGCGCTTTCGGCGGCAATCTGGCCTCTATCTGGATGCACTGCGGTCCGCTGATGGTAGACGCCGACAAAATGTCGAAGTCACTCGGCAATTTTCGCCGTATTCGCTCCACCATCGCGGCCGAAGGTGAACCCTCCGACGATGTGGCGACATACGCCGTGAATCCTCGCGAAGCGGAAATGCTGCGCTTCTTTATCGTGCGAAACCACTACCGTAGCGTACAGAATTACACGCCCGACAACCTGGTGGACGCACAGCATGCCCTGGATCGCCTTTACCAGGCCTTGGCAAACGTGCCTGCGCAAGAGGTCGAAATCGACTGGGACGCCCCGTACTGCCGCGAGTTCCGCGCCGCTATGAACGACGACTTCAACTCAGCCGGTGCTGTGGCTGTCTTGTTCGAGCTGGCGAACGAAGCCAATCGCGAACGGTCTGCACACGCTGCCGGGCTGCTGAAGGCGCTCGGTGGTGTGTTGGGGCTGCTGCAAACCGACCCCCAGACTTACTTACGTTCACCGTCCCGGTATCTTGGGCAATCGGCGGGCTCGGGGGCGGAACTCGATGCCGCTCAGATCGAAGCGCTGATACAGGCGCGCTCCGAGGCCAAAAAACAACGCGACTTTGCCGAAGCCGACCGCATACGCGAAAGTCTGCAAAGCGCAGGCATCGAGCTTGAAGACCGCCCCGGCGGTGTGACGCAATGGCGTCGCGCCTGATGGGAACGAACATGTCTCAAACCGTTCCCATACAAGATGGCCGGCCCGAATACTGGGATGAGGCCGTGGCCGACTTGCTCAAGCGCGACCGCATTCTGAGGCGCATTATCCCGCAGTTCCCTGATGATGTGATTGCTCCTCCCAGCGATCCATTCGTCACCCTGGCGCGCGCGTTGATTGGCCACCAGAGTTCTGTGAAGGCGGCAGAAGCCGCCTGGAACCGCTTTACAGCGGGTTGTGGCAAGCACCCGACGCCACAAGCGGTGCTGCGTTTGGCCGCTGAAGACCCGACGCTTGCCGGGCTGCCCAAGCGCAAGGCTGACTACATTACTGATCTGGCCACGCATTTCTTCGAAAAGAAGGTCCAACCGGCTCGTTGGGGCGAGATGGACGATGAAGCCGTGGTGGCCGAACTCTGCACGATCCGCGGTATCGGTCGCTGGACGGCAGAGATGTTCCTGATATTCCACCTGCAACGTTCGGACGTACTTCCGCTAGATGATTCGCGCCTGATCAAGGCGATTTCGTTACACTACTTCAGCGGGGAGCCCGTCTCACGATTCGAGGCGCGTGAAGTCGCACAGGCCTGGGCACCATGGCGTACGGTTGCCACCTGGTTCTTGTGGCGCAGCCTGGATCCTGCCGTAGTGCAGTACTGATGACTAGGATTTCACAACCCATGCGTAATACATTCCTGGAATTCGAGCAGCCTCTGGCGGAACTCGAAAGCAAAATAGAACAGCTCCGATACGTGCAGTCGGATTCTGCCGTCGATATCTCCGACGAAATCAGCCGGCTGCAACAAAAGAGCGCTGCGCTTGCCAAGAGCATCTACGCCAAGCTTACGCCGTGGCAGACTGCGCTGGTGGCTCGGCACCCACAGCGCCCTTACACGCTAGATTACGTGCGAGAAATCTTCACCGATTTCCACGAGTTGCACGGTGACCGTATGTACGCCGACGACCGTTCAATCGTGGGCGGCCTGGCGCGTTTTAACGGTACGCCCTGCATGATCATAGGGCACCAGAAGGGGCGCGACACTAAAGAGCGGGCCATGCGAAATTTCGGCATGCCGCGTCCCGAGGGATACCGCAAGGCCCTGCGCCTGATGCGGCTGGCGGAAAAATTCCAGCTGCCCATCTTCACCTTCGTGGACACACCAGGGGCTTATCCAGGCATCGGTGCAGAGGAACGGGGGCAATCGGAAGCCATCGGCCACAATCTGTATGCCATGGCAGAACTCAAGGTGCCCATCATTACCACCATCATTGGCGAGGGGGGCTCGGGCGGTGCGCTGGCCATTGCCGTCGGCGATGTGGTCATGATGCTGCAATACGCGACTTATGCGGTCATCTCACCAGAAGGCTGCGCCTCGATTCTGTGGCGGAGTGCAGAAAAGGCCTCAGCTGCTGCGGAAGCGTTGGCTATCACGGCGCCTCGGCTTAAAGAGCTCGGCCTCATTGATCGTGTGGTCAACGAACCTATCGGCGGCGCACATCGCGATCCTGTCATGATGGCCCGCCAATTGAACCGCGCGTTGTCAGATGCCTTACGCCAGGTATCGGGCATGTCGCCGGAAGAGCTGACCGAGCAGCGCCTGGCCCGCCTGATGTCCTATGGGCGTTTCACCGAGGTCAATAGCTGAAGCCTTGGC
The DNA here is from genome assembly GCA_029265795.1 of Alcaligenaceae bacterium. Classification (GTDB taxonomy): domain Bacteria; phylum Pseudomonadota; class Gammaproteobacteria; order Burkholderiales; family Burkholderiaceae_B; genus Yanghanlia. The sequence goes on from JAJUGV010000004.1 coordinate 80,807, forward strand.
CACGCCGAAATACCTGCCGCAGGGTTACGGCGACCCTTCGTTGCTGAAGCCGCTGCAGAACTTGCTGGATGAACTGACCCAGGCCCATAAGGGTGAGCGCCTTAGTCTTGCAGTGGCACTGAGCGGCGGCGCGGATTCAGCGATGCTTGCCGTGCATGCCGCCATTGCGCTGCGCCACTACGCAGGGCTGGAGCTGCATTGCTTCCATATTCATCATGGCTTACAGAAGGCCGCCGATGGCTGGGCGGAGCACACTCACCGGTTGGCGGCCGGCCTGGGCCTGCCATGCCATAGCCTGCGCGTGTCGGTGCCCACGGATTCCGGCAAGGGCGTGGAAGCGGCAGCACGCGATGCACGTTACGACGGTCTGAAGCGGCTGGCTTCCTTCACCGGTGTATCGCATATTTTTCTTGCTCACCATCGTGACGACCAGACCGAGACTGTCCTGATGCGCCTATTGAGAGGCACGGGCCCTGCAGGGCTCGCCGCCATGGCGCCGATCTCCAAACGTGATGGGCTTACCTATCTGCGCCCCTGGCTGGAACTAGACCGTGCCCGCATTCTCGCCGGTGCTCAGGAATATGCCCAGCTTACCGGTTGGGCGCCGGTGGACGATCCCACGAATGTGCAGGACGCCTACACTCGGGGAGCGGTACGCCGCCGGCTTGTGCCGGTGCTCAATGAGCGCTGGCCCGCCTGGCGCACCATTTTGCTGCGGCATGCCCGACAGGCACGTGAGCTGGGCAGACTGTTGGAAGACGTGGCAAGCGAAGACTTCGCCCGCTTGGAACCCAATGCCGACGCTACCGATTTTTCGCTGGCGGCCTGGCGAACCTTAAGTCATGAACGTCAGGTATTGGTGTTACGTCACTGGCTACATCAGCATGGCCTGCGAGCCCCCACAGAAGCGCGTATGCGCGAACTGTGTCGTCAATTGCGCGCAGTGCATGCCCTCGGGCATGATCGGCAGTTGCGCTTGCGTCACGAACACCACTGGGTGGTATGTGAGCGCGGGCGTGTGCGATTGTTGCGAATAAACGACAAGCCTGAAAATCGGTAAAATGTGAAAGTTTCTCCTTCCGACCTACGATGCCCGCCGGCACGGCGATAGTTGTGCGCCCGGTGAGGCGTCTCCACTCCAGAGTAGAAGATGTCCCTGATCGTTCAAAAGTATGGCGGCACGTCCATGGGCTCAGTCGAGCGCATCAAGAACGTGGCCCGACGCGTGGCAAAGTGGCATGCCGCCGGCCATCAGGTAGTTGTGGTGCCCTCGGCCATGGCCGGGGAAACCAACCGCCTGCTAGGTCTCGCCAAGGAAATGAGCGCCAATCCCGATGGCCGCGAGCTGGATCAGCTGGCTGCGACCGGCGAGCAGGCCAGCAGCGCACTACTGGCAATTGCCCTGCAGTCGATGGGCACACCCGCCCGCAGCTATACCGGCTGGCAAGTGCCCGTGCGGACCGATTCCTCGTATACCAAGGCACGCATCAACTCGATTGATGGTGAACGCATCCAGGCGGATCTTGACGCCGGGCGTGTGGTGATTGTTACCGGCTTCCAGGGCATAGACGAAGAAGGGAACATCACAACCCTAGGTCGTGGCGGTTCCGATACCTCCGCCGTTGCGGTGGCGGCTTCACTGAAGGCGGACGAATGTCTGATCTTCACGGACGTGGACGGCGTATATACAACGGATCCACGCATTGTGCCCGAGGCGCGTCGCATGCAAGTCATTTCCTTCGAGGAAATGCTGGAAATGGCCTCGCTTGGCTCCAAAGTTCTGCAGATCCGTGCCGTAGAGTTTGCCGGGAAGTACCGGGTACCCGTCCGTGTGCTCTCGTCCCTCACCGATCCCCTGATTCCGCTCGAGGAAGAAATCGCCTCGGGCACGCTCATTACTTTCGAGGAAGACCAAAAAATGGAACATGCCGTAGTCTCGGGCATTGCCTTCAGCCGCGATGAAGCAAAGTTCACCTTGCTCAGTGTCCCGGACAAGCCCGGCGTGGCGTACTCCATCCTTGGGCCGGTGGCGGCAGCCAACATCGACGTCGACATGATTTTGCAGAATCAGTCTGTCGAAGGCACGACCGACTTTTCGTTCACTGTCAATCGCAATGATTTCTCCCGCACCCTCGAGTTGCTTCGCAACCAGGTCGGGCCCGCTGTCGGCGCGAAGGAAATTGTCGCAGACGATAAGGTGTGCAAAGTCTCGATCGTGGGTATCGGCATGCGCAGCCATGTGGGCGTGGCCAGCCGTATGTTCCGCACCCTGTCCGAAGAAGGCATCAACATCCAGATGATCAGCACCAGCGAAATCAAGACTTCGGTGGTCATTGACGATAAGTACATGGAGTTGGCGGTACGTGCGCTGCACAAGGCGTTTGACCTTGGCAAGACAGAATCTGAAACCGTGAGCGAAGACTAAGCAGCCAACTTGCGCTCGTGGGGCTTAAGCGCCCCACGAAGCAAAATATCGTGCTAGAATCACGGTTTCTTTTGGAGATGTGGCCGAGAGGTTGAAGGTACTCCCCTGCTAAGGGAGCATACGGCTTATACCCGTATCGAGGGTTCGAATCCCTCC
>JAJUGV010000088.1 GCA_029265795.1 Alcaligenaceae bacterium
CTTCGTCAGGCGGCCAGCGTATCGCGCATGCGCGCCAATTGGGCCTGCACCGAAGTGTCAAGTACCTGGTCACCCACGACCACGCGCACACCGCCGATCAGATCGGGATCCACGGTGACGGCCGGCTTGAGCTTGAGGCCGAACTTTTTTTCCAGCCCTGCGATCAGTTGCTGGAGCTGTTCGTCGCTGATTGGAAAAGCACTGCGAATTTCTGCCAGCGCAGTTCCTTCGAGCTCGTTTTTGAGAAGCTCGAACTGCTCTGCAATCTGGGGCAGTGCCAGAATACGGTGGTTGTCGATAAGCAGCGTGATGAAATTACGAGCGGCATCGGACAACGGCGACTTGACCAGACTGGTGAAGAGCTCTACGCGCTGAGACGCATCGAGCCGCGGATCTGTCATCGCCTCGTGGACGTCGCTTACGCTCACCAGCCCGGCAAGCTCGGACAGCAACGAGGACCAGGATTCCAGAGCAGCCTGGTCATCGCGGGCCGAAGCGAACAGCGCTTCGGCGTATGGTCGGGCAACAGTAGATAGTTCAGCCATGGCCAATCCCGAAATTACAGTTGCGCCTGGAGCTGATCAAGCAGCTCGGCATGGGCCTTGGCGTCGACTTCGCGCTGCAGAATCTGCTGCGCGCCCTTGATGGCCAGCACGGCCACGTCCGCCCTCAAGGCCTCGCGGGCACGCTGCAATTCCTGAGCAGCATCCTGCTGAGCCTGAGCCAGAATCCGCGCCTTTTCGGCCTCGGCATCCCGGCGAGCCTGATCGATGATGGCGGCTGCCTGCTTCTCGGCCTCGACCATACGCGCATGGTTGTCGTGTTTGGCGTTGGCTTCAATCAAGTTGATACGTGCCTGCGCTTGAGCCAGGTCTGCCTTGCCCTTCTCGGCAGCAGCCAGGCCATCGGCGATCTTCTGGCGACGATCATCAATCGCCCTCGTGAGCGGAGGCCAGATGAATTTCATCGTGACCCACGCCAGCACGAAAAACACGATCATCTGGAAAAAGAGAGTCGCGTTTAAATTCACGGTCGTTTCCCTTTAATACCCTTAGCGCCGTGCGGGGCTCCGCCGACGTCTAGTGTTCACGCCGTGAACGCAACAATTGCGCCCACGGCCGCTATTCCCGTCAGATTGACGGGCTGCTTCATCACCCAACAAACGGGTTAGCGAAGGCAAACAGCATGGCAATACCAACGCCGATCAGGTAGGCCGCGTCGATCAGACCTGCCAGAACGAACATCTTGGTTTGCAGGGCGTTCATCAGCTCAGGTTGGCGAGCAGAGGCTTCGAGGTACTTGCCACCCATCAGCGCGATGCCGATGCAGCAACCGAAGGCACCCAGACCGATGATGAGGCCGGCAGCCAGAGCGACGAAAGAGACGTCAGTCATGATAACTCCTTGGTTAGACAACCATGTGTGATTCAAATAGTCAAAGAAACTGCGTTGCAGGCGGCAACCCTGCTATACCGACCTTCAGAGGGGGGAAAGTCTCTTGGGCCGGTTTGCCTTAATGGCTTTCATGCGCCTGACCGACATAGACGAGGGTGAGCATCATGAAAATGAAGCCTTGCAGCAGCACGATCAGAATGTGGAAGATCGCCCACAACGAACCGGCCACAATGTGGCCTATGCCCAGACCAAGACTTGCACCATTAAAACCGGACCATGCGCCGCCCAGCAGAGCGATAAGCATGAAGACGAGTTCGCCCGCAAACATGTTGCCGAACAACCGCATACTGAGCGACACAGTGCTCGCGGCGTACTCGATAAGATTCATGAGGAGGTTGGCGGGAGCCAGCACAATCGCGCCTACGCCACTACCATGGAAGGGCCCGGTAAGCAGCCCCTTGATATAGCCGCCAGGCTTTTTGATCTTGATGCCGTAGTAAATCACCACGAGCAGCACACCCAGGGCCATGCCCAAGGTGATGTTCAAATCGGCGGTGGGAAGAATACGGTGGTAATACACAGGGTCGGCCGGCTCAGCACCCAGACCCGTTACCTTCAGCAGCCATGGCATGAGGTCGACGGGAATGAGGTCGAGCGTATTCATGAACACGACCCACAGAAACACGGTGAGCGCCAGAGGCGACACGAACTTGCGGCTGGTTTCGTTATGGACGATAGTTTTGGCCTGATCTTCGACCATATCGACCAGCATTTCGACAGCCATCTGGAAGCGGCCCGGCACTTCCGGCGTGGCTCGCGCAGCAGCGCGCCACAGGAAAAGCAGTACCAGCGCACCCATCAGGATGGACCAGAACAGCGAGTCGTAGTTGATGATGCCGAAATTAGCGACGGCTGATTGCTTCTCACCTATGTTGTTCAGGTGAACCAAGTGATGCTGGATGTAATAAGACTGGGGCGAAATATCAGCAGCGACAGCCATCTGAAACCTTATCCTGTAAATGCAAAACGGAGAATTCCCCGAAAACCATCAGTGCAGCTACGGCAACTTACGAAACGCCAGCAACAGCACATACCCTTTCAATACACACAGCAGCCCCAGCAACAGGGCGGGCCAAACCAACCAACCCTCGCCTTTTACTGCAGCCAGCCCAAGTATGAGTGTCGCAACCCCCAACTTGAAAGCCTCGCCCCAGAAGAAAGCCATGGGACCGGTTTTCACTGGGCCAAATGCCCCGGCCAGCAGGCGCAAGGCGAATAACAGGTTAGGTATGAAATACGCCGCCGCACCTACAAAGGCTGACAACGCCGCATTACCACCTGCCACCAAGCCGGACAGCACCACGGCGAACACGGCCATGCCTGCCTGCGCCACCAATGCCCTTATTAGGCCCTGATTGGCGCGCCGACCGACTCTCGCTCGTTCCTCGTCGGTCAGCACGATGGGAGTGTGTTCTTCCATACCGTGCACCTTCGGCCTTGCGACCAGTTTGCCTGTTGGCCTCGCAGCCAGCTTACAAAGAAGCCGCATACAACCAGCAGCACATAAAACTTTAGCCCTAAAGCATATTGTTTATGGCGCCCGGCCAGCGGCAAACCCAGGGAGTATAGCTTTTTTTTGAACGCTGTCGCAAGTTGGCAAGCCCGTAATTCCAACAGTTAGCGGCGCCCTACCCCAGGGTCGCCGCTCATGGTGCTGCATTACCGATGTTTGAACTCGGGCTTGCGTTTCTCGACAAATGCCCGCATTCCTTCTTTCTGATCTTCCGTCGCGAACAGCGCATGAAAATTACGGCGTTCGTACATCAGCGTATCGGTGAGCGTGCCCTCGAAGGCGGCGTTGACGCACTCTTTGGCCATCATGACCGAAGGCAGGGAGTACGACGCAATGGTCTCGGCGGCCTCGAGGGCCTCATCGAGAAGACGCTCCGGCGAAACCACGCGCGCGACCAGACCACAGCGCTCTGCTTCGTCGGCATCCATCATTCGACCAGTTAATACGAGATCCATGGCCTTCGCTTTGCCAACGGCGCGGGGTAAGCGCTGAGTGCCACCGAAGCCGGGTATGACACCGAGCTTGATTTCAGGCTGACCGAACTTGGCGTTGTCTGCCGCAATAATGAAGTCGCACAGCATGGCCAGCTCACAGCCACCGCCCAAGGCATAGCCGGACACCGCTGCGATGATGGGCTTGCGAATGCGCTTCAGTGACTCCCAATTGCCACCCAGATAGTCTTGCTTGTAGACATCCATGTATGACCAGCCCTGCATGGCGGAAATATCGGCCCCCGCCGCGAACGCCTTTTCGGAGCCCGTCAACACCATGGCACCGATGTTCTCATCGGCGTCGAACTTGCGCATGAGCTCGGCCAGCTCATCGATGAGCTCGTTGCTCAGCGCATTCAGCGCCTTGGGGCGGTCCAGGGTAATGAGGGCGACGCGGCCCCGCACTTCTGTCTTCACCATAGCGGCTGTCATACTGTCTCCTTGTTGGAAGTTAATATTGAGGGATGAACACCGAATCCATACTCTACACGCTGGTACCGCACGACTTAGCGGGCCACCGTCTGCGCGTGACCTTACGCATTGCCGATCCGGACCCGCAAGGGCAGCAACTCGCCCTCCCAGCCTGGATTCCCGGCAGCTATCTTATTCGAGATTTCGCCCGCCAAGTCGAAACGATTTCCGCCCGTTGTAACGACCGGGTCGTGGGCATCCGCAAGACCGGTAACCATAGCTGGCGTTGTGAACCATGCGACGGGCCGCTGATTGTGGAATACGTCGTCTATGCCTGGGACCTCTCGGTGCGCAGTGCCCATGTGGATGAAACGCACGCTTTTTTCAACGGCACCAGCGTCTTTCTAGCGCCTCTGGGGAAAGAACAGGAACCTTGCCATCTTTTGCTTGAAGCCCCGCCCGGCATCACCGACTGGAAGGTCTACACCTCCTTGCCTGAAGCTGCCGGGCATCCCCAGGTTGCAAGCCGACACGGCTTCGGCATGTATCGTGCCCCCGACTACGATGCGCTGATCGACCACCCGGTGGAAATGGGTACACCACAGGTGATTTCTTTCGAAGCCGCCGGCGCACTGCACGAAATGGTCTTCACCGGGGTCGTGCCCAATCTGGATCTGGAACGAATCGCAGAAGACACGCGCCGGCTTTGCGAAGCGCAGATCGCCTTCTTCGAACCGGAATCGCAGGCCGCTCCATTTCTCGACAGTAGCGACCGCTACGTATTCATGACCATGGTCGTTGGGGACGGTTACGGGGGCCTTGAGCACCGCTCATCGACGGCTCTGATGTGCAGCCGTGCCGATCTACCGTCGACGGGGCGCAGGGAAACCGGCGAAGGCTACGAAAATTTTCTGGGTCTTGTCAGCCACGAGTACTTCCACACATGGAATGTGAAGCGCATCAAGCCGGCCGCATTCGCTCCCTATGACCTTTCGCGTGAGAACCACACCGAACTGCTATGGGTATTTGAGGGCTTTACGTCTTACTACGACGACCTCTTCCTGCTAAGGGCCGGTCTCATTGATGAAGCTGCCTATCTGCGACGCTTGGCCCGATCCATCACCCTGGTGCACCGTGGGGCCGGACGGCTGAAGCAAAGCGTAGCGGAAAGCTCTTTCGATGCATGGACGCGCTTTTACAAACAGGATGAAAATTCCCCGAACGCTATTGTCAGCTATTACACCAAGGGTTCGCTGGTTGCCGCCGGGCTGGATCTGGCGATTCGAAACGCCACCCAGAACGAACGCTCGCTCGACGACGTGCTGCGCCTGATGTGGCAGCGGTATGGGCGCGACTTCTATCGGGGTAAGCCACAAGGCCTCGACGAAGCGGAAATGCCACGTCTGATCGAGGAGGCCACGGGCTTCAAGGCAGACGGCTATCTGGAGCGCTATGCCTATGGCTGCGAAGACGTGCCTTTGGCAGAGCTGCTGGAGCCCCAAGGAATTGCACTGAGTTGGAACGCACCCAAGACCGATGCCGGCCTTGACGCCCGGCTACGCTACAGCGAGGGTCAATGTAGTATCGCAAGCGTGCATGAAGGGGGTGTTGCACACAAAGCGGGGCTATCCGCCGGTGACGTCATCATCGCCATTGAAGGCTTACGCGTCCATGATGAGAAATCACTGCAAAACCTGCTGTCTCGCTGGCAACCCGGCGCTACCGTCACGGTACACGTCTTCCGCCGTGACGAACTGCGCAGTTTTCAGCTGACCCTCGCCGAGCCGGCACTGACCGAATGTCAATTGCAACGAGTACAGCCTGCCGACCGGTCGCTGCAGAACCATAAAGACAAACAATCCGGCAGGAACAAACAAGATGGTTGAGTTCACTCGCCGGCCGACAGCGCTGATCACTGGAGGCGCGAAACGCATTGGCAGCCACATCGCACTTAGTCTGGCAAAGTGTGGCTGGAACATTGCAGTGCACTATCGCAGCTCGTCGGCCGAAGCTTCAGACACCGTGCAGCAGCTGAACGAGCTGGGCGGCAGCCATTGCATGATCCAGGCCGATCTGGCTGACGAGGCTCATACACGCAAGCTGTTCGCCCAGGCTGTCAACGAATTGGGTGCTGTAGACGCAGTCATTAACAATGCGGCTGTATTCGATTACGACGATGCGGCGAGCTTTACAACCCAGCAACTACAGGTACACATGCTGCCCAATCTTGCAGCGCCGATCGTGCTGGCCCAGGCGCTTCACCAGCATGTCATGGAACGACACGACGGCGCTAAAGGCGTGGTGGTGAATCTGCTCGACCAGAAACTTAGCAACCCCAACCCGGACTTTTTGTCCTACACACTTAGCAAGGCAGCGTTGAAAACCGCCACCGTACTGCTGGCACAGGCGTTGGCGCCACAGGTACGGGTGGTCGGCGTCTCGCCGGGGCTGACATTACCCAGCCACCTGCAAACGCCCGAAGCCTTTCAAAAGACCCATCGTATGGCACCACTGGAACAAGCAAGCACGCCGGAGGACATCGCCCGCGCGGTGGTATTCCTGTTGGAAAACCCCGCCATTACCGGCGTGGACCTGCCCGTTGACGGTGGCCAACACCTAGTAGGCATGGAGCGCGATTTCAGCATGATGTAGTGCCCGCCGGCGTGTTGATTGCTACCATACGGCGCCATTCAATAAAATCCACGACACAGTCAAAGCCTGTGCCTGTCCCACATTTCAGGACCTCCCTTCCCCATGCTCACCCGACGCATTATCTTTGAACAACTTGCTATCGACGCGCGCATCGGCATCTTGGAACACGAGCTGCGCGCCACACAACCTTTGCATATTGATGCGGAATTCGAGGTGGAGGTCTCACGTGAGGTTCACGACAATGACATTCAGACCGTGCTCGATTACCGGCACCTTCGCAACGCTATCGTGGATGAATGCACACGCCGCCACGTCCATTTGCTGGAAACACTAGCGGAACAGTTGGTAGAACGAATTTTCAGAGAATTCGGTGAAGTCAGGCAGCTGCGTATACGCGTCAGCAAGCCGCTTGCTTTTTCGGACTGCGCCGCGGTCGGGATCGAACTGCAGCGCAGCCGCCCGGACATGGCCGCGTAAACCTGTCAACGCCACCCCACCCTACACAACACCATGCAAGCCGACCCCGTTTCCCTAACAGACACCCTGCCGTCAAGTGCTGAAGAAGCCCGTCGCCTCAAGCGTGAGCGGCTGGAGGCCAACAAGCTTACCAAGCGCCTCATGCGCGAAACCGGCCGCGCGATCAGCGACTTCAACATGATCGAAGATGGCGACAAAGTGATGGTATGCCTGTCCGGCGGTAAGGATTCCTACGCTCTGCTCGACATCTTACTGACGCTACGTGAGCGCGCCCCGATCCATTTCGATGTGGTGGCCGTGAACCTCGACCAGAAGCAGCCGGGCTTCCCAGACCATATCCTGCCGCAGTACTTGGAATCGCTGGGTGTGCCTTATCACATCGAAACCCAGGACACCTACTCAATCGTCACACGCGTACTGCCCGAAGGCAAGACCATGTGTTCGCTTTGCTCGCGCCTGCGCCGGGGCATTCTTTATCGGGTGGCCGGCGAGCTGGGTGCGACAAAGATCGCCTTGGGTCACCATCGCGACGACATCCTGGGTACGTTCTTCTTGAACCTGTTTTACGGCGGGCGCATGAAAGCCATGCCGCCTAAGCTGCAATCGGACGATGGCAAGAACATCATCATCCGGCCACTGGCCTATGTGATGGAAAAAGATCTGGTCGCCTACGCCGAACTTAAGAAGTTTCCCATCATCCCGTGCAACTTATGCGGATCGCAGGAAAATCTTAAGCGCAAAGAGGTTACTCGCATGATCGCCGAATGGGACAAGCGCTTTCCCGGCCGCTCCTGGAACGTCTTCGGTGCACTATCGCGTGTCGTTCCCAGCCACCTGATGGATCGGGAGCTCTTTAATTTTTCCGATCTGCAGGTGGACGGCGTGCCGGATGCCGACGGCGACATCGCTTTTGATACGGAAGACTTTCCAACGCCGCCGGAGCATGAAAACCAACTGGACGGCCTGCTAAAAGAGAGCTCGGCGAACTCTGATAGCGACGGCGCAGCCGTGCAGGTCACCGAGGCCAGACGCCCGGGAGTCGTTCCCAGAGAAGCCTAAGAAACGTCCATTCCTTCCCAGCGCGGCGAAGGAACGGTGATATCGAACAAATCAAGCACACGGGCCACGGTGTGGTCCACCATTTCCTGGATGCTTTGCGGATGCAGGTAAAACGCAGGCAATGGCGGAAAGATGACCCCGCCCATTTCTGTGACTGCCATCATGTTGCGCAAGTGAGCCAGGTTGAAAGGGGTCTCACGCAGCATCAGCACTAGGCGGCGCCGCTCTTTTAGCGTGACATCCGCTGCCCGGGTAATGAGATTATCGGAAAAACCGTGGGCAATAGCGGCCAGCGTGCGCACAGAACAGGGTGCCACCACCATGCCTGAGGTGGCAAAGCTGCCACTGGCGAGCGACGCACCGATATCACGGAAGCTATGCACCGCGTCGGCAAGCTCGTGGAAATCACGACGCGACATGCCGAGTTCGTGCTTGATTGTTAACACCCCTGGAGGGGAGATGACCAGATGAGTTTCCACCTGGCCTGTCTCGCGCAGCACCTGCAAAAGGCGCTGCGCGTAGATGGCTCCGGTCGCGCCGGTTACCCCGACGACAAGCCGTTGCTTATTGCTCACTCAGTTGCCCCAGCCTCGGCCAGGATGGTTTTGAGTTCGCCAGTAGCAAGCATTTCGCCGATGATATCGGAGCCGCCGATGAACTCGCCCTTGATGTAAAGCTGTGGAATGGTGGGCCAGTTAGCATACTGCTTAATGCCTTCACGTACTTCTTCGTCCTCAAGCACGTTCACGGTAACCAGCTTGCTGGCACCCGCTTCGCGCAGGGCTTGGACAGCACGCCCAGAGAAACCGCACTGCGGAAACTGTGCGGTACCTTTCATGAACAGCACAACGGGATGCGTGGTTACGGTTTCACGGATGAAATCTTGGACTTCGCTCATGGTGGATGAAACTTCCAGAAAGAAAAAGGTTTATAAACTACCGCCGCTTACGCGTAGTATGCCAGCCAAATCGGGCAAACTGTGTATCTTGCGGAAACCTGCGTGGCGCAGCAATGCGCAGACCTGGTCGGATTGATCCCAGCCGTGCTCGACATACAAGCTGCCGCCCGACCGTAAATGGGCCGGCGCGCCCGCCACAATTTCTCGGTAGGCGTCCAGCCCATCGCGCCCGTCGGACAGGGCCTGTACTGGCTCAAAGCGAAGATCACCCTGCGTAAGATGCGGGTCGCCCACGGGAATATACGGCGGATTCGAGACAATAAGGTCAAAGACCTTGCCCGCCGGCAGGGCTTGATACCAACCTCCCTGATGAAATTCCACATCTGCGCCAAGGCTTTGAGCATTATTGCGCGCTACGCTCAACGCATCGGCACTGATATCCGTCGCCACGACCTGCGCCGTCGGGCAGGCCAGCGCAATCGAAATGGCAATTGCGCCGGAGCCGGTTCCCAGATCCAGTACGGCAGCACCGGCGCGCCCCTGAATGATTGAGACTGCCGTTTCAACCAGGAGTTCAGTTTCCGGGCGCGGAATTAACACGGAAGGCGTCACCTGGAACTCATGCCCCATGAACTCACGTACGCCCAAAATGTAGGCCATGGGTTCGCCAGCCAGGCGGCGCGCTTCCAAGTCACGGTAAGTCGCAAGCTGGTCCGCGGTAATCCGAGTATCGTCATGCGCAATCAGCCATGAACGGGACACCTGCAGCACATGCTGCCACAACATGCGAGCTTCCAGTGAAGGCAACCGCCCTTCTCTGAGAAGTTCACGCAAAACCGCCACGTTCAATCTTGGCCAAGGGCGGCAAGTTGTTCCGCCTGGTGCTCTGCACGCAAAGCAGCAATCAACTCGTTGAGGTCGCCTTCCATGATGTTGCCCAGCTTATATAGCGTGAGATTGATGCGATGATCCGTTACGCGGCCCTGTGGGAAGTTATACGTGCGGATACGCTCGGAACGGTCGCCGGAACCCACCAGGCTCTTGCGCTGCGCCGCCTCTTTGGCCTGCGCCTCCTGTTGTTGCTGGTCTTTCAGGCGGGCGGCCAACACCTGCATCGCCTTTTCGCGGTTGCGGTGCTGTGAACGGTCGTCCTGGCACTCCACCACAATGCCGCTGGGCAAGTGAGTAATGCGTACGGCGGAATCGGTCTTATTGACGTGCTGACCGCCGGCGCCGCTCGCCCGGAACGTGTCTATGCGTAGCTCAGACGGGTTGATCTGAATATCGCTTTGCGCGTCGGCCTCCGGTAGCACGGCCACTGTACAAGCAGAGGTGTGAATACGGCCTTGGGCTTCGGTTTCTGGTACGCGCTGCACGCGGTGGGCACCGGATTCGAATTTCAATTCACCGTACACACCTGAGCCTTCCAAGCGAGCGATCACTTCCTTGTAGCCGCCCACCTCGGACTCATTAGCCGACAGCAGCTCCACCCGCCAGCCGCGCTCTTCTGCATAGCGTGTATACATGCGCAGCAGGTCGCCCGCAAATAGTGCACTTTCGTCACCACCGGTGCCCGCCCTGATCTCCAAAAACACGCTGCGATCATCGTCCGGATCGCGTGGCAAAAGTAGAATTTGCAGCTCTCCCTGCAATTGCTCCAGGCGCGCCTTACCCGTTTCGAGCTCTTCTTCAGCCATCTCCCGCATATCGGGATCGCCGAGCATTTCCTTGGCCGCCTCGATGTCGGCCTCCGTCGCCCGGTAGGCATTGAAAGCTTCAACGACCGGTTCTATCTCGGCGCGCTCCCGCGAAAGCTTGCGAAAGCGGTCCATATCACTGGCAATTTCAGGCTCGGCAAGCAGAGCGTCGATCTCGATCAGGCGTTGCGCCAGCTGCTCGAGCCGGCTGCGCATTGAATCTTTCATAGAAGAAGTTAGAGGTGCAGAGCTAACGGCGCTTATCGGCCGAGGGCATTAGGCGAGGGAGCAGAGACAGTAATTGCGCACGCTCCTGGGGCTCGCTTTGATTGAGCGTCGCCATGGGACCATGCAGATATTTTTGAGTGAGCCCGTAGGCCAGCGATTCGAGTACCCGGGCAGGATCTTCGCCGCGGGCGAGCAGGCGCCGGGCCTTCTCGAGTTCTTGTTGCTGGACTTGCTCGGCTGTGCGTTGCAGTTCGATGATGGTGGGGACGGCCTCGCGACTCTGCAACCAGTGCATGAAATTCTGCACCCGAGTCTCGATAATGGCCTCGGCCTGTACAACAGCCGCCTTGCGGGCATCAGCACCGCTTTGCACCAGGCGGCCGAGATCGTCGACCGTGTAGAGATAGATATCGGCAAGACGACCGACTTCGTGTTCGATGTCACGCGGCACGGCGAGGTCGACCATTACCATGGGACGATGCCGGCGGGAGCGCGTGGCGCGCTCGACCATGCCCAGGCCCAGGATAGGCAGCGAACTGGCCGTACAGGAAATAATGACGTCGAATTCGGCAATGCGCTCGGGCAAGTCTGCCAGCTTCATGCTGCGAGCATTGAAGCGGTTGGCTAAGGTTTCCGCCCGTTCGACGGTACGGTTGGCAACCACCATGTGTTTGGGGTGTGTGGCCGCAAAGTGCGTCGCGCACAGCTCGATCATTTCGCCTGCGCCAATGAACAGCACATTGCATTCGGAAAGATCGCCGAACACGCGCTCGGCCAACTTGACGGCTGCGGCCGCCATCGACACTGAGTGAGCACCTATAGCCGTGGTGCTACGGACTTCCTTGGCGACGGAGAAGGTACGCTGGAACAGCTGGTGCAACAAGGTGCCCAGCGAACCGGCGGCCTCTGCCGCCCGTACTGCTTCTTTCAGCTGCCCCAGGATCTGCGGTTCACCCAGCACCATGGAATCCAACCCGCTGGCCACGCGAAACGCATGGCGCACGGCCTCGTTGCTTTGGTACTGATAGAGGTGAGGCTGCAGTGAGCCTTGCTCAAGCCGATTGAAATCCGCCAACCACTGTGGAATATGGGGCGACACGGCAGGATCTGCCGCACAGTAGATTTCGGTGCGATTACAGGTAGACAAAATGGCAGCTTCGCGCACCGAATTACCGAACGAGCCTCGCAAAGCACTGAGTGCAGGCTTGACGACATCCATTGGGAACGACACACGCTCGCGCACCGACACCGGGGCGGAGACGTGGTTCAGACCAAAGGTAAGGACGTCGACAGACATGTGAGTTAGCGCACGCAGTAGCTTGTAACGTGATGAATTATAATCGCTATGTCAAATTACTGGGTGTCTGAACTTGAGCTGGCTCAAGGTTTGGGGTACATTTGCACCTCTTTTTCCGAAGCACAGGTGTTTACAAGCATGC
>JAJUGV010000162.1 GCA_029265795.1 Alcaligenaceae bacterium
ATGCCCTTGGCACGCAAATCGACCAGCATCACGTGGCTTTCCGTGCGCCCCGATACGATGCGCAGACCGCGGCTCACCAATGTATCGGCCAGCACTTTGGCGTTCTTCACGACTTGTTCGGCATATTGCTTGAAGTCGGGCGAGAGCGCTTCTTTGAAGGAGACCGCCTTAGCAGCGATGACATGCATGAGCGGGCCACCCTGAATCCCCGGGAAAATAGCCGAGTTAATGATTTTCTCGTGCTCAGCCTTCATCATGATGACGCCGCCGCGCGGGCCACGCAGCGATTTGTGCGTCGTGGACGTAACGAAGTCGGCGTGCGGCACTGGGTTGGGATAGACACCCCCGGCCACCAGGCCGGCGTAGTGTGCGATATCTACCATGAAATACGCGCCGTTTTCGCGTGCGATGCGCGCCATACGCTCGAAGTCGATGCGCAGCGAATAGGCCGAGGCGCCGCCCACGATGAGCTTGGGCTTGTGTTCGCGTGCCAGGCGCTCCAGCGCATCGTAGTCGAGCTCTTCTTTCTCGTTGAGCCCGTAGGAGATGAAGTTGTAGAGCTTGCCGGAGGCATTCACGGGCGAACCGTGGGTCAGGTGCCCGCCTTCGGCCAGATTCATGCCCAGGACGGTGTCACCAGGCTTAAGCACAGCCATGTAAACACCCTGGTTGGCCTGCGAACCCGAATTAGGCTGGACGTTGGCCGCTTCGGCGCCGAAGATCTCTTTCAAGCGATCGATGGCCAGCTGTTCGACGATGTCGACATATTCGCAACCGCCGTAATAGCGCTTGCCCGGATACCCTTCCGCATACTTGTTGGTAAGTTGCGTACCTTGCGCCTGCATCACGGCCGGGCTGGTGTAGTTTTCGGAGGCGATCAGCTCGATATGCTGTTCCTGGCGCTCGTTCTCTTTCAGAACAGCTGCCCAGACTTCGGCATCGACCTGGTCGAGGGTATGGGAGCGGTCAAACATGGGGCGATCCTTGCAGTACAAGAAATGAATCAGCCATTTTAGCCTGTTCGCCCCAAGCCTGTTCCGCCCGCCTCCAGAACGCCCGGCGACGCCGTTATTTTTCGATCAGACGAGGGTTGAGCGTGTAGATGCCGGTGATGGATGCCTGGTCGAGGATATGACCCTGCATTGCTTCCAGAACATCTTTAGCGGTGAACCGGCCCTCAACCGGCAGCTCCTGAATATCGAGCGCATATACCGTGAAAACATAACGGTGCACGATGGAATCGTTCCATGGTGGGCAGGGGCCGTCGTAACCGAAGTAGTCCCCATTCATGTCGCGATCACTTGCGAACCAGGCAGTGTAGTCGTTCAGCCCCTGGCGAGTGCCATCCAGGGCCAGCGGGCCTGCCTTGCCGCGGGGCGTCACCCCTTTGGAATAAGACCCTTCGGCAATCTGCGTGGTGTGTGCAGGAATGTCGATCAGCACCCAGTGATAGAAGTCCACCCTCGGCAGGGTATCTGGAATCTCACGCCCTTCCTGGTTGACGTCATCGGGCTTGCTGGGGACGTCCGGGTCGTGGCAGATCACCACGAACGATTGCGTGGCTGCCGGAGCATCGGACCAGGCAAGATGCGGATTTGCATTGCCGGCCAGAGCCACATGGGCCTGGCCGTCAGGCTTGGCAAAGGCATTGTGCTCGGGAATGGTCCCCTGGTCCTTGAACGACTCACTGAAAAGCTTCATCGCGAACTCCTGAAGATCAAGCTGTTAGCGTTACGCGGGCAAACTTGCGTTTACCCACCTGTACCACATAGGTGCCTGCGGCCAATTGCAGAGATCTGTCTTCAACGCGCTGCCCGTCAACCCGCACTCCGCCCTGCTCGACGTTGCGCTGAGCTTCGGAGCCGGAGGCGGCCAGACCGGCTTCCCGCAGGACTTTGAGTATACCCATGGGGGCTTGGCCCACGGTGACTTCCGGCATGTCTTCTGGAATGGCGCCGTCGCGGAACCTGGCTTCAAAGGTGGCAAGCGCACGCTCTGCAGCCTGCCGGGAGTGGAAACGCTCGACAATCTCTTGTGCCAGCGCCACCTTAGCTTCGCGCGGGTTCAGACCTTCATCGACCTGCTTGCGCAGCGCCTGGATATCTTCCGTTGAGCGGAAAGAGAGCAACTCATAATAGCGCCACATCAGCGTGTCGGAAATTGACATGAGCTTGCCGAACATGGAATCCGGTGCTTCCGTGATACCAATATAGTTGCCCTTGGACTTGGACATCTTTTCGACGCCGTCGGTGCCTTCGAGCAAGGGCATGGTCAGGATGCACTGAGACTCCATGCCGTATTCTTTCTGCAGCTCGCGACCCACCAGCAGGTTGAACTTCTGGTCGGTACCGCCCATTTCCAGATCGGCTTTAAGCGCCACGGAATCGTAGCCCTGCAGCAATGGGTACAGGAACTCGTGAATGGAAATCGGAATACCGCCCTTGAAGCGGCGGGTAAAGTCTTCGCGCTCCATCATGCGTGCAACGGTATAGCGCGAGGCCAGCTTAATCATGCCCCGAGCACCCAGCTTGTCACACCACTCAGAGTTGTAGCGGATCTCGGTGCGGGCCGGGTCCAACACCATGCTCGCCTGCTCGTAATAGGTCTTGGCGTTCTCGTGAATCTGCTCGGGCGTAAGGGGCGGACGGGTGGTATTGCGTCCACTCGGATCGCCGATCAGGGCGGTGAAGTCACCGATCAGAAAAATGACGGTATGGCCTAGGTCCTGAAGCTGGCGCATCTTGTTCAGCACCACAGTATGCCCCAGATGGATGTCCGGCGCGGTGGGATCCAGGCCCAGTTTGATTCGCAAGGGCTGCTTTTGCGCACGGCTGCGTGCAAGCTTGCGGACGAACTCTGACTCGACGAGCAGTTCGTCACACCCACGCTTTACTATTTTGAGATCATGCTCGACTTCAGGCGTGATGGGGGCTTCGTTGGGCGGCATAAATGAGAGATCTGCGAAGAACAGATGGTTAGAAATATCGTATCGAGGGAAAAAAATCGCAAAAGGCCTCGAAAACCTTGCGGTAATCGGATAGCATAGCGTGCTAACTGCCCCCTGCATACAGCCGGGGCGCAGCACGCCGGCAACGCAGCATCTTATCATCCAGGTTTTCCGTCCATGTCCGAGAAAGGGATTCCCGACACTCGCTCGTTGCGCGCAGCAGCGCGCGCCCATCGCAAGCCATTTCACTTCGTACGCAAAGGGCTGCTCTTGCTGGCCCTGGGCCTGTTCGGTACAGCCGGCGCGTTAGCCGTCGTGCAGCCTCCGGAAAAACCTGTCGTATATACCGAGGAAAGCGTTCTGCCATTGCCGGAGATCGAAGTTCTCTCCGGTGCGACATCCAGCGACCCCTTTATTAGCGAAACCGTCATCCTTCGCGGAGACACGCTGGCCGCCCTGCTGCAACGCCTGCACGTGCAAGAACCGGGGCTGCAGACTTTCCTTATTCAGGAACCCTCCGCACGTTCGATATATAAGCTCTATCCCGGGCGCGTGATTCGGGCGGCACTCGACCACGAAGGCCGGCTGGTGTCCCTGCGCTACGACCACACTCCCGGCACACGCGACGAAGGGCGTTTCGTCAGCCGCTGGCTGGAAATCACGCCTGACGGCGAAGGCGGCTTCGTCGCGGAAGAACGGGAACAGGTCGCCGACACCCAGATTCGTATTGCCGAAGGCGAAATCCGCAGCTCACTATTCGGTGCCACGGATGCAGCCGGTATCCCGGACCACATCACGCTCCAGATGGCTGAAATCCTCAGCAGCAAGATCGATTTCATGAAGGATCTGCGTAAGGGCGACCGCTTCCGGGTGGTTTACGAGACCTACAACACCGAGGGCCGTAGTGTCGGCGCAGGGCGTGTGCTGGCGGTGGAGTTTCTGAATAAAGATAAAGTCTACGACGCCGTTTGGTTCGAGCCTGAGTCGTCATCCGGCGGGTATTACGACTTCGAGGGCCGCAGCCTGCAAGGCGCCTTCCTGCGCAACGCCCTGAAATTCACTCGTATCAGCTCCACATTCGGTGGCCGCCGTCACCCCGTGCACGGTGGCTGGCGCAGGCACAATGGTGTCGACTACGCTGCTCCCAGCGGCACACCTATCCGCGCGACTGCAGACGGCGTCATCAAATTCGCCGGGTGGCAACGGGGTTACGGCAATACGATCATCATCGAACACCACAACAACATCACCACCCTTTATGCCCACCAAAAAGGCTTTGCCAAGGGCATCAAGAAGGGTGTGAAAGTCAGCCAGGGTCAGCATATCGGCTATGTCGGCTCTACAGGATGGTCCACCGGCCCACACCTGCATTATGAGTTCCGCGTGAATAACAAGGCCGTCGACCCATTGTCTGTCGATTTGCCTGTGGCCCGCACGCTTGAGCCCAAAGATCGCGAGAAGTTCAATGCGGTGATCGCCCAATATCGCGACCACATTCAATTGCTGCAGGGGCCTGCCATTGTCACGGCGCCGGCAACCGACACGGCGGAAGCAACGCAAGTAGCCGGCAATCAGTAAGGCTGCGCCGATGGGCAATACCGGCCTTTTCATCGGCCTGATGTCCGGAACCAGCCTGGATGCGGTCGACGCCGTTTTGCTGCAGGTAGACACTGATGGCGACAGCCAGGTATTGGGCGGTGTGTCGGTGGCCATTCCAGGCCCTTTGCGCACCGAGCTGCTGGCGCTGAACACACCTAGCGACAACGAGCTACACCGGGCAAACCTCGCGTCCATCGAACTAGCACGACGGTATGCAGAAGCGGTAGGACAGCTGCTTGACGCCACCCGCACTCCAGCCTCGCGCGTTGTCGCTATCGGCGCGCACGGCCAGACCGTGCGTCACCGACCTGATCTCGGCTACACAGTGCAGTTGAACGCCCCGGCCTTGCTCGCTGAGCTCACAGGTATTGATGTGATCGCTGATTTCCGTAGCCGCGATATTGCGGCCGGAGGTCAGGGTGCGCCGCTGGTGCCCGCCTTTCATGCTGCCCAGTTCGGCTCGACCGAAACGCGTGTGGTACTCAACCTGGGCGGCATCGCCAACATCACCGTCTTGCACGCCGATGGAACCCTTAGTGGGTTCGATACCGGGCCCGCGAACATGCTGATGGACGCTTGGATTCAGCATCACCGCGATCTTCCCTATGATGCCGATGGATCGTGGGCGGCGTCGGGGCAGGTAGAGTACCGATTGCTTGCACACATGCTGTCCGATCCGTGGTTCGCCCTGACGCCTCCGAAGTCCACCGGGCGGGATGATTTCAACCTGCCTTGGCTCATGCGCCAATTAAGCGAGACGTTCGGCCAAGACAGTGCCTTGTGGCCGGCTCC